>CANNEP010000022.1 GCA_947503655.1 uncultured Microbacterium sp.
GACAGCGCACCGTTCAAGCCACCCTTGATGACCGACGTGACGCTCATGCCCGCCTTGGCGAGTTCTTCCTGAGCGGCGGCGGCCTCAGTCGCCGAGTAGGCGGTGTCAGCACCGGCCTGCAGTGCGGCCTCGCCGAGCGCTTCCTGCTCTTCCTTCGTCGCCATGATCGCGGCAGACGTGTTCGACATGGCCTGGTCGAACTCGGTGTTCTTCACGACGGCGAGCGTCACCATCGCGGCGACAGCGGCACCCGCGAGCATCATCGCGTTCGCGAGCTGCTGAGCCGCTTGGCGCTGATGCTCGAGCGCTGCAGCATGCTCCTTTGCGGCCTTCTCGGCTTTCGCCGCCTCGTCGGCAGACTTCTTAGTTGCCGCCGCTTGGTCATCGAGGGGCCGCTTGGCGTTCTTCGCAGATGCGGCGGCCTTGTCGGTCGCGGTGCCCTGGTCAGAAACCTTCTTGCCAGCCTTGGCCGCCGCGTCACCGGTCTTGTCGAACCCCTCCTGGGCGTCCTTCAAGTCGCGTCGAAGAATCTCCGCCCCGACCGTTTGAATCTTCCAGACCAGCGCGCCTGCGTTGAACACTGACATCGGTTACCGCCTTCCGCACCCACGTGCCGTCGATGTCGGAAAGCCGCAGGATCGCGGCGCGAACGAAATGCCACGACCGTGTTTCGAGTGCACGGTCAAGGTCGGTGATGAAGTCTTGCTGTGCGAGGTCGAGTTCGACCCGCTCGTAGATTTCCGGCATGACCATGCGCCAGAACTCATGAGCCGTGATGCCGCCTTGCGGTTGGGGTTTCGCACCCGACAGGATGCGGGCGCGTTCGACCTTCCACTCGGGCGGGTACACGTACTCCGGGTAATAGCCCTCGGAGTTGGGAGTTCCTATGCCGTATGGGGCGATGTCAGCCGCGCTGAGAGCCCCAGACGGGACGACAGCGCGGCGGCTGCTTTTAAAGTGCCACCGAGGCCGTTCCCGTCGTTGTCTGCCATGCCTTCGATGTACGTCTTCACGCCGTCCATGCCGAGTATCGTTTGCCAGAAGAACGCGGGCATGAGAACCCATTCCGCTTCCGTCTGCGACAGTTCCCGACCGATGCGCGCGTAGTTCGTCTGCTCTGGTTCGGGCACAGGTTCCCAGCGTCCGGTGATCGCGTTCTCGCGTGCACCGTCGACAGCCATCTGCAGTGCGCCGAGCATGTTCTCGCCGTTGCCGCCCATCGTTTGGAGGTAGTCCTCCGTCATCTGGATGCCCGCATAGCCGGGGAGGGGTCGAATAACGAATGGTTTTTCGATCCCCTCCACGGCGATGTGAAGGTTACGGCCTTGTTTTGTTGCGGTGATCATGGTGAGTTTCCCTGCTCTCGTGATCAGTGCCGGTTAACCGGCGGTGTAGCTGAATGCGGCGGAAGCGCCCTTGTCGTTCGTCACGATGATCGGTGCAGCGCCCGCCGTGGTTCCGGTGGGAAGCTGAATGACCAGCTGGTTCGCGTCAACGACGCGAATTTCAGTCGCCGCGACAGCCTTGACCGTGGCGGAGACCGCCGTGCCGAGACCGTAGCCGCGCACAACGACGAGGTCGCCCGCGCCCTGCGCCGGCGGTGTCACCGTCTCAATGACCGGCACACCAGTACCGGCGATAGGGGACGTCGCGAGGATCGCGGTGTCGCCGTCGTTCTTGAGCGTGAAGCGGAGCACGCCCTTGTCGGCGTAACCGGTGGCACCCTCAGCGACGGTGACGGAGAACTTGCCCTCAAAAGCGGGGAATCGCTCATCGAACGCGTCGGTGATGATCTGCAGGGTGCGCTTGTTGAGCTCACCGGTCGCATACGCGGCCTTCATGAGGTCGAGCACCCACGCCTGAGCGGCGACGATCTGCTTTGTTGCAGGGTCGCGCACAACCTCGACGTCGAACGACGGCGCGAAGTTGTAGCCGATGACATCCTCAGCGGTCTTGCCCTTGTTGCCGTAGCGTTCGCGGGGAACGGTGATCGGCGTCGGGTTCAGGGCAAGGTTGTTGATGTCGGCGGTCATGTTCACGAACACGCCGCTCAGCTTGAGGCGGATGATGCGCTCGTGAGCGAGGGTCACCGAGCCGGCAGACGGCGTCATGGTGTTGTAAAGGGTCTGATCACCCATGGTTTCTCCTTTGTTCTGGTGGGGATGCCCGAAGGCGTGCCCCTCACGTGGAGGGGTGGTTTGTGGGTTAGCGGCGGCCGCGGAACATGTATGTTGCGGCGACGGCTGAGCGGCCCTGAGTGTCGGGGTCAAACGTGGTGGCGGAGAACTCCCACGCCCACGAAATGCCGAGCACCTGTGGCGTGTACGCCTTCTGATCGAGGACAGCACGGAGGTCGTTCGCCCACTCCATGACCTGCAGGGGCGAGCCTTTGCGGCGGGTGAAGATTTGCACCCGATACGTCATGTCGGCGCGGCCGTCGGCGAGAGGCGTCTGCGGGGACAGGAGTGTGAAGTCGTTGATCGTCGTCGGCATGACGCCGTCGAGCTTGATGCCCCGTTCAGGGAGCGCGCCGGTCGGCTTGTAGACGGCGAGACCGTTGTCGTGCAGGAGCTCAGCGAGGGCCTCGTTGAGGATCAGAGCGGGGTTAGTCATCATCCATTCCCATCTGGCAGCGGGTTTCGGCGAGGATCGCGACCGACCGCGCGTTCGGACCTGATGGGATGTACCGCTCAGCGCCCTCGTCCTCAGCAAATAGCTCAGCCACGCAGCACCGCCGCGACGATGATCGAGGCGAGCTCGTCACGCGCTTCGAGGATCGGCTCTTCGACGTACTTGCCTTGACGGCCGCCCTGGAAGTTGTATTCAGGGTGCTCGTGGAGGCGTGCAGCGTATGGGGTGTCGTACGTGATTTCCGCGCCCTCGTCAGGGTCGGTGGCTGGCGTGACAGCTCCGGTGCCGACGAGCGTCCCAATGTCGAGGGGGACACGTTCAGAGGTGATTGCGAGGCCGCGTTCGGTCGCGAGGTTAATGCCGCGCACGAGGCTCGCGTCGAGCTGGCCTGTGTCGAAGTTCGAGTCGACGGAGACGTTCACGCTCACTCCCATGACAACTCCCCCCGGTAGGTGCGGTTTTCGCCGCGGTCACGTTCGTCGGAAATGTCTTGGTCGTAGCAGTACGACGCGGCCAGCTCAGACGGCCATTCGGATCCGCACTTCTCGCACTCGTACACGGCTACTCCAAAAACGCTTCGACGTGGGAAGGGGTGCCCTTGTAGTCAAAGAACGCAGAGTCGATGACCTCAGAGGTTCGTTCGCGGGGCGTGCCCGCCCACACCGTCACGAGTGTGCGCGGTGCGACATCGTCTTGGGGGAGCAAGAACACCATCGTTGTGGACGTGATTTCCTGCCCAGACGTGGGAGAGGTCGAGCGGCGGTCAACGCGCAGTCGAGTCTTCTGCTCGACGTACGCGTGAACGGTGCGGGGCGTGCCCCAGGTATTGCCGGTTGCCGTCTCGCCCTCGAAAGGGGTGATCGTGACTCGGTGAGGAAGATGTGATTTCATCAGACGGGGCACGGCAACCTCCTACGTGTGAGCGATCGCTGAGCGGATCAAGCCCGCGTTCTTGAGGATCGTGATGGCGAGGGAGCCGATGCGCTGCTCACGCACCTCCGCGTCGGTGAGGGAGGACTTCGAGGATGACGTGGTGCCGAGGCTGACAGAGCCGATGCTGACCGCCCCTTGCGTGAGTGCGGTGCCGAGCGGGTCGCCGGTCTCTTCCCAGTGCTGGATGATCGCGCACGTCGCGTCCTTGAACGCTTCACGGATCAGCGGATCAGTGGGATAGCCTTCGGCGTCGGTTTCGTAGGCGGCGAGGCGGGTGAGGCCGTCGACCTCGAACGATGCGGTGCCGAGGCGTTTCTCAACGACCGAATCGTTTTCGGGTGCCTGTTCCGCGAAAGCCTTGTATTCGGTGAGCGTCGCATACTTACGCATCGTCGCCGCCCAACGTGTCGCCGTCACCAATCTCCGGCCAGTCGTGCGCCTTGAGCAGGTCGAGGATCGCGGCCTTCGTGGCCTTCGGCGGGACTGTGATGTCGTTGGCGGCGGCAAGCTGCTGAAGCTCCGCCTTCGTCAGGTCGGCGAGCGGCGTCACGATCGCGTCAAGGATGGGTTCCTCTTCGATGGTTGCGCCGTGCTGGGTCAGTGCGAGGCGTCGCTCCGGGTGCAGTTCGTCAACGAACGCAACCCCGTCACGGAACTCAACACCGATGAACTCTTGCCGCCCGGGTTCCGGGTGCGGGTGTGTGATCTTCATGATGACCTTCCTGTGGGGCTGTGCCCGCGACCGGGGGAGTCAGGTCGCGGGCACAGCGGTTCACGTCTAGGACGCGGGAGGGGTGTTCGCGGATTCGTCGGCCGCGGCCTGCTCAGCAGCCGTTTTCGCGGCTTCGGCCTTGCGCTCAGCGAGCGTGTCGGTGATCGTCTTGAGGACTTCGCCCTTGTTGCCCGACACCGTGATGTCGTGCGTCTTGGCGTAGTCCTTCAGCTGGTCAGCCGTCCACTTGTCCGACGGGTCACCCTCAGGTGCGGAGGCAGTGGCTTCAACGGTGTAGCCGTGAGCGACAAGAACCGCGGTCGCGGCCTCGTCAACGTCAGCGGTGCCAACACCGTTCTCGAACTCGATGCCGGCGAACGTGCCCGTAAACGGCTCAGGGGCCGTGAACTTCGGTGCCATGATTTCCCTGCTTTCGTTTGATGCTGGCCCCGCCACGGAGGCGACGGGGCCAGCGGTTGGGGTTACGCCCAGACGGGCTCAACCGGAAGGTCACGGATGATGCCGTGAGCGCGCTCGTTGCCCCACTTGAGGCCGACCTCGCCGTACAGCTGCTCGCGGTCGGAAGCGCCGACCTTTGCGAGAGGCTCGGAGAAGAAGTGGCCCTTGTTGGGGACGTTCAGGAACACAGGCTTGAGCTGCGACAGCGTCGACACCGCGAACGCGTCGTCGGGCATCCAACGATCCAGAAGGACGTTGAACGTGCCGAAGTCGCTCATGATCGTGGTGAAGTTAACGCCACCGACGGTGCGGGACTCTTCCTGGTACTGGCCGAACGCCTTCGCGTACGCCGTCGACAGGTTGCGCTTCTGACGTGCGCCGACGAGGATCGACGCGGTGTCGTCGCCGAGGCCACCGGACTGGAATACGCGCTCAAAGAGAGCATCGTACGTGTCCTTGGTGGTGCCGGCCGTGGTGAGCTTGCGCAGCGAGACGGTGGCGGTGCCGATGGCGATCGGTGCGCCGCCCTTGGTCGCGGAGACCTTGAACGAGCCCGCGCCCGCCGCGACCACGTAGTAAACGCGGTCGAGGAAGATCGCCGTCGAAACGCCCACGGACGTGAAGCGAACCGCGTCGCCGTTGACGAGCGTGGTCGATGCTTCCGTGATGGTGTCGGTCGCGGCGGCGAGCGCGTCGTGAGCCTCACCAAGGTTGATGACGTTCGACGTGATCGCCTCGATCAGACCGCCCGTGCGGCGGGCTGTGGTGTTGTTCGACGGGACGTGCTTACGGCCACGGATGAACGACAGCTCTACGTCAACCGCCTTCGCCTTGAGGGCCAGAGTGAACTGGTGGTCGAGCTCGTTCGTGACCGGGTTGCTCTGGTCGTTGTTGACGCCGGAGTGCTGGCCGGTCGCGGCCTGCTTCGTGTACGAGACTTCAACAGTTTCCTGGTGAATCTCGACAACGTTCTTCACGTTGCGGCGCACACGGCCGTCGGCGGTCTGAGCGTTCGCACCCTCGAGTCGGGAACGGTTCTCCGACGATTCGCGGAGGTCTTCTTCCTGCCACTCGAACTCGACGGACTTGGTTTCCTCGCCACCCGACAGGCCACCGATAGCGGTGAGCAGGGGCGTTTCGGACGGGCTGACGTTGAACAGTTCGCCCGTGTAGTTCGGCAGGTTGTACGTCGTACCCTGCCCGGTGATTCCAGCCATGCTGATCTCCTTTGGTTACTGAGCGGATCGCGCGGCGGCGATCTGTCGCTTCAAGCTGATGGATGCCGCGATGTCCTTCTTCTCCACAGCTGCCTTGAGCTGTGCTTCGAGGGACTGAACGGTCGGCCCAGTGTGCGCCGCGTCGCCTGAACGCGTCGGGGGCTGTTTGAGTGCGGCATTGTCCTGCAACGCCTTGGTGATTGCGGCCTTCACGGCCGCCTCATCGGTCGGTTCTACCGACGCGATGGAGGTCTTGAACTGCTCGTTCGCGAGCAGAAGCGCGGTGTTTGCGCCGAGCGCGGGTGCGTGAATCGCGACCTGCAGTGCGACCTGACCGGCCTTGATTTGCGCGGCCGCGTCTGTGATTGTCGCGTCCTTCTCGGCGAGCTTCGACGTGAGGTCGGTGAGGGATGCGTTCAGCTTCGCCGGGTCAGTTTCCTGCTCTTCTCCGCCGCCGAGCGCCTTCGCGATATTGCCGAGGATGTTCTTCTCTGCAGCGGTTACGGCGTCAGCGATCTTCTGATCGGTCTTGGCCTTCTCGCTGGCAAGGTCACCCTTGACGTTCTGGATCAGCGCCCACGCCTTGTCCGGGTCGAACTTCGACTTATCGTCGCCCCACGGCGGGGTGGACTGCTGCTGTTCGCCCTGTTGCTGGCTCTGGTCGCCGGCATCGCCGCCAGCGCCTTCGCCCTCAATGAAACGCACGCCCATGACGTCGTAGCGAGTCGGGCCGATCTGTGCGAGCCCGTCAGCGCCACGGCGTGCGTGCGGGGTGTTTGTGATGGTGTCCATCGGTTTACTCCTTGCCCCGCACCTGGCGGGATCGGTTAACCCACACCCATGCGTGCGGGAAGAGGAACCGTGCCGTCGCAGTGCAGGGCCAACGACGGCACGGAGAATGAGGGGAGTCGAGGGGCCGGTTCTACTAGCTCCGTCATCTTCACCCGGCCGTTACCCCAGAGGAGTGCTGGCCTCGACTCATCAACCCGTTCCACGGAGGGTCAGTCCGCCCCATTGCGGGGTATTCAGTTGTGGTCACACCCGGCAGGGGCAGTGCCGCCTAGCGCGAGAAAGGGGCGCGCGTCTTGAGCGGTCTTCACGTGGAGGCCTCATGCCCAGAGATTGGACGTGTTGACCCCTGCCGGGATGGTCTATTTGCCGTCAGCGAAGTGCAGCTGTTCGCGGTACGAGTCGCGGTTACGGCCTGTCTGTTTGATGAAGTCGCGCATGTTCGCTTGTGCTTCACGCACGTCAGCTGTGGCACGCTTCCGGTCGACGTCGTTCATCGCTGTCGCTTCACGGCGTTTCGCTGCCCGAATCTCACGCTCAAGGGCACGCTGTTTCGCGCGCTCTTTCTCGGCGGCTTCGTCATACGTGGTGTCGCCCTGTGGGACGGTGAGACCGGGGGAGTATGCCACCGTGCGGCATCGGCAGTTCGGATGGTTCCAGCCAGCGGCGCGAGCATCGTCCACGGTTCCCGCAATGTTGACGATGACCGACTGGCCGACGTTCGTCGCGTGCGGGACAGTGACCGTGCCCGTGGTTCCGTCGGTGGAGAGAATCTTCCCCGCCCACTCAGCACACTTGCGACACGAGTCCAGGCCGCGCACGACGGTGACAAGGTTGATGCCGGACTGCTGCATGCGCCAGATGCCTGCGTCGTTGAACGCCCGGTTCACGCTGGTTCGCCCAGCCATTTCGGAGTACGAACCGATCGTCCAGCGCCGGCCCGACTTGTCAACGAACCCGGGGATACCTTCGGACAGGAACCGTTGCACGGTGAGCGCTTGCTGAATACGGGACGTGGTCACGCCGAGCAGTGTTGACGGTGAGTGGATCGACACGATCCGCTGGTATGCGTCGCGGGGGTAACGGGTGATGCGCTGGTTCAGCACCTCGAGGCGGTTCTGCAGTGACAGCGCCACCATGGCGACGGCCTGTGATGCGGTGCTGGTTGCTGTCGCGCGGAGCAGGTTCGCGCCCCACGCTGTCGGTAGGGTGACGGTGCTGTTTGCGGCGGCGTATCCGAGGACGGCGGCGGCTGCCGCTTCGCCCTGTTCTGCCGCGATGCGGATGATCTGCTCAGCCATCTCGCGCGCGTTCAACGTTCCGACGAGTTCTTCCGCGATGCGGCGCAGGTCACGGAACGATGCGGCGCGGTGCGCGGCGAGCTCAGCGAGTATCCGGTTCTGTTCCCGCCGTTGCGCGGCAGTCAACCCACCGGCGACGGTTTCGTCGGGGAGCAGGTTCGCGAGTTGAGCGTCACGGATCGCGCGAGCCGTGATTTCAGCGAGCAGCTGATTCTCAACGTCCCGGTAGACGGCTGACAGTTCGCGGGCGAGTTCCTCAATGATGTCCTCGGGACTATCAACGTTCGGGTCAGGAGCGAATAGCGCCATGCTCGCCCCCTACTCTGTGAGGTCTGTCGGGTCTCCGAAGTCACCACGCATGAGGCGGCGAAGCATGACCACCGCGAACCACGCCCACAAGACCCCGTACAGGATGAGTGCGCCGACGATGACAGCAAGGACGGCGAGGACGCTACTCAGCGACGTCATCGTCCTGCTCGTCATCATCGCCGTCGAACAGTGCGGGGTCAGGTGCGGGCGAACCCAACTCCTGGTTGATCAGCGCGACCTCTTCATCGATCGCATCCTCATCCCACTCAGGGTGCAGACTGCGAACAATCTCGCGGCGGGAAGCGGCACGGGCAGCATCGAGCAGCTGAGCGACGCGCGCCAGCTTCTCAACGTCAGCCTGAGACACCGGAGTGAACTCCACGGCCGGGGGCGTGTCCAGGTCACCGAGGTCATCACCCTTGAACACGGCCTTGTCGATCTGCAACGCGGCGACAGCCCACTGAGCGAGCGCACCCTTCGCGAACAACGCTTTCTTGTCGCGTGTGCGCTCTGAGTCCGACAGATCAGCGTCAATCTCCGTCGCCGTCCGCATGCCCTGAGCGCCAGCGATACCGAGGTGTGATTCGGAGTAGCCGAGCGCCGACGCGATTTCCTTCTTCAACGCTTCCAGCGCCGTGAGGTGCTCTTCGACACGGATCGCGAATTGCACAACCGTGACCGGGCCGTTGCCGTCAGCTGACTTGCCCATGCTCGCGCCGACAGCGGTGAACACTTGCCGGTACGTGTCGAAGTTGGCGGGCTCGCCAGGCTTCGAACTGATATCGAGCATGGCTTCATCAACGATGAGGCGGCCCTGGCCGAGTTCGATGTCGCGCATCAGGCTTGTCCACACGAAGTCGAACTTGTCGAGGACGTCTTGGATGCCGTCAAGGTCGGAGCGGCCAAGGTTGGCGAGGTCGCCGAGCTTGCGCCAGTCACGCACCGGGGAAGCGTTCTTCATGTAAACCACGGCGAGGCCGCCGGCGCCCGTCCCGATCTTCACCGTTTCCGGGAGCGTGCCGGGTTGAACGTCGAGGTCTGCGGGTGTGCGCAGCGCGGCGTAGTGCGCGGTCTGCGGAATCGTGTCGATCTGCACCGGGTCGCCGAGCTGCTTCGTCTTGCCCTTGTACAGCGTGTATTCGATGACGCCACGCTTGTGGTGCTCAACGAGCCGGTAGACGGTGTCGCCGTCCTCGTACTCCGTCCACAGGCGCACGCCGACGAGGCGGCCATGACGGAACTCGGGAACAGCGGTGTCAGCGGCGAACGCTTTCGGGAACACATGGTTCGACACTTCTTCGTCCCATGCGACTGTGAGGTATGCGCCGCCGAGAGCGGCCGACAGCTCACCGAGCAGCAGGAGTTCAGCGTGTGCTTCGTCGGAGCCGAGGATCGTGTCGAGGCGTGCCTGTGCGGGATGCTCCCACTGCTCACCCTTCTTCGTGGTCACGTTCTCCGGCTTGCGGAAGATCACCTTCGGGGCTTCACCGAACAGCAGGTCGGAGGACAGTGTGCACAGGTCGGCGGCGAGAGGCAGGTGCATGCGCATCCGCTTCTCACCCTCCACGATGGGAGTACCGAGGAACATCTTCGACAGGGAGCCGAGAACACCGCCCCGGTACTGGCGACCGTTGACCCGGTGCGTGGCTTGCACGTCAGCAGACTTGCCGCCGTAAATGTCGGCAAGGACAGCAGCGTTACCGCTCCACCATGCGTCGAGTTCACGGAAACGGGCGAATGCGATGTCGTACGGTGCGGGCGGCCAAGCGTTAGCGTCAGACACGAGACCTCCTTACGCGGCGAGCTTGATGTAGCGCCGCCAAATGTTCTCGGTTGTGGTGATGACGTAGCGTCCGCCGTCGAGGGAGTGGTCAGCGACTTTGATCGGCTTGTCTTGGCCGAGGAGGGTTGCTTTCGGATCCCACGAATACCCGGGTGCTTCTTGGATGAAGCCGGGGCAGCCACGGTTCGGGTTCGCTTCGGTGGGGCGTGCGACGAGGAGCGCGCCAGATGCGAGCAGTGACGCCATGGTGCGGATGCCGTACAGCACGTCGTTGTCGGCGTCGGTCGCGGTGATGTTATGGGTCTTGCGGAGCTCGACCTTGAACGATGCGGCGGACGGGTCTGTGATCGTGAAGCGCGGCATGAGGCGTGCGCTCGTTGACGCGGGCAGGTGTCGGTCGTTTAGCCAGTGCACGAAGTTGCGGGCGAGTTCACTGTCGGTGAGCTTCTGCTGCGCGGTCTTCGAGTCGTGACGGAACTCGTCCACCAGGAACAGGCGGGGCGCTGGCCGTCCGAGGCTGTCAATCTCAGCGGAGACACCGAGGATCAGGCCGGCTGTCGCGTTGGTGGTTCCGTAGTCGACGGCTACGCCGATGAGTTCACGCATCTCGGGGAGGTCATCCCACGGGATCGTGTGCTTCTCGACATCCCACATGTCGAAGATCGCGCCCTCAGCGGCAACCCATTCGCCCTGCACGAAGCGGCGATACCAGAGGCCGGTGAACTCGGTCTTGATCTGGTTCTTGTAATCCTCCGACAGTGCGGGGTTGTCATCGAGGCCGAAGTGCCAGGAGCGCCAGCCGACGAGCGTCGTCGCGATGCGGTCAAGGAACTTCGCTTTTAGCCAGTGCGCAGGACTGTCAGGGTTTGTGGTTCCGAACAACTTCGCCCCGGGAGGGCTCATGCGTCCGAGCAGCTGAGTGAAGAACTCTTCCGGGATGACGGTGACTTCATCGACGTATGCGAGAGCGACGGTCAGACCGCGGAGAACCTTCTCAGCCTTCGCGTCGGATGCGCCGAGCACGTGAACGGTGCGACCCATGATGCGCGCCGTTGGTGCGCCGGCCGTGTAATGCACGAGCCGTGCGAGAGGCCCGAACAGGTCAGGGTTCATCAACGGTTCGAACACGTTGCGGTACGCACTGTCACGAGTGCGGGCGATCACGACGATCACGCCACCCTTAGCGAACAGCACCGCCATGAGGAAGCGCAGCAGGGAAACGATCGTCTTGCCGGAACGGATCGCGCCCTCGAAGATGTTGACGCGCGCTTTCGATTCACGGAGCGACCGCATCTGCTGACGGCCAAGAACACCCGACTGCTCGTCGGTAGCGATGTCACTCATCTTCGTGCAACCCAAGCTCAAGGATCAGGTTCATCAGCATCGACTCCGCCTCAGCGACACCCTGGTCGTCATCGTCACGGATAAGGTCGCGGGCATCCTTGAGAGCGAGTGACGCGGCACGGTGCAGGTTCAGCAGGTCACCCGACGGCGCACGGTCAAGAGTGCGCTCTTCGTACGTGTTGTCTTTGCCGCCGAAGTTGAACACCGTCACCGGCTGATCAATCGCCACCAAATGATCCGCAGCCTTCGACATGAGCTCATCGATCAGCTCAAGGCGACGAACCTTCATGTCGTGCTGACGTGCAGCAGTCGCAGACGCCGTCTGATTCGCGCGGTCGAACGACAAACCCTCGTCGGCGGCGATCTTCGACACGGTTGACGGCGCGATCGACACCTCACGAGCAATCGCATTACGTGGCATGCCCTCGCGGATCAGCTCCACCACACGAGCGCGAACATCGTCAGCAATAGGGGGTTTCGGCACAACGATCACCTCGATCATGTGCCACCTGGACACGGTCACGGAATGGGTGCTCTACGCGCGCGTCATGTGTGCGCACGTGCGTAAGGAATCGACCGGGCGGGACGTGCCTGGAATGTCATAGGTCGTCAGTAGGGTTTATGTCACCTGTGACGCAGGGTTGCGGGTAGGGAGGAATAGACATGGCTACTCACGGAGAAGCATTCGACGCGGTGATGAGCGCGATCAAGGCGAGCGCGGAAAAGTTGGAAGGTTTGGAGATTAACGAGGTCGCCAGAGCGAGCGCATTGCGTGACCTCGCTGCGGCGTACCGTCATCTCCGTGGCGGGGCACAGCCGGGCGGCGTGAGCGTCGAGAAGTAGTTCCCTGAAATGACTGATGCCCCGGTTGCCTCTGTTGAGGGCCGGGGCATCGTGTCTGTGGGTCAGTTCTCGGGGTGCGTCTCGACGACTTCACACAGAATGCGTTCCGCGAAGATACCAGCGTCGGATGCGGTCTTGAACTTCGCGACGACTCCCGTCTGGTCTATGACCATGAATGGGAAGTTTGGGTCGTGGTTCATGACCTCTCCTACCTGTGGGCGGAGTGCTCCACCATCTGTTTCCAGAGTGCGGCTAGTGCGGCTTAGTGTCAAGTTACAGCCGGGGGAGTCGGGGTTTCCGTCGGCGGCCTTTGAGGCGGAGTGCGTCGATCTTCATGATGTCATCGAGGTGCACGAGCATGGGGGCGTTTGAGCTCTTGAACGTGCGGATGTTTTCCAGGCGTATCCAGTCGTAGATGGTGCGGCGGCTTCGCTTGGCGGCCTCGGCGGCTGTGTCGATGTCGACGTAGCCTCGCGGGGCGGGCTGGTCGTAGATTTCGATGCTCATGCGACCTTCCGGTTGATCCAGTTGCGCCAGGCGGGGATGGGTGGCCCGTACTTGGCGCGGAGTGCTGATGCGTGGGCGAGCAGTTCGGGCGTGACCGTGAACCACTCTTTGTTCTCGTGCACGCGGAGATTGGCGAACTCGCGGTGTCGGGCGTGCTCCTTGCTGATGTTTCCCGGCTCTATGGCGAGGAGTTCGTCATGAGGGAGTTGTGCGAGGCGGCTCGGCAGGTTGCTGCTCGTTCCGATCTTGATGCGGTCGCCGAATCGGATGTAGTAGACCACGTCTGTGCGTGGGTATCGGCGCGGCTGTTCCGTGTGGGGCGTGCGGGTTTCGAGCCGACGGCTGTCGATGTCGACTTCGCCGAAGTCGAGGAGATTCCCGCAGTTGTTGCAGCGTTGTAGGCGGGTGAGTCTGTCGGTCGTGAAACCCAGCTGGCCGCAGTTTTCGCATCGTTCGCGCCGGAACTCTTTGTCACCGATCCATGCTGTGGCGATTGCGTGCATGTGTTCGCGGCAGATGTTGGCGTATCCGTCGGGTTCGGCTGGTTGCCAGCAGTCGGAGCCGTCTGGCATTGGTACGGGGCAGTTCTGCATGGCTACTCCTTCGGGGTGGTAACTGTAGTTTCCATATTAGCATCGTTGGTAACCTCGGTTACACTGTTTTCGTGACTGATGACACCCTCGAAACGCTCGCCGCATTCCAGGCGCGGATGGACAAGATGCCAGCACGTCGCGCCGAGCTCATCCGTGAAGCGCGCGCAGCGGGGCACTCCTGGCGTGAAATCGGCGCGACGTTAGGCATGTCACACGTCGGAGCTATGAAGGCTTCGCGCATCGTCTGAGGCGACGGTGACCCAGTGTCGAAGTTCGGTCATGAGCCACCATCCGACTGGTTGGCGCGTAGGTCAATCAGTTCTTGGATCAGATCAGCAGCCAAGCCCAGAACGATCTGGGTGCTTCGCTCGCTTGGGTCGGATCGCCACAGGTTGCGAACCTTGTCTGGCAGGTTCGGGTTGATGTAAGACGAAGCCATTACCCATCACCCCTAACCGACTGGTCCGTTGCCAGCGCTGCTTCAATCACGCAACGCGCCTGGTAACGCCAAGCGTCTCGCCACTCGTCGGGCAGCGGGTCGTCCCATGAATTGTCTTGATCGAGTTCCTGCGACTCTTCGAACAGTGCTCGCGCACCGCGCTCGACCATCTCGTCAGTAATCGTCATGACGCACCATCCGACTGTTCCGGTGTCGGCATCAGAACACCGGGCGCGTGCCGTGGATTATGCGCATCTGCCGGGACTGTCTGCACGACGAGCGCCGGATGCAGTTCGACGCAACGGTCGATCCTGAGCTTGATGTCGGTGCGGGGCCAAGCGACCGCCCGGTAATACCAGGCGTCCGGTGCGATGCCCTTGCATCCGACGCCGCCCCATATGCAGCGGTGATACTTCCGCGCACGCACGGCCCATCCCTCATTGCCGTGGATGTCCTTCGGGAGCTTTCTCATGACGCACCATCCGGCTGAACGGGGATTGTGTTTCCGTCATCATCCGACGTGGTGTGGTCGTAGCAGTAGTCTTTGCCGTCAACGTCGGTCAGCCAGTCGTAGTTGCCTTCGGCCATGTCGCGTGCACCCTCTGCATTGTCGAACATGAACGGGCCGCCGTCGTCGCTTTCGAGTTCTGCCCGGCATCCGGGGAAGTCGCATCGAATCTCGAACATTTGCTTCGCTGTCGTGCTCATGGTGTTTCTCCTGTCTGGTTCGGTACGGGCTCCCAAGCGCCAGCCTTAATGAGGTGAACCGTCTGCTGGAGCGTTGCGCGGCGTTCCGGTTCGGGTTGCGTGACACCAGCGGCGGCAAGAACCAGGCCGAGTGCTTCGGCGTAGTGCCCAACCGTGGCGCTCTCCGCAATAGGGCGGAGATACGCGATTGCTTCGTCAAGGTTCATTTCAGTGCTCACGGCTTGTCCTCCTGTCATGTGAACATCACCACTTCGTAGTTTTCGGCCGCGTCTTCCAGAACCTCGACGAGCTCGACGATCGTTTTCCGCCATTCGGGTTCAAAGTCGTGTTCCGAGAGAATGCGGCGGACACGGGCGGCGATCTTGCCAGCCGTGTACGGCATGAAGATGCCGTCGTGGTCGAAATGCGATTGAAGGTAGATCAGGTCGTCGGGCACAGTGTCGTCGGGTTTCCAGAACCCCCACAGCCCTTTCTCGAAGTATTCGTCGACGCTTTCGAGCGAGATGCCTGCGGCGTCGCCGAGCAGTCTCCGCACCTTGCCGAACGTGCCGTACGCGTGTGACCAGTCCTTGTTCTTCGTCGAGATACTTACGCCCATGTCAGTCCTCCTGCCCTGCGGCGTAAGCGGCGGGCATATCGACCCAGTAGGTGACCCGCTTCGTGATCTTTCGCTCGGCAGGCGGTATGAGCCCGGATGCCTCGCGACGGACATACTCCGCTTGTGCGAGCGTTGCACTCTCCTCTGCGTAATCGCCGTCTAGCTGCGTGAAGAAAGTAACCTCCGCACCTTCCGGGGCGGCGTCGCTCGGTTCACCCTGTGCGGTGCGGCGGGCAAGCGCATCATGGCGATCCGCAATGATGTTCACGCGCTTCGCCGTTTCCTCATGACCGTGCTCCATGCTCAGCCATTCCGCGATTTGTCGCAGCCGCTCCGAATCGACACTCGCCTGTCCCAGCGCTTCTCGCTCATCGTCAGCGGGTTCGGTCTGTGCGGGGCGGCGGATGAACCTAGCAAGGCGCATCACAAGCCCGACTGGCGAATCGGACGTCCATGACCCCTTGTGATCCCACAGCGACACCAGTTCATCGGCCTCCGCGAGAAGTTCGGTGCGTTCGTCGTCGGTGGGGGCTTGTGCCTTCTCGATGAACGCCTGATTAGCCAAGGAGGTCAGTTCATGGCTTGCCCGCGTGTAGCAGTCCACACCATCATCCGGGTGGCAGTACCGGTCATCACCGATGAAGGCGTAACCCTCAGCGAGCTGCCCGCAACGCTTGCACTGCGCCTTCTCGAACACGGCGAACGCGGCCTCGGCGGATGTGAAGAAGGACGAAATGCGCCCGTCCTGAACATAGCCCTGACTCATTGCGTTCGCGGCTTCTTCGATCAGTTCTTTACGGGTCATGCCGACTCCGCCTCAGTGTCCGTGGGGTCAGTGACCGCACCTAGAAGCTCGCCAAGCGCATCCACGAGGTGTTCGATCGGATCTACTAGCTTGGATTTGAGGTTGAGTGCGTCTCCGCACGCGTCAAGTATTGAGTCCACGATCGCGCCGACGTCGATCCCACCCTCTCCATTGAAGTAGATGCCATCCCAGTCCTCGATCCATTCGAGGTTCGTTTGCTGCGCGTCCGACAGCCAGCCGTAGGACGTGAAGGCTTCGGCCTTGAGCTTCTCGATTAGTTCGTTCCGGTTCATGCTCTTTTCCTGTTCTCTTCGATTTCTACAAGCGCTTCAAGCGCTTCTTCGGTGAGGTCACGGCCGCACTGGCGGTTCTGGCACGTGACTCTGACTTCCGAGGGGAAGTACGCGGGTGGGAACCGCTTCATCGCTTTCTGCCCACAAGACGGGCATCGTCTTGAAAGCCACGTATCCTGCTCCCAAACGGGGTGTTCGACATAGGCGCGGATTGCTGCTCTGGCGAACTGACTCGCGTCGCGTGCGCCATTCTCTGAGCGCACCCAGACGGCCAACGACGGCCGCGGCATACTCTCGAGCGATGCAATAAATCGCGTGCACTCGTCCAGCGACAGTTGCCACCCCGTCAGGGGGACGTATCCGAGCGTGTTGCTACTCCGGCCCCCGTTGTCGCGCTGCATGGTGCGTTCGCCAGCGAGAGTGACTTGGCTGCGCCATTCCGCCCAACGCGCGTAAGCGTGCTCGACGTCATCCATGTGTTTCTGACACAGGTAGCCGCGTTCGGCGGGGCGCGGCTGACATCCTGTGCAAACCTCATCCCGCCCGTTGTAGCCGGTGCACGTGTTCAGGTGCTCGCCCTGGATAACGCAGGGGTACACGCCGGGGACAGAACCATCAGCACAGACGCAGAGAATGCTCACGGCATGCCCTCGCATCCGCATGCGCCGTTCACGGCTTGCTCCATGAAACACTCACCGCACACGGGGCGCGGCTCCGGCTCGTCGGCGGGAACGCAGCCGTTGTGCACGAGCTGATCCTCGACGTACTGGACCATGTCGCCCGGATGGATACGGGAACCGCACTCGACAGCGCACGTGCCGTCATAGCGGGCAGGGAACGGGTGAGAGGGAGTCATGGCGTTTCCTCCTTTCGTGATTCGTGGTATCGCTTCGCGCCCCACAGGATCGCGTGCAGGGCGATGATGAAGTGGTGTTCGTAGTCGCGCCATGATTCGAGGTCTTCGAAGTCCCACTCGATGCTGTTGTCGTCGAGAAGTTCGGTGGCATCTTGCTCGAAGTCGACGTCGCGGGCAGAGTCCATGTCGACGTCGGGGTAGCTCTCGGTGCACCATTCGACAAACCGATCCGTTGAAAACGACTTCACGGAGTCACGGCCGAGGTCGAGTTTTTCCGCCCAGTAGCCAGCGTTGATCGCGTGTTCGGCTTGCCCGTGGTCGAAGAACTTCAGCATGTCGTCGACGCGGGTGAAGATGTGCCCTTCACCAATGTCGCCGCGGATCGCGAGGGAACCAGGCCAGGTGATGAGATCCCAATGCCAGATACCTGTGCCCGGCTTCTGGAACCTCAGATGACGGTAGAGGCCGTCATCGTGCAACACGCGCATTTCATGTTCACCCGTCTCGCTGATGAACAACTCGCGCTGCTTCGTGTACGGGTCAGAATGGAGTGTCGTCGCCATAGTTCCCACCTCCACCCCACTGGTCGGAACCGCCAGGCGTCGCCCAGGGCTCTTCGGAAGGTGCCGACTGTCCCGGGGTGCCACCCTGACCATTTGCGGCCACCCTGGTCACGCTCGCGGTCGCGTAGCGAAGGGATGGGCCAATCTCGTCAACCTCAAGTTCAATCGCCGTGCGGTTGTTGCCTTCCTTGTCCTGGTAGGAGCGTTGACGGAGCCGGCCTGACGCGATAACGCGCATGCCCTTCGTCAGTGACCCAGCGACGTGCTCGGCGAACTCACGCCACACACTCGCGCGGAGGAACAGTGCGTCGCCGTCCTTCCACTCATTCGCCTGCTTATCGAACGTGCGCGGGGTGGATGCGATCGTGAAGTTCGCGACGGGGAGGCCGTTCTGCGTGTAACGAAGTTCTGGGTCAGCCGTGAGGTTGCCCACGACGGTGATGACGGTTTCGCCAGCCATAGTTAATTCGTCCTTTCGGTGACGGTTTTCGGGAGGCCGCGCCGTTGTGGCGGCCGCCGTAAAGGTGGAAGGTTTTGCGCCAGCAGGTCGCGCCGGTTCTTCGGTAGCTCCTGCATCAGCGCTTGGCGGTAGTACTGGTTGTCGGCGTACTCGCGGCAACAGCCGTCGATGAAGTCAGCGAAAATCTGCCAAGAAGATCGGCGCATCATGACTTCCGTGATTTGAGGGCGTACTTCACTTGCCCTTCGGTCATGCCGGTGACCGCGCACATCTGCCGTCCGGTGAGGCCGATGCTTTTCAGCCGCAGAATCTCGGCCGTCGACGATTCCGGGATCGGCGGCGGCGGCGGGTCGGTCGGTGTTTTCATGAGCAGCGAATCGATCGCGTCTGCGATCAGTGCGGCGACGGTCGTGTGTTTCGTGTCCGCGATGGACGCGAGTCGACCCCACACGTGGAGGTCGAGCGTGAGTTTTACGTTCATGGATCAATCTCCAAATGGGAAAGGTCATGATCCGGTAGACCCGAAACATGACCCTGTGGATAACTCAACCCACCGCTATGCGAGAGATTGTTAAATCTCGTAGCTGTAGGTGTAGATGTAGCTGTAGATGTAGTAGCGCCGGTCGTAGCGTTGCCCGACGTTTGGGGTAAACGTTGGTCGTAGCGTTGGGCTAGATCGGCAAAACGCCTTGGAAGTCCCAAGTGAGCTCCGTCTTCGTTTCACGCACATTCGCCGAGTTCTGCTTCAACACGGTCAGCATTTGCGGCTTCTCCCAAGCAGGAAGATCGGGATGCTCACGCTTGAACCGTTTGAGCTCGTGCACGACAACCGCGCGAATCTTGTTCGACGCGATCCCGCCGAACGCTTTCGCCGCCGACACCGCCAACCGGGGCTGCTTCAAAACCCCGTCGTGCCGCAAGAACGAACGCACGAGCACCTCGTCGGTGCCCTGATCGAACACGCAGAAGTACGTGTCTGACAGTTCCTGCGCCGCGACCATGATGTCGCCCGCCGTGGTCTCACCCGACATGGCCGCCAGGCGGCCGGGATGGAACTCAACGACGCCGCAATAGTCCAGCTTCGGGTGCGAAGTCAGCTTGAAGTAAAGCGACTGCGCTGCCACGGTCAGCGCCCGGAAATCATCGTCATTCCATATGTCGATGTTGATCGTTGCCCTGTCCCTCGCCATGTCCACCTCCATTCATCAAAAAGTCGGCGGTCAGCTGGCTGATCACTTGCCAACTGCCCGAATCGTCGTAAACCACCCAGCCGACACCGAAGCGGTACGCTGGCCACACGTCAGGCTGAGCCCACCGCGGCACGGTGAGCCCCTCGAGAATCGCGAGCTGAGGATGCTCGGTCTTCCACTGGTGGCATCCGCAGCCGAACGCGCCACCGAGGCATTGCAGGTTCGACGGCACCGTGTTGTAGGCGTCCCGGTTCTGCCGGTGGTCACGCTCAACAGGGCCGGTTTTCCCGCACCTGACGCACATTCCGCGGTCGCGGAGTGTCACGACGTTGTAGGCGGCACGCTCCTGCGCGGCCGTCAGCTTCACTGGACGCGGGCCGATCATGATGCCTCCCGTCGTGACATGTTCTTCACGAACTCGCGTTCGATCTTGAACCCCGGGTTCTTTGCTGGGCAGCGGTTGTGGGCGTGCTGGCGGGGCGTGCCATCCTTGCGGCGGAGAAGCATCCTGCCGCATCGGTCGCAGGGTGCGTGCCCGCACTCGTGATGCTGAGCCATGAGGCCCATCGACCAGCTGCCGTCGCCGCGGATGATGTATCCGCAGGTGTCACACGTCCACTCGACCGGCAGGTGTTGCTGGCCCCATGCTCCGCCGTATCCGCGATCACGTTTCGTTACCGTGAAGCAGAGGTAGCGATCGCCGACCTTGTAAGGCAGGTTCACGATATCCACCCCTTTTCGCGCTCGTATGCTTCGGCCTGCGCGACGGTGCGGAACACCTTGCAGCCGCAATCCCGAGTCGGGTGTCGGCCTTCAGGGCATGCCGGGTTCTGGGCGATGTACGGGTGGCTGATCGTTCCCGACCCGCCACGCATGCGAATGACAGTCATGAGTAGTCCTCTTCTTCGTCTTGCCAACCATCGATAAGGTCGAACAGGTCGCCCTCGACGGGCGGCGCGTCCTTGACGATGGTGAAAATCACCGGGCGGTATGGGTCGCCGGTGGAAGGCGTGCAGCCTTGGTCGCGGCGAGTGAGGCCGCCGAGGCCGTACCGGGTCGTGTAGCGGGGCTTCACACCGGCGCCCATGCGCCGCGCGTATTCGGTCTCGTCGTACGCGGGGTCGATGCTCTCCACCCGGTACACCTCGCTTGTGAGGATGCGACCGTTCCACGCGGCCGCATACGTCACGAGGTCACCAACCTCCGGGAACACTGGGTGCGCTTCGTTCATGTGCGCGGCGTATGCGAACGCCCGGTTATCGGCGTCACGGGCCGCGGCGTCGATCCAATGCCGCAGTTCGGGCGCGGGAAACAGCGCGGAGAAGTCAGCACCGCACTCGGGGCAGACCGTCGAGTCGACGTACGTTGTGACCCAGTTCGTCATGTCCCTGCCTTTCGTAGATAGTTGGCGCGACGCTTCTCCCGCGCCGCGATCATTTCGTCGTGGTCAGATGCCCGGTGCGCCATGCCCCAACGTGAGGCGTGCCACTCCGGGCCCCGGCTGCCTTCCCTGCACTCGTCGAGGGACGCGCACGGTTCGCAGAGCATGAACGTGCCGATGCCGACGCGTGCGCCACCGGTGTGCATGTCTTTCGTGCGCGTCCCACAGTCCCGGCACCGGTCGCCCACAATGAGGTGCATCAGAGTGAGAGCGTGCGGCTTGTACAGCGGCACCCACTCGACGCGGGTTTCCTCGAAGTCGGCTAAGTCGAACAGTGCATCGCTCATGCCGCATCCTCGGCCTCCATATCGATGAGGTCGAACAGCGTTGGCGCGTTCGCCTCGTTGTCGTGACGCGTGAGGTAAACGACCGAGTCGGCCACGCTCACCGGGTTAAGTTCGGAACCAAACCCGCGACGGCCCTGACGGACAGCCTCAAGAACGGTCGAGCCAAGTCCGCTGAACGGATCCGCAACCAGCTCCCCAGGGTTTGAGTACATGGCGATCAGGCGGCGGGGAATGTCCAGCGGGAACGGGCAGATGTGCGCCTCAACTTCACGGCGGCGCTGCTCACTGTTGAGCGTGTCGATGCGCAGAACGTCCGTCCACACGTCACCACGCCACGAACCCGGCACCAGGGAGGCGAACGTGCCCGGGAGCGCGTTCTTCGCCGCGAGACGGTCAGCGAGAGCAACGTGCGCTTCGTAGTCGTACACGGTGCGCTCTGACTGAGCAGTGAACAACTTCGCCCGCTTACCCACTTCGAGTACCGCGAGCTCGTCCACGCTCAGCAGACGGTCACCGCCCGTGCGCCACTCCGCCGCCGCGTCGATCTGCCACTGCCCTACCGAGTAGTCCGCGCACGCCTGGTCAGGGTCGCACGGCCCCCACTGCGAGCGTGGCTTCTTCTTCTTCAGCATCGGAAGGTGCACTGCGCACATCTTTGTGACGGGCGTATCAGCCCACCCGTTCGAGCGGTTCGTCTGTGGCTTGTGGAACAACAGAACGTATTCGGGTGAGCCGACGCCCATGCGGGAGTGATCCTGCAGCATCTGGGAGTACGACAGTCGGTATGTCTGGTTGTTCTCGCGCACGACGTCCGTGGTCACGGTGATCATCCCGAAATAGTCGAACCCGTGCGACGTGTAGTGCGCGATCGCTTCGGCGTGCATCGTGTCGAACGTGTACACGCCAGTGCCGGTGACGGAACCGTAGAGCGGGAAGTCCTTCACGTGCACCGCGAGGATGCGTCCCGGCATGAGTGCCTTGTGCAGTGACGGCGTGAGGTAGTCCATCTGCCACCAGAACTGCCCGTTGTCGTCGACGTGCCCGAAGTCGGCGTAGTTCGGTGAGTACTCATACTTGCCGCCGAACGGGATGCTGGTGACGATCAGCCCGACCGATTCCGGTTCGACATGGTCGCGCCACTCAACGACCGAATCGTTCAACGCGATCCGCCAGTCCTGACCCTCGAACGTGTCCCGCTCCATACCCATGGCGCGGGCGAGCTCGGAGGACACGGCCGTCGCGTTCAGGCCGAACTCGCGGATCACTTCGCTCATGGTGTCGGTGAGAGCGTCATCCTCCTGCCACTTCGTCAGCAGGTTGTCTTTGACGTCGGTTTCCGATTCGCCGTACAGCAGGTGAACGCGGCAAGCGTTCATCTGCCCGAAACGGTGAATGCGGTGGATAGCCTGCACCGTCTGCTCGTACTTGTGCGTCACGCCGACGAACACAGCCTCAGAGCACTGCTGCAGGTTAAGGCCACGACCCAGCATCATCGGCTTACCGATCAGCGCGTACGTCTCGCCGACGAGCCACTTGCGCAACTCTTCTTCGACCTCTTCATCGGACTGAGCGCCACGGATCGATGAGTACGACAAGCCGAGGTCACGCAATCCGGCTTCGAGCGCATCCTGTTCGTCGTTCAGGTCGCACCAGAGGATGATCTGCCCGAAGCCGCTGTCAGCGTGTTTGTCAACGATCTGCATGGCCTTCGCGACGCGCGCATCCATCGTGTGACGCTTCTCGCGCGACGACTCCACAGCAGACTTCGCGCCAGCACGCACGAGAACGCCCTGACCGTTCTTCTCGACCTGATCCGACTGCAGGTCAACCTCGACCTCTTCCCACAGCACTTCGAGCGGCGGGAGCGCATAGCCTTCGTCGGCGTATCCGAGGTCGCTCGGGCGCTGAATGAAACATGCCCACGTGTTCAGCCACAGCATGAACTCGCGTTTCTTGTGCGGGTGAATCTTGAGATTGCCCGCCTTGGACGAGTCGCGCTTGAAGAATCGTGTGAGCGCCTGCCCGGTGTCCATGATGCCGAGGAACCCGGCGTAGTGAATCAGTTCCTTGTGACGGTTCGGTGCCGGTGTTGCCGTCGCGACGAACCGGAACGGCACGTTCGCGAAGATCGGTAGGAACCGCTGATAGGTCTCGGAACCGAACGAGCGCAGCACGGCGGCTTCATCGAGTGACACCGCAACGAACAGGTCAACGTCGAGTTTGCCGTCTCGCACGGACTCGTAGTTCGTGACGTACAGGCCAGACCATTCCGGGTCGACCTCCGCCGTGGAACGGATGAACCGCACCTCCGTGTCGAGAAGGTTCCGGCCGTCAGCGATGATGTCGAACCGCACACCGAGGGGCGCGACGATCAGGCCGCGGCGTGCGTCGATGGTTCCGAACTTGCCGCGGCGTTCGGGCCCATGCTCAACGATCAGTCGCAGAATCTCCAGCTGCATGACCGACTTGCCGAGGCCGTAGCGGGCGAAGATAGCGCGACGGCCACCGTTGACTGCCCACTTCACAATGTCGGCCTGGTGCGGTTTGTAGTGCTCGTGGCCGGGTCGCATGATCGGCGACAGCCACTCGTCTTTGACCTCGAAGCCGAACGAGCGGTCAAACGCGACCTTCTCGCGCAAGAAGTCGTCATAGGGGCGGCCGTCATTGCCGGTGTTGAGGGTCAAAAGGGTCATGTTTTCTCCTGGGTGGCGGCGTGCCGCGCGTGGTTGTACGCGGCACGCCAAGAAGGGTGAAAGGTTGCGTCGCGGTCAGTGGCGACGAACCAGGGTTTCGGTGCCTCCACACGGATGGGGAGGCGGCGCACGACAGGGCGAGTCATCGCCCGTACCCGCCCACCTGATACGCGGTCGCTTGAACCTTGTTCAGGTTGAGGAAGCCGTACAGCTTCGCGGTGAGCGCTTTCTGCAGCTCTTCGGCGGCGTGCAGAATCTCTTTCGCCGTGTCGAACTCGTGCTTGTAGGGGAGCGACGCGAGGTCGGCCTCGGCGCGACGCAGGGTGACGGTGTCCTCTTTCGAGCGGAGCATTGCTTTCGCCCGCTCTTCAATGAACTTTCGTTCCGCCGCGTACCGGTCAGCCCACAACTGTTTGATGACCGGGACAGCGTTCTCGAGGCGGTCACCGATTTCACGGATCAGCATTTCGAGTTCGAGGGGCGAGACCGGGGTGTAGTCCACAATCTCGCCCGTCGACAGGTTGGCGATTTCAGTCACCTTGCGCCTCGCCGCGTTCAACAGCCGCGTCATATTCGGCGGAAGCCTCCGCCTCGTAGTCGGCTGGTTCTTCCACGACCTCGGCATCAACCGTGTTCGCTTCACGATCCAGAACACCGGCACGAGCCGCCCAAGCGAGGCGCAGCTTCTCCGTACCCTCGCCCTTCTCTGCGAGGCGTGCGCCGATAGCGTCAAGGTCAGCGCGAGACTCTGCCCCCGCGATTAGCGCCGCCCAATCCTCCGTCGGCTCTGGGTCAGTCACCTCAGCGGTGCCGTCCTCGAAGTCCTCAGCCGTGTACAGGCCAGCGAGTTGCATGGGGAACGCGCGGCGGAAGGCGTGTGATTCGGCGCGGATGCCGAGCATGTGCGACGGTCGCTTCGTCCAGTTGTTGCCGTTGCCGCCGAACTCCGCGAATGTGACCGTCTGCACCAGTGGGCGCGACACTCCCTTGCGGTAGATCGCTACTCGCGCCGCGAACGGCTTCGAGGGCGGAACATCAGTCCATGGCCCGTTCTCTTCCGCCTGCCACTGAATCGGGTCTTGCCCGTCGTATTCACCGGAACGCTGCGCGACAACACGCATGCCGTCGATGCCGACGAGGACCGTCCACTTGCCACCCATGATCGCGGCGTAAATTTGTTTCGCCGTCGGGTCGAGGCCGGTGATGCGGCAGGCGTTGATGAACGCGGCCATGATGCCGGAGGGCGCATACATGCGCTTCGGGCCGTTCGCGCCGTTCTCCGTCCACGTGAGCCCGGCGAACTCCATCATCGCCGCGGTGTCGGCGTTCCAGGTTGCCGGAGATACGGACTCCGGAAGAGCAATCTCTTTCGTCATTAGAAAGGCACTTTCTGTGAGACAAGGCGTGCCGCGTCGAGCGCTTCCACGACCTTGTGAGCAATCGGAACAATCAGGTCAGTCGCGGCAACAATCGCCGGATGATCCCGTTCAAAAGGAATGGTTTGCGGGTCACGGCGAAGCACCCACAGGCCGTCGTGTTGCACGTACTCGCCCCAGACGAAGTTCACGCCGACCGCTTCCGGCACACACAACAGCTGCCAAGCCATCTGCCGAATCTCTTTCGGCTCCGGCCCGTTCACGACCTTGTTGTGCTTCGCTTTCGTTTCCGCGAGACGCATGCCGCGCTGGTCGATGATCACGCCGTCGGGGGTTGCGGCGAACCGCTCATTCCCGACGGCGTGAACAAACAGGGTGTTGCGGGTAGCGCCAGCCCACGCGAGCAGGTACGGCTCCTGACGGTTGCCGTTCTCCGTGGTCGCGTTGCCGTTGAACGTGCGCGGTGTGAGAATCTGCCGCACATACGTTTCGACTGATCCGGGCTTCGCGAACTTCGCCGCCGTGGATGCGCCGATGACTTTGTCGTGCACGTTCAGCCACGACTCGCGGTCATCCGAATCAGCGAGCGTGCGTCCGAGGTGCGCGAGCGTGGTACTCACGACCCCGCCCACACTTTCGAGTCCTCGATGCGGTCGAGTTCATTGAACGTCACATCATGGAAAGTCGCGCGGATGCCGGGGATCGGGCACGGAAGTTCCTGTTTGACAATGACCGTTTCAACGAGCGCGCCGCATCGGCATTCGCTCAGGTCGTAGTCGAACTTCTCGTCGCCCTGCACGACATCGTGACGGTGAGTGATCGTCTCCCACTTGTGACGGTTGAACCGCTCATGGAACCAGCGGCGCGCACCCATTAGAAGCAGACCTCGCACGTGCAGTGATCCCGGCCGCCCGACTGGCACTTCTTGCTCGCATGGTGGGCGGGGCCGCCAGATACGCGGTACGCCTCGCATGTACCGCATCCCGCGACCTCACCTTTCGGCACGCTCTTCGGCGCAGCTTTCTTGACGCCCTCAAGCTCGCCGTCGACGATGGTGAATCCGATCTGACGGGACTCGTCACGGTCACGCTCCACGAGCACCGTGTAGCCGCGTTCGTCGGCCAACTCGCGCACCGCATCCAGGCTGGACGCGTCGAGCAGGTCACCATCCTTGACGATGACGAGCTTGAGTTTCGGATCACCAGCAGTCGCAATCGCGAACGCCGTCTTGAGTCGTGCAGCCGAGTTCACCTGGCCGAAGGGGATGCCGTCGAACGTCACGCCCTCGTCATCAACCGACAGACCAGCGACCGGGAAGGTTGCCTTCGCGAGTCCGTCGCGCTTCGTCGCCTCAATGCTGTCCAAGTTGCCCTGAGCAACCGCGTGAGCATCCTCAGCCAGTTGCAGAGCCTCGCCTGCACGGATGTGATCCTGCTTCGACCGCACCGCCTGATTGATTTCGTCAAGGTTCCGCAAACGCTCCTGGATCGGGACAAGATCAATTGGTTCCGCTGAACTATCAGCCAGCGCGTCCGTGCGTGCCGCTTCAAGGTCGGCAAGGTCGGCCGTGAGACGTTGAATCTCCTCCCGAAGGCGTGCAATACGTTGCTCATTGCTCTCGATGTTCACCGTGTACTCGCGGAGTCGCTCCGCCGCGCGCTGGATGTTGTTGTTGTGGTTCTGCGCTTCCTGCAGTTCTGCCACGATTTCGGAGGGGGACGTTTCTACTGACGGGGTTTCGGGCTCAGGCTTCGGGATCGCGCTAAGCGCGCCCTGCAGCCGCTTGACCTCGCGCCCCGCCTCGACACGCGCCTCGAGAGCCGCGGCCTTCTTCCGCGCCAGGTCTTCGAGGTCGAAGGGGAGTTCCACCTTCGCGAGCAGAGCGTCGCGCTGCTTCTTGTCATCCATGTTGAGGAAAGCGACAGGGTCGAAGATCAGGCCACCCGTCAACTCCCGCACCAGCTCCGTGGGCTTCGAATACTTCGCGC
Organism: uncultured Microbacterium sp.; assembly: GCA_947503655.1. Classification (GTDB taxonomy): domain Bacteria; phylum Actinomycetota; class Actinomycetes; order Actinomycetales; family Microbacteriaceae; genus Microbacterium. Next base: position 27,119 of record CANNEP010000022.1, read on the forward strand.
CGTCGAGGGCGGTGACGGTGAGGGTGCCGGAGTCGTTCTTCGTCCAGCGGCGAGTGATGCGGTAACCAAGCTTCGAGTCCTCGAACACGGCCTCCGCAGTTGCCGCACCGTCCTTGATGGGCTTCGGCGTCAGGCGGATACCTTTCGGGTCGAACAGCTCCACGAACGCGTCAATGAAGCTGGACTTGCCTGCGCCGTTCGCGCCAGCGATGACGACGAGGGAACCGTCGGGGGAGAGGGTCACGCTCTTGCAGCCCTTGAAGTTTTCAACACTGAATGTCTGGGTCATGATTGTTCTTTCTTGTCTCGCGGTGATGCCGCGTAGGCGAAACCCCAAGCGACAGCACCAAGCAGGGTGAGGCCGTCAGGGTTGAGGGTGAAGAGCGCCGGCATGATGAAACCGGCACCCAGAAGGAGAAGGCCGAGGGTGAGCGCGCCGCGCGTCGCGGTACTCATTCCTCAGCCGTTTGAAGGTTGCGTTCGTTGCCGCAGTAGCCAATGAACTCGATTTCGTAGCGCATGCGATCCTCGAACACGATGCGGAACCAGTGCTCCGTGCCGCAGGACTCGCAGTAGGTGTGCTCGCCGTCGAACGCGTGCCGCCACAACCCACGGGTTGTGAGGTTGTCGTCAGCGTTCGGAGCCTTGTGGCGGCCAGCGGAGACCACGACGCCGCGCTCAACGAGTTCGGCGCGTGCTGATCGGAATCGCGCGGCGCTGAACGGCTCGAGGGCTTTCGCGAGCGGCAAGATTTCCAGGTCATCGAGCGGCAGGTAGGACTCTGCGAGAACCTGCTCCACGATCTGCTGCGACCGCCATACTTGATGCGTGGTTCCGTCGGCTGCCATGTGTGATTCGACTGGGTCGGTGCGGCGTGCGCGGGGGCTGTCGCCGTCCATCACGATCTGCGGGACGCTCATTTGAAACCCAACGCTTCCCGAACGTTTGCCCGAAGAGGGCCGATGGACACGCGCCGTTCAGTCGTGAGGCCTGCGTCGATGACGATGACCTCTTCGCGCGCCAGGCCCAAAGCGATCAGGTTGGCGATGCGCTGTTGCTCAACGAGCGCGAGAACGGCCTGAGTGTGTGCGAGCGCTGCGACAGCCGCCGCGCCTGCGAACTCCCAACTTTCGAGGTAGGTCGCCACTGCCTTCATGTTTGTGACCGCGTCTGCCGCGTGGTCGATTCGTTCGCTCATACGATCACCACCGCGATCACCAGCATCACCAGAGCGATGACTGCCGTGTTCGTCGCGATCCAAAACATGATCGGGTTCCGCGACCGCACCAAACGCAGCGGCGGGTTCTTCGCGTACGTGTTCTCCGCGAACTTCGGTGCAATACTGTTCTCAGGCATCTGTGGTGCCCCTTTCTGTGTGATTCGCCCCGATACCCGTCGGGGCGTTTCCGTTTACTGGTTGTCGAGTTCGCGGATCAGGTCTTCACGAATCTCGTGAAGAATGTCGGCGAGCTCGTCAAGAACTTCTTCTCGAGTCATGTGCGACTCCTTCCGTTGAGTACCCCCGCCCGGTTTTGCGCCGGGTCATCCGTTCTCAGGCACGAGGGCCGGCAGTTTCACCACGTACCGGTGGAAGATTTGGTAAGCGGCCGGACTCACGATCCGACCCGCCGCGGGGACATACCCGCGGTCTTCACAACCCGACGCCTATCCCCCCGCTCGGGGCCTCCTGCACGTCTGGACTGCTATCTCTGTGGAGTTATCCCTGACCCCCTTAGCCGCTTGGTTGGCGGGATGGGGATTGGCCGCGTCAGGGCGCGACAATTACCGCCCTCTGATGGGCGGAAGATTTACGAGGCTCTAGGCCGCGTCTTCTGCGACGAGGTACACCTCAGCGAGCTCGTGGGCGGTCGTTCCGGCCAGAGAAGCGATGTCGAAGAGCTCACGCACGGTGAGTGCTTGGATACCTTTCCCGGCGTTGAACTTCCGGTCGAGCGTGGTGCGTGGGATGCCCGTCTTTCGTGCGGCGGAGTGAATGTTCTCCCCAGCAGATTCGAGGGCGGTTCGCGCCTTGTCGGCTACTGCTGCCGCATATTCCGTGCTGTCCATGCTGACAACACTAATGCCCATTTGGGCAGTACGCAAGGCGGAAAGTGCCCCAATTTCGGCATTGACACTGCCTGTTTGTGTGCATATGCTGTCCGTATGGACATGAATGAGGCTGTAGCGAAGGCGATCAGCGCCGAGAGAAGCATCGCCGGGATGACCGTGAAGGAGCTCGCCGCAGATGCTGGCATCCCTGAGCGAAGCCTCATGCGCGTACTGCAGGCGGAACGCGACATCAAGGTCAACCAGGTAGAGCAGATCGCAAACGCGCTGCGCCTTTACCCGCACGAAATCATCGAGCACGCGGAGACGATCCTCGAGCGTTCCCGCCGTGAAGCGCCGCCGCAGCTGGTTCCGCTCAATGTCCCCACCTCGGTGGAGGATCTAGACGTCGTCGAGTTCAAGTCCGAAGTTGACCTCGCTGCTGACAAGGGCGAAATCGCGGCAGACCAACCGCACGCAGACTAAACAGGGAGAGCATGCGCGCACTACTAGCCAAAGCCGGTGAGTACGGCGTGCATGTCCACCTCTGCGACCTCCCACGAGGCACCCGGGGGTTGTACGACCATGCCGACAGGCGCATTTTCTTGAGTCTCCGGCTCACGCAGAACGAGTTCCGTTCAACGCTCGCGCACGAAATCGGTCACGCGCATTACGGGCACGTCGGCAGTACGCCCACGCACGAGCGCCAGGCGCGCGCCTACGCCGCGCAACTATTGATCGACCCTGCCGAATACGCGCGGCTCGAGAAGATCAGCTACGACAGCCACTGGCTCGCTGACGAGTTCTCCGTCACGCCCGAAATCATCAGCGATTACCAGCAGTTTCATTTGACCCGCGTCGCCGGAACGACCTACGCACGCGCCCGAATGGGTGTCGGGCAGTGGGCTCACCGCGCCGCAATCTAGGGGGAGCCATGCCTGAACCCAAGCGCGCCGTAGCGCGTGAACGAGCTGTGATCTACCTGCGGCAGTCCGAATACCGTGAGGAATCAATCAGCCTCGAATCGCAAGAGCACCTCTGCCGGGAGTTCGCGGAACGACAGGGCTACGACGTCGTGGACGTGTTCGCCGATGGGGTCAGTGGTCGCACCTGGCAGCGCCCCGGCGTGCACAACGCCATGAGCGCTGTGGAGGAAGGTCGCGCCGACGTGATCGTTCTATGGCGCTGGTCGCGCCTGTCGCGTAACCGTCGAGATTGGGCGATCGCTGGCGACCGCGCCGACGTCGCCGGCGCTCGCATCGAATCAGCGACGGAACCAAACGACAAGACCGCCGCGGGCAGGTTCGGGCGTGGCGTCATGGTGGAGCTCGCAGCGTTCGAGTCTGAGCGCATCGGGGAGCAGTGGACGGAAGTTCACGAACACCGGGTGCGTGCTGGATTGCCGCCGACGGGTGGGCCGCGGTTCGGATACGTGCGCGACGAGGCAGGGAACTATCTGCCGGACGGTGACGCCGCCGACATGCTCGCCGACCTCTACCGCTCGTATCTCGGGGGGATGGGCTGGCATCAGCTGACGCGCCGCCTCAACGAGCGAGGCTTCACCGTGCGGGGCGTGAACCCTTGGACGTACCAGGGCGTGATGAACGTGCTCGACAGCGGTTTCGGCGCTGGCCTATTGGGGCGCACGAGGCCGAAGAAGCTGCCGCCATGGGAACGCGACTACCGACCCGGCGCACACCAAGCGGTAATCGACGCGGCAACATGGGAGGCGTACGTTTCAGCGCGTGCGCAGCGCTACAAGAAACCCGTCCGTGGCGGGGATGACTACGTGCTCACCGGCATCGCCCGGTGTGGTGACTGCGGTGGCCCAATGAGCGGGAAAAGGTTCGAGGGGCGCGCGACGTACGTGTGTAGTCGCGCGCAAACCACGACCGGTGTCCGGCGCATCACAATGGTCGCTTGGCGTGTCGAGAAAGCTGTCGAGGACTGGTTGTTTTCCCTGTCAGCCGACGTGACTGAGCGTGAACGGTTACGGGAACGCACCGTCACGCAGACCCGCCGTCGCCAGGTGTCAGCCGACACGATCCGAACGCAGATCGAGAAGGCCGATGACACTCTCGCGGCACTTATCGTGAAGTTCGCTGACGGCACCATCACCGACGAACGCGCCTACAAGATCGCGGAGCAGAAACTCACCGCTGACCGTGCCGCGCTCGAGTCCCGCCTTCGCATGCTCGCCGACAACCCGGTGCAACGCGACACCGCCGCATCGCTCCCGCACGACCTCGTGGACCTGTGGCCGAAGATTGGGAAGGCTGCGCGACGGAAATTTATCCTCGGCGCTATCGAAGCGGTGGAGGTTTCACCCGCTACGCACCGGGGCCAGGTCGACGGCCGAACGACGATCATTCCGCGGTGGACGGACTAGGTCAGTCCTTTGCGCAACTCCTTGTCAAATGAGGAGTCAGCCATACCCACATCGTATCCGTCCCGGGCGAAAACCGCCCTACGGGGTCTTGCTTGTAAGCGTTTCCACAATCACAATCTGGATACAGCCTGATCATTTGGCACAATCTCCTGTTGCGCATCGGGTCGAACGATGTGCATACTGTAAGCGCTTGCAATAACATCGCCAGGGCAACGTCGGCCGGCCATAGCCTCCGACAGCCCTCGGCTCACCACATCAGAGAGGCAACACCAATGAAGGTGAACAAGAAGGGCGCCCTGGTTTTCGGCGCACTGCTCGCCACGAGCGCACTGCTTGCTGGTTGCTCCGGCTCGGCAACTCCGACCAACACTGCAAAGCCCGAAGAATCCGGCGACACCGGCGCAGGCGAGTCGAGCGATAACGCCCTCGTCGTCTGGGTGGACGCTGAGCGCGTCGACGCCCTGCAGGGTGCCGCTGACGCTTACGAAGAAAAGACCGGCATCAAGGTTGACCTCGTTGGCCGCGACAACAACACCATCAAGGACGACTTCATCCAGCAGGTGCCGACCGGCAAGGGGCCGGACATCACGATGGGTGCACACGACTGGGCTGGCGAACTTTCCGCGAACGGTGTCGTTGCTCCCCTCGAGCTCGGTGACTCGGCCGCTGACTACCTCGACGTTGCGCTGAAGGCATCGACCTACGAAGGCAACGTCTACCTCCTGCCCTACGCCGTCGAGAACATCGCCGTGCTGCGCAACGCTGACATCGCTCCGAACGCGGCAGCGTCGTTCGACGACATGCTGGCGACGGGTGCGGCCGCTGGCCTCACCCAGCCGTTCGTTGTTGAGCAGGGCGCTGAGGGTAACCCCTACCACCTCTACCCGTTCCAGACGGCTTTCGGTGCTCCGGTCTTCGGCCTGAACGCTGAGGGTGGGTACGACCCGACCAAACTCGAGCTCGGCTCGGCTGGCGGCACCGAGTTCGCCAAGTGGCTCTCCGCACAGGGCAAGAACGGCACCGCCGCGCTGAACACCGACATCGACGGTGCGATCGCGAAGGAGAACTTCCTCTCCGGCAAGTCGGCCTACTGGCTGACCGGCCCGTGGAACGTTGGCGCAGCTGTTGACGCTGGCATCAACGTTGCTGTTGACGCGATCCCGAGCCCGACCGCAATCCCGGCTCAGCCGTTCGCTGGTGTAAAGGGCTTCTACATCTCCAGCGAGTCGAAGAACAAGGTTGCTGCTAACGACTTCCTGGTGAACTACATCGGCACCGCCGACGTTCAGCTCGAGCTCTACAAGGCTGGCAACATCCTCCCCGCACTGAAGGCTGCGGCAGAAGAAGCATCGAGCGACCCGATCCTCGCTGGTTTCGCAGCCGCTGGTGCCGACGCTGTTCCGATGCCCGCTGTTCCCGCCATGGGTGCTGTGTGGCAGTACTGGGGCATCGCTCAGGCTGAGATCATCAACGGTGGCGACCCGACGACGGTATGGGCAAAGCTCGTAACTGACGTTACGGCAGCTATCAAGTAATTGCTCTGTGGGTGCGGCGGTCACGTCGCACCCACAGATTTCTTTCGTACGGAGAAGGGTCAAGTGGGATGACCACACAGGCGCCAGTCGAGCCACCGGTTCGGCGCACCAAACAGCAGCGTCGCGCAGCTCACATCGCAGAGCATGCCAGCGGTGGACTGTGGACGATCATCGGCAAGATCGCGATGCTCGGCATCGTCGACGCCATCGCCATCTACGCGCTGATCGTGGTGATCGGCTACGAGCAGTGGGGCGTCGCCGCGCTGATCTCAGCGGTCACGATCATCGTCAACTGGATCTACTTCAGCCGCGGCAAACTGCCCGCTAAGTACCTGGTTCCGGGCGTCATCTTCCTTCTCCTCTTCCAGGTGTTTGTCCTTGGCTACACCGGATACATCGCTTTCACCAACCAGGGCACCGGCCACAGCCTCAACAAGGACCAAGCCGTTAGCTCGATCATGGCGACGTCGCTTGAGCGCGTCGAAGGGTCCGCCTCGTACGACGTCACCGTCGTCGAGAACGGAGCCGGCGAGCTCGGTCTGCTGGTGACCGATCCTGAAGGTGACACGTGGGTCGGAACCACGGAGTCAGGTCTGCAGGAAGCGCCCAATGCGCAAATGGAGAATGGCAAGGCTGTCGCGCTCGATGGTTGGCGCTCCCTCAAGTTCGCTGAGGTCGCCTCGCGCTCTGACGAACTCAACGCCGTTTCGGTTCCGCTGTCTGACGACCCGAACGACGGGGCCCTCCGCAGTAGCGACGGATCAAAGGGATACCTCTACACCTCGCCGCTGACCTACGACCCCGTAACCGGCTCGATCACCGATGCCGATGGCGTCGTCTTCTCCGACAACGGGGCCGGCTCTTTCGTCGCACCCGATGGTTCCGAACTCTCCACCGGTTGGGTCACGACCGTCGGTTTCGACAACTTCATTCGGGCCGTCACCGATCAGCGCCTCATGCAGCCGCTGATGTACGTCACCGCGTGGACCTTCGCGTTCGCGATCCTCTCGGTGGCCACCACCTTCTTCCTCGGTCTCTTCCTTGCGATTGTCTTCAATGACATGCGTATGAAGGGCCGCAAGATCTACCGTTCGCTCATGATCCTGCCGTACGCGGTGCCGTCGTTCCTGTCGGCGCTGGTGTGGGCCGGCATGATGAACCAGTCGTTCGGTTTCATTAACGAAGTGCTCTTCGGTGGCGCCGATATTCCGTGGCTCACCGACCCGTGGCTCGCGAAGGTTTCGATCTTGATCGTGAACCTGTGGCTCGGCTTCCCCTACATGTTCTTGGTGTGCATGGGGGCGCTGCAGTCGATCCCCGAAGACGCACTTGAGGCCGCGAAGATGGACGGCGCGAAGCCATGGGCCATCTTCCGCCTCATCAAGCTACCGTTGCTGCTGGTGAGTGTTGCGCCGCTGCTGATAGCCTCGTTCGCGTTCAACTTCAACAACTTCAACGTGATCTACATGCTCACCAACGGTGGCCCGCGTGACACGGCGGCCCCGATTCCGGTCGGCTTCACCGACATCCTGATCTCGATGGTTTACAAGGTGGCCTTCACCGGGCAGACGCGTGACTACGGTCTCGCGAGCGCCTACTCGATTCTGATCTTCGTAATCGTCGCCGTGATTTCGATCATTGCGTTCCGCCGTACCAAGAGCCTGGAGGAGCTGAACTAATGTCTACCGCAGCACTTCCCACCGACATCTCGACGATCCCGACGAAACGCCCGTTTAACTTCGGTCGCTGGTTCAGCCAGACTGGCTGGCGCCACGTTGTTGGCGTGGTCATGGTGATCTTCTCGCTGTTCCCGATCATCTTCGTCATCTCGTCGTCGCTGAACCCGAACGGCACCCTCACCGGCTCGAACGCACTGTTCTCGACGATCGGTCTCGACAGCTATATTCGCATTCTCAACGACCCACAGGTTCCGTTCATGCCGTGGTTCGGCAACACCCTCATCGTTGCCGGCATCACAAGCGTTGCCACGGTGTTCCTCGGCGCTCTCGCCGCGTATGCGTTCTCCCGCATGCGCTTCAAGGGTCGTCGTTTCGGACTCATGTCGATCGTCATCGTGCAGATGTTCCCGCAGATTCTGGCGGTCGTCGCGATCTTCCTGCTCGTCTCAACGCTCGGTGACTGGTTCCCGTCGATTGGCCTTGAGACCCACGCCGGGCTGATCCTCGTGTACCTCGGTGGCGCGCTCGGCGTGAACACCTACCTCATGTACGGCTTCTTCAACACGATTCCGAAAGACATCGACGAGGCCGCGAAGATTGACGGTGCTGGCCACGCCCGCATCTTCTTCACGATCATCCTGCGCCTGGTGGCACCGATCCTCGCGGTCGTTGCGCTGCTGAGCTTCATCGCGACGGTCAACGAGTTCGTTGTCGCCTCGGTGCTGTTGACCGAAACCGATTCGCAGACCCTGGCCGTTGGTCTCACCAAGCTCGTATCGAACCCGCGCTACGCCGACTGGTCGGCGTTCTCCGCCGGTGCCGTGATGGCGGCGCTACCGGTGGTCGCGTTGTTCCTCTTCCTACAGAAGTACATCGTCGGCGGTCTGACCGCGGGTGCGGTGAAGTAAGCGCGTGATGATGCGCATTGTCGCGGCGGGAGCCGCTCTGGCTCTCGCGGCGCTTTCATTGACTGCCTGTGCGCCGGGTGCCGCAGCTGGCCGCAGCGATGTCGGCGTGCAACTGTTTCAGATGCCGTGGACGGCACTTGCTGACGAATGCGAATCGACGCTCGGGCCGGCCGGCTACGGGTGGGTGCTAACTTCGCCGCCGCAGGAGAGCATCGCGGGTGAAGAGTGGTGGGTGTCGTATCAGCCGGTGAGTTATCGACTCGAATCTCGGCTCGGCACGCGCGATGAGTTTGCCGACATGGTGAAACGGTGCGATGCCGCGGGCGTCGACATCATTGCCGATGCCGTCATCAACCACATGTCGGGGCAGAGCGAGCCGGGTACTGGTTTTGCCGGCAGTGCCTACGAGCACGACCGCTATCCCGGTCTGTATGAGCCAGCCGACTTCCACGACTGCGGCCTCACGGGCGACAACGACATTCGTGACTATCGCGATCGCGAGCAGGTGCAAAACTGCGAGCTGGTCAATCTCGCCGACCTCGACACGGCCGCCCCGCACGTGCGCGACACGATCGTGGCGTACCTCAACGATCTGCTGTCGCTCGGTGTTGCCGGGTTCCGCATTGATGCGGCAAAGCACATCGCCGCGACCGACGTCGAGGCGATCGTCGCCGAGCTACCCGACGACGCCATCATCATGAGCGAAGTGATCCGTGGTTCCGGCGAACCCGTGCTGCCTGAAGAATACCTCGCCGCCGGCAGCGTGTTCGAGTTCACGTACGCCCGAGACCTCGGCATTCAGTTTGTCGCTGGGGCGTTCACCGAGCCCGATCTCAGCACCGAGCGCCCGCAGCACGTGCCGTCAGACCAGGCCATCGTGTTTGTCGACAACCACGACACCGAGCGCGGCGAATCACAAATCACGTATCGCGACGGCGATACGTACGCCATGGCAAACGTGCTGATGTTGGCCGACGACTACGGCACGCCCGTGGTCTACTCCGGCTACGCGTATACGGATCGCGACATGGGTGCGCCGACGACGGCGAGCGGAACCATAGAGCCGGTGACGTGTGCAGAGGGCGCCCGTGGGCCACAGGATTTTGCCGACGGCGAGCGCACGTGCGTGCACGCGTGGGATGCAGTCGCGCCCATGGTGAAGTTCCGCATTGCGGTGGGGGATGCTGCGCGGATGCCGGGCGTGACTGTCGCTGACGCGTACGGCTTCGAACGCGAAGGCAAGGGTGCGGTCGCGGTCAATCAGGGCACGGACGAAGTGGCGCTGACGCTGTCGACGTCGATGCCCGACGGCATCTATTGCGATGTTCTGGTGGCGGACTGCGCCGCGACGTTCGCGGTGAAAGATGGTGCCGTGACGTTTACTATGGCGCCCGGGCAAAGCGCGGCGATCCACGTCGACGCTCGGGGCTGACGGCCGCGCTGACACAATGACTACGAAAGGTTAGGCGCACCGTGACCGGTTCGTTGCCTCATCATGATGGTTCCGCTCTCTACGTTTCGACCCAGGCACCAGCTCTCGGCGACACGGTGCAGGTGCGGGTTCGAGTGCCGCAGGGGTATGGGCCGCTGACCGCGGTGCGCACCCGGTCGAACCCCGACCACGAGCCGCGGTGGAGCGATGCGGTGCTCGTCTCAAGCGCCGACGGGTGGGACTGGTGGCAGGCCGACGTCGTGGTCGAGAACCCGCGCCACGGGTACCGGTTCGTGTTCGTGCACGCAGACGGCACCGTGCACTGGCTGAATCAGTCGGGCCTACACGCGGCTGAGACGCTCGACGCTGAGGACTTCGCGTTCGTGACGACTCCGCCCCCACCTGCGTGGCTGAGCGCAGCGGTGATGTACCAAATCTTCCCGGACCGCTTCGCGCGCTCGGCACAGGTAGATCAGCACCCGACGCCGGAGTGGGCGATCGCGGCATCGTGGGAGACGCCGGTTGACCCGGTACTGCCGGGCCGCTCGCAGCAGTTCTACGGCGGCGACCTCGATGGCATCATCGATCACCTCGATCACCTCGAAGATCTTGGTGTCACGCTGCTGTACCTGACTCCCGTCTTTCCGGCGGCGTCGAACCACCGGTATGACGCGTCGAGCTTCCTCTCGGTTGATCCGCTACTCGGCGGTGATGATGCGTACCGGCGGCTCATCGATGCCGCGCACGCGCGAGGCATGCGCATTATTGGCGACCTCACCAGCAACCACTCCGGCGACCGGCATGAATGGTTCCAAGCCGCTTACGGTCACCCGGGTGCGCCTGAGAGCGACTTCTATTACTTCACGAATGACGACAACACCGAGTACGCGACGTGGATGGGCGCGCAGACGCTGCCGAAGTTCAATTGGGCATCGACCGAGCTGCGGCGTCGTTTCGTTGAGGGCGAGGATTCGGTCGTCGCGCACTGGCTGAAGTTTGGTCTCGACGGGTGGCGCGTTGATGTCGCCAATATGACCGGTCGCTATGGCGACATCGACCTCAATGCCGAGGTACGTCAGACGCTGTTGCAGACGGTTCTCGCGACGAACCCCGATGCGATCTTGTTGGGTGAATCGACCAACGACGCGACGAGTGACCTGCAGGGCGACGCCTGGCACGGCGCGATGACCTATCCATCGTTTACTCGTCCGGTGTGGGGTTGGCTGAGCGAGCCGGCCGGCACACCGTGGCTGTCGTACGACGGCGAAGAGCTCACCGAGCCGTGGTTCTTCACGCAACCGATCGGTGGCATTCCGCGCTACACGGCGCATGATGTGGTGGCGGCGATGACGCGATTCACGGCGGGTATTCCGTGGCGCGTGCGGCTGGGCAACATGTTGCCGCTCGACACGCACGACACCGCCCGCTTTGAGACGAATGCGGCTGACGGAACCATGCCGCTGGCTGTTGGTTTGTCACTCACGGTGCCGGGGGTGCCGGTTGTGTTCGCGGGCGACGAGTTCGCCTTGACGGGCGCTGATGGTGAGAGCAGTCGCACGCCGATTCCGTGGGGTACTGAGGGTGACCCGATTGTCGCCGAGCGGCTCGCTCTGTATCGCGAGCTGATTGCGTTGCGTCATGCGCACGCCGCATTGCAGACCGGCGGCATGCGGTTCGTGCACGTTGACGATGAGGCGCTCGTGTTCGTGCGCGAGAGTGCTGATGAGACGGTACTGGTCGTCGCGGCTCGTGGCGACTTGTCGGTTGAGCTTGATGCGCAGGCACTGCCGGGTGCGTCGCAGGCTGTCGATCTGTTCGGCAACGTGACCCTCGCGACCGAAGCCGATGGTTCCGTCCTCCTCGAAGCCGAGGGCCCCGCATTCGCGATGTGGGCGCTCCCAGGCGTGCGCCTGGCAAGTTGAGTGAGGACATCTTCATTCGATCGCTAGCGACCTGGATTGGCCGACGGGCGAGGTCGCGCTGTGGGACCTCATGCACGGCATCGGAACCCTCGTGTCGGCTGGCCATATCGAACTCGAATCGGCCCTGCAGTCGTATCGTGAGGCCGGGGCGCGTCTCGCCCGTTGAGTGTTCGGGTCAGGCCGCCGCGCGGCGGGTGGGTTCTCGACCCGAATCTCGTGCGCGCTGTGATTGACCCGGGGGTGGTTGGGGTGCCCGGAATCGGGGGCCCGGCAGGGTGATGTCTTTGAACGCGTACTCGAGCGGCGCCCTCGGCGGGAGTGGCTGGGGTGGATGGTCGGGGTGGTTCAGCATGAACTCTCCCTTACCTTCGCGGGTGATGTGCCAGCCGTTGTCGTGGCAGTGCAGGTGATGGTACTGGCACAGCAGGATTCCGCGGTCGATGTCGGTCTTCCCGCCTGACTCCCACGGATCGATGTGGTGGGCTTCGGTGTAGGACGCGGGGCGTTCGCAGCCGGTCCAGCGGCAGCCGCCATCACGAATCGCGAGCGCAATCTTCTGCCCCGGCGTGAACAGACGCTTGGAGCGGCCGAGGTTGAGGGGGTTGCCATCGGTGTCGACGGTGACGTGGATGCTTTCG
>CANNEP010000023.1 GCA_947503655.1 uncultured Microbacterium sp.
CGAGACGGCTGAAATGACTGGCCACGACGAACGCGGCCACACCATGACGATGATGATCGCGCCAAAAATAAACCACCCCGAGCTCGCAATGAGCACGGGGATGACAGAAAGAAACGACGCAATGATGAGGTGGGTGGCGACGAGCAGACCGGCAGGAATAATGACGAGCAGCCAACGGTCAAGCGCGAGCAGCCCCAGCATCGATTCGCGAGCACGCCACGGCCGGGAAAACGACAACCACGTGGCGCGTGCCGCAGCTGCGCCTGGGCGGCGAACGAGGCTTGTGCGTGCGGCAAAAATACCGATCGTGAGCCAACCGGCACCCAGCACGAAGAGAATGCGGGCAAGCCACGCCATGAGGTCTTCGCGAGCGGCGCGCTCCGGCGCCAGCTCGGCATTGACGTTCACCCGCAACAAGGCTTCGCTAAGAACGACCGCGACTCCCGCCAAGACGGCCAACGAGATGGCGATGATAATCGCGCGTCGTCCTCGTTGATCGGCCAGGGTCATGACCAAATCTTAGCGAGGTTCCGGCACCCCGATTGCCACGTGAAGCGCCAGCACCCACCCGCTACAGCAGGCGACGAGCCGAAGCCCACGCCGTGAGCTCATGGCGCGACGAGAGTTGTAGCTTGCGCAACACGGCAGAAACGTGAGTTTCGACGGTTTTGACCGAGATAAACAGGTCGGCCGCGACCTCCTTGTAGGAGTAGCCGCGGGCGATCAGCCGCATGACCTCCTGCTCGCGCGCTGATAGGCGGTCGAGTTCGCCGGGCTGCGCGGCAATCTCACCCGTGACCGCGCCAAAAGCGTCAAGTACGAAGCCTGCGAGACGCGGCGAGAAGACAGCATCGCCTGCGGCAACCGCGCGCACTCCCGCGCTCACTTCAGCTCCCGACGCACCCTTCGTGATATACCCGCGGGCACCTGCGCGGATGACCCGCACGACATCTTCGGCGGCGTCAGAGACGCTCAGCGCGAGATAGCGGGTGTCCGGTGCGAGTGGCAGAGCCTCGCGCAGAACGGCTTCGCCGCCGGAACCAAATTCTCCTTCCGCGCCGGGAAGGTGAACGTCCAAAAGCACGACGTCGGGCTTTGTTGCCGCAATCATGGCGACGGCGCTCGGCACGTCGGCGGCTTCACCAACAACGTCAACAGTGTCGTCGAGGTCGGCGCGCAGACCGGAACGGAAAATCGAGTGGTCATCAACGATGACAATGCGCAGCGGATTCGTCATGACATCTCCTGGCTTCGAAGGGCTGCTCGCGCGTAGTCCAGCGTGAGGTGAATTTCGGTGCCGGTTTGCCGGCGGATGATGCGGGCGTCTCCCCCGGCTCGACGCATGCGGCCAATAATGGACTGGCGCACGCCCAAGCGGTCACTGGGCACGGCGTCGAGATCGAAGCCGGTGCCGCGGTCGCGCACGAAGACGTCGACGGCCCGTTCACTGCCTTCGATGTAGACCGAGATCGGCCCGGGCGCGTGGCGGGCCGCGTTGAGAATCGCTTCGCGTGCGGCCGCCGCGACCTCACCACTCGCGCGTTCAGTGGATTCACCAGCGGCGACTACGTCAATCACCACGGGGTAGTCAAGCTCGAGCGCCGCAGCGTAGTCGCGCAGGTCAGTGGGCAGATCGCTGTCGGCAGGGTCGTCGCCGTCATACAGCCAGCTGCGCAGTTCGCGTTCTTGAGCGCGGGCGAGACGTGCGGCTTCGCTCGAGGCACCAGCGCGGTTCTGGATGAGGGCGAGGGTCTGCAGCACAGAGTCGTGCAGGTGTGCGGCCATCTCACTGCGTTGTTCTTCGCGAATGCGGCGAATGCGCTCCTGCGTGGCGCCACGCAACGACAGCACGAGTGCGGGCGCATAGACCGCTGCGAGCGCGATCACCGCACAGATCGCCGCAATGAAGACGAGCACCGACGAGCCGCGAGCCGCAAAGTCAAAGCCGTACATGACAATCACGACGAGCAGGATTCCGGTGGCACTAGCCCGCACCGCGAGCACGTGCCGGGGACCGCGCGCAGGGTCGTTTACATCCAAGAACCCCGCCCACAGTCCCGCCACGACGCACCCAATCTGAGCAACGACGCTCGCTGTGACCCAGTCGGGCGCCCCGGCGAACGTGTAACCGACGGTTCCCCAGACGATCGACCATCCGGCAACGACCATCGCCGCGCCCGCAACACCCACACTGATCCAGGCCACCGGGGCAGATCGCGTCGGCGTCTGGTCATGTGGTTCAGAATCGAGCGGAACAAAGATCCACAGCCAGAGATAGAGCAAGAGGCCGGCGCCAACCAGAAGCGAGCTGAGCACGAACACCAACCGCACGATCGTGACGCTCCACCCCAAGTGCCGGGCCAGACCCGCCGAGATGCCCGTTGCCACACTGGCACGCGGGCGCCGCAGGGCGGGGCGCGAGTGCATGGCAAGGGTGGTCATGCCTACCAGTCAAGCACTCTCCACAGGCCAGAACACGGAATTGGCATGAATCCAGGGATGCGTCAGGGGTCTCCCGGATAGCGCGGGTTCCGCGTCTGCGACAGGGTGGAACCATGACATCACCGACTCCTTCCGCTGCGGTCCCACCATCGGGTGGTTCCGCACCCGGTGCCTCGGTGACCACGCATCGGCCGAACGCATTTTTCGATTGGATCCGCGAGGCGGGCATCGTGCGCACCCGCGGTTGGTTGGGTGGCGTGGCCGCGGGCATCGCGACACGAACGGGAATTGACGCCGCGCTCATTCGCGGAATTCTCGTCGCCATCACCCTGCTAGGCTTTCCGGCGGTGTTGCTGTACGCAATCTTGTGGCTGGTGCTCCCCGATGAGAACGATGCGATCGCCTTGCAGCAGCTCTTTCGCGGGCGCTTTCAGCCACAAATGATCGGCATCGTCGCCACCTTCTTGTTCGCCATGGTTCCGTTCACTTCCCTGATTTCACGCGCCTGGCAGGCCCTGACCCAACCGGCGATGGTGGTGAGCGTTGGTACGTCCGACGGCGTGACGTACTACTCGGATCCGGCGTATGGCTGGGACTGGACGACCACCTCCGTGCTCCCCATCTTGATGACGCTCGGGGCCATCGCACTCGCCATCGTCGCCGCCGTGCTGATCGTCGCTGCCGCTCGCCGGCGTTCCATTGCCGCGCCGGCGGCTTCGAGCACCGTTCCCGCGGCTTCGATGGCAACCGCACCGGTTGGCCCCGCTGGAGTGGTCACCGGCGTCGATGAGACCGTCATCGCGGCAGAGCCGGCATCGCCCATCGACGAGGCTCCGACCGATCCCGATAAGTTTGCGCAGTGGCGAGAGCAGCATGCGCAAACACAACGTGACCGCGAGGCCTTTCTCGTGTCGCAGCAAGACGATCAGGCCGCCAAAGAGCGCGCGGCTCAAGAGCACGCGGCTGCCCGTGGCGCCTTCCTTCGGCAATTGAGCGCGCGCCGCGCTGAGCGCCGCGCGACGAACCCGCGCGCCAGTCTGGGGTACAACCTCGGTGTCGTCGGCGCTGCCGTCGTTGTGGCCTGCGTTGTCATCCTCACGCACATGGACGGTGGCTTCACCGAGGCGCTCGGCTTGGGAGCGTTTGGCGGCGCGATCGTGCTTGCCCTGGGAATGGTGGCCGCTGGGGCCATGCGGCGTCGCAGTGGATTCCTTGCCCTGGCGACGGTTACGGCGCTCGCCGTGGGCGGCGGCGCCACGGTAGCGACCCGCCCCGGGAGCCTCGTGTGGGACGGCGCCAGCGTCTTTGCCGGGAACATGGCTCGCGTCGATCAGCCGTTCGGGGCACTGTACGTCTACACCGACCCTCTCAACGGATCCCACGAGCCGTTGGCCATCACCAAGGGCGACGGCTACACGGTGATCTACGTCGAAGCCGGCACCGATTTAGAGTTCGATGCCGCCCTCGGCGAGGGGTCGAACGTCAGTATCTCCATCGAAAAGGCGAACGGCGAATACGGCGGTCAAGACCTCGTCCCCGTGGTGCGCGACGGGCAACAGACCTACGACGTCAGCATCGAAACCTACCGCGCTGACCTGGAGTCCGAGACGCAGCGCATCACGCTTGAGCAGACCAGCGGATGGGTAGACATTGTCGTTCTGCCCGATTGGAACAACCCCGACGTCGCTAGCCATATCGACCCGAAAATTACGGTGCAGAAATGAATGATCACGTGACACCTGCAACCACGTCCGCGCCGGTGGAGGCCACTGATTCGACGGTCGAGGTTCTCGATGCGTCTCCCGTAGCCCCCGTCGAGGGCGGTGCTCCCGCACCCATGGTTCCGCTCGGTGTCGCCGAGCCCCGCACCCGATGGGCAGGCATCATTTGGGGTCTCGTCCTGGCCTGCATGGCCGGAACCGGAATCTGGTTCCTCGTCTCGGGCTTCGGTGTCGAGGGGCTGACTCCCTGGGTCATGACCTTCACACCCTTCACACTCGGCATCTACGTGGTGCTCGTGATCGCGGCGCTCGCCGTGATCACGGCCGTCGTCGTGCTGGTCAGGCACGCGCAGAAGACTTTCGCTGCGCGCCGGGCTCGCCCCTAGCGAGCCGCAAGCGGGGGTGCGTTCGGGACCGCACCCCCGCTTTTCTTGTGCCGCGGTTCCGCTCTGCGTGGTTTCTGCCGTGGTTCCGCTGTGCTTGTCTTATGCCTTGGTTCCGTTTTGGATGGCGGAGGGCGGGCGGGCGGGTCCGTGTCTATCGACGGAAGAAAGCCACACCCAGGTCGGCGTGGTCGACGAACACCCCGTCAACGCCCGAGTCACGCACGATGGCCCATTCGGCTTCGTAGTGGCCAAAAGCTGCCTTGTCGGACGACGACCGAAACTGGCGAATCAGAAACTGGTTTTCGGGCCGAACTGTCCAGGTGAACACCTGCAAACCTCGCGCATGAGCATCGCTGACGACGCTGGATGGTCCGGCCGAGCGGCCGAGGCGGTCGGGGGCCAAGATGACGCGCTTGTCGACGCTGATGCCGTCGACTTCGTTGGCGAGGCGGTCGAGGCCGCGCGGGCTGAACTGCGCGGCATATCCGATCGCACGGTCACCCATCTGAGTGACGAGGTCGAAGGCTGTGCCCTTGTGCTCAAGAAGGTAGATGTAGTTCGCTTTGATGCCAGAGTCACGCAACCGCGTAAGAACGGTCTGCTCGAAGCTTTCGATCCAGATCGGCAGCTTGCCCTGATCCCACCCCGCGGCACGAAGCTCAGCGGGCAGCAGGTCGGCGTGTGCCATACCGATCGATTCAAAGTACGTCGCGTGCTTGATCTCCAGCACGACGCCGATGCGACGGCCCTGTTCAAGCGAGGCGCGCTCGACGAGCTCAAGCAGGTCGCTGAGGCGCAGAATGCCCTGTTGACCGTCAAACGTCGCGCTGTTCTGGCGAATCTTCGGCAGCCGCTCGCGTGACTTTAGCGTTGACAACTCATCCCACGTGAAGTCCTCGGTGAACCAGCCGGTGAGATCGTGGCCATCGATGTTCTTCGTGGTCTTACGATCAGCGAACTCCGGATGAAACGCAACATCCGTGGTTCCGGAAATCTCGTTCTCATGCCGCACCACGATGACGCCGTCTTTTGTCATGACGAGGTCGGGCTCAACCGCGTCGACTCCCATCGCGAGCGCGAGGTCGTACGAGGAGCGCGTGTGCTCCGGACGATAACCGGGAGAGCCCCGGTGACCGATAACGAGCGGGGTGGGGCGAGGCACCTGTGAAGCATAGTCGCTGAGAGCGAACGATTACCGAGAAGTTGCCGAAACCAAGTGACTCCATAGGATTCGACCACTAGTCTGTTGGAAACAGCAAATGCTGTGCACCAGAGTTACGGAGCGTGAGTCACACCATGGCCCTCAGAAACCCCGTCTTCAACAGCGACGCGTTCTCTCAGGACTCGCGCGCCGCGCAGACCTACCCCGGCTACGCCCCTCAGGGCGCACCGAGCCCGACACAGCAGCAGAACCCGTACGGTCAGAACCAGTACGGTCAGCCGCTGACGCCGCCAAGCGCTCAGAACCCGCAGCAGGCTCAGAACCAGGCCCAGTGGTCGTCGGCTCAGCACGCTGCTCAGCAGGCTGCCTACCAGTCGCAGATGGAGGGCATGTACGCCGCTCCTGCCGCTGGCGCGCTTGAGACTGACCGCATGACCGTCGAAGACACCGTCATGAAGACGGCGGGCCTGTTTGGCATCCTGCTGGTGACCGCCCTCGTTGGTTGGGTGTGGACGCTGCAGGGCTCGTTCGACGCTCGCCAGGCATACTTCACCGGCAACGTCACACTTGTTCCGTGGATCATCGGCGCCCTCGGTGGCTTCGTGCTGTCGATGGTGATCATCTTCACGTCGCGCAAGAAGATTCGTCCCGGCCTGATTTTCGCGTACGCCGCGCTTGAAGGTCTCTTCATCGGTGGCATTTCGGCCTACTTCGAAGCCATCTACCCCGGCATTATTGTGCAAGCAACGCTTGCGACCCTCTCGGTCGTCGGTGTAACCCTGGCACTGTTTGCGAGCGGCAAGATCCGCGCGTCGAAGAAGGTCACCAAGATCTTCATGATCGCGATGATCGGCTACCTCGTCTTCTCGCTGCTTAACCTGGTTCTCATGTGGACCGGCGCCATCAACAACCCCTGGGGCATGCGTGGCATGGAGATCGCTGGCATTCCGCTCGGTGTCATCATCGGCATCTTCGTCGTGCTGATGGCGGCATACTCGCTGGTTCTTGACTTCGATGGCATCCAGCAGGGTGTCCGCAACGGTGCACCCCGCCAGTACGGCTGGATGGGCGCCTTCGGCATCATGGTGACGGTTGTCTGGCTCTACGTCGAGATCCTTCGCCTCATCGCTATCCTGCGCGGAAACGACTAAGCACCACTGTCACGAAAGGGTCGCCTCCGGGCGGCCCTTTCGTCGTTTCAGAGACTGCTGAGCGCCGGCGTCAGCGGGCGGCAGGGCGGCGGGTGGGGTGGCCGGCGACCGAGCGCACGAGGTCGGCCCAACGGCGGCTAACGACCGAACGCTCGACCACCTGCGCCGCGGTCGGCGCTTCAGAGACCAGACGTGCGTGCAGCTCATCGTCTTGCATGAGCGTGAGAATCGCCCGCAGAAGCGCCGTCTCGTCACCGCTTGGCACGAGGATGCCGCCGCCGCGACTCAGCACATCGCGCGGCCCGTAGGCGACGTCGTAGCTGATGACCGGGGTGCCGGTTCCGAGCGCTTCACCCACGACGAGCCCCTGCCCCTCGTACGCGGTCGTGAGCAGCAAGAAGGCCGCATCACGGTAGCACTCGGCGACGTCAGAAACGTGGCCCCGTAGGGTCACCGCCGCGTCCAGCCCCAGCTCACCGATAAGGGCCGCCAGCCGCTCACGCTCGGACCCCTCACCGTAAATGTCGAGCGTGGCGTCGGGCACGACGCGCACCACGTCAGCCCACGCACGAATCGCGTGGTCAATGCGCTTGCCGGGCGCGAGCCGATTAACCATGACCGCACGACGGCTGCCCGTCGCACCGGCGGCAATCCCAATATCGACGCCATTGGGGGCCACCACGTCAGCGCGCCCCGCACCGAACCGCGCCCGCACATCATGCGCCTGCGCTTCGGTCGGCCAGGCCACCGCGTCAAACGCGTCGGCAATCTCAAACCACCCCGCCCACAGCGCGTTGGTCGGCGCATCGGGCGTGTAGGGCGCTTCGAGATGGTTCGTGTGGATCGTGTGCACCAACCGCGCGGGCGACTCCCAAGACGCCAGCAGGTCACCGAGCTGGCGGGCTTCGACGATAACCACGCCGTCGAACGGAACCACGTGGCTGAGCCACGCGCGATACAGGCCGCCGAAGCCGGGAACACTGCCGAGCGGCTCCCCCGCCTCGTCGTAGACGATGACGGGTGCGTCGCTGGTGTGCCAGCGCGGGTCGCCCGTGATAATCGGCAGCGACAGGAGCCGCTGACCAGTGCCGTCGACCACGTGGTTGTACTCCACGCCCGCCGGCTTCGTGGTTCCGTTCGCCGCGCTCCGCAGCCACGAAGCGTCAGCCCGCAGGTCGTCGTAGAGGTTGCGCATGTGCGCGACGTCGTGGAGCTCACCGCGACGTGCCCACTCGGCGCGATGCGCTTCGTGGTCGGCCGTGGCTGCCGGGTCAACCGTGAGGATGGTGACCGGCAGGCCCTCGGCATGAAGATCGAATGCTCGGCGCATGACGGCACGAGCAAAGCCCCCATCCTGATTCGGGATCAGTCTGGAGGCCAGCACGAAGCACGGCGCCGAAGTCATGAGACGCCGCGCTTCGCAAAAATTACTCCCACTCGATGGTTCCCGGGGGCTTCGAGGTCACGTCGAGCACGACGCGGTTGACGTCGCGCACTTCGTTCGTGATGCGGTTCGAGATCTTCGACAGCACGTCGTGCGGGAGCCTTGACCAGTCGGCCGTCATCGCGTCTTCGCTCGAGACCGGGCGCAGCACGATCGGGTGGCCGTACGTGCGGCCGTCGCCCTGCACGCCCACCGAGCGAACGTCGGCGAGAAGCACAACCGGGCACTGCCAGATCTCGTTGTCGAGACCAGCAGCGGTCAGCTCTTCGCGAGCAATCGCGTCAGCGTCGCGGAGCAGGTCGAGGCGGTCTTGCGTGACCTCACCGATGATGCGGATACCGAGCCCCGGCCCGGGGAACGGCTGACGTGCGACGATAACCTCGGGCAGACCCAGATCGCGACCGATCTGACGCACTTCGTCTTTAAACAGCGTGCGCAGCGGCTCAACGAGCTCGAACTGCATGTCTTCGGGCAGGCCACCCACGTTGTGGTGGCTCTTGATGTTCGCGGTGCCAGCGCCGCCGCCCGACTCAACAACGTCGGGGTACAGCGTGCCCTGCACGAGGAACTTGATCGGCTCGCCCGCTTCTTTCGCCTCGTCAACGAGCTGACGCTGCACGGCTTCGAACGAGCGGATGAACTCGCGACCAATGATCTTGCGCTTGGTCTCGGGGTCGGTGACACCGGCGAGAGCGTCGAGGAACTGCTGACGAGCGTCAACCGTGACCAGGCGCACACCGGTGGAAGCGACGTAGTCCTTCTCCACCTGTTCGCGCTCGCCCTTGCGGAGGAGGCCGTGGTCAACGAAGACGGCGACGAGCTGGTCGCCGACGGCCTTGTGAACCAGGGCGGTCGAAACAGCCGAGTCAACGCCACCCGACAGCGCCGACAGCACGCGAGCGTTGCCGACCTGCGCACGAATGCGGTCAACCTGCTCAGCGATGACGTTGCCGCTGTTCCAGTCGTTAGCGAGACCCGCTGCGCGGTGCAGGAAGTTCTCGATGACCTTCTGACCGTGCGCGGAGTGCTTCACCTCGGGGTGCCACTGCACACCGTAGAACTTGCGCTCATCGTTGCTGAACGCGGCGACAGGAGCGCCGGCGGTCGAGGCGTTGACGGTGAAGCCTTCAGGAGCCTTGGCAACCGAGTCACCGTGGCTCATCCAGACGTTCTGCTCGGCGGGGATACCGTCAAGCAGCACCGAGTCGGTCGACGTGACAGCGTTGGTTGCACCGTATTCGCGTAGACCGGTCGCTGCGACCTCGCCACCCAGCGTCTGGGCCATAATCTGGAAGCCGTAGCAAATACCGAGCGTCGGAACGCCCAGGTCAAAGACAGCCGGGTCAAGGCGCGGGGCGCCCTCTTCGTATACCGACGACGGGCCACCCGACAGGATGAGCCCAACCGGGTTCTTGGCCTGAATGTCAGCAGCCGTTGCCGTGTGAGGCACGATCTCGCTGTAGACACCCGCCTCGCGGACCCGTCGCGCAATCAACTGCGCGTACTGGGCACCGAAGTCGACGACCAGGACCGGGCGCTGCACGGTCTCAGGGGTCTCGGTCACTTTGCCTCCGTTATTGGCTGAGGAGTTGGATCTGATTCTGCCGCCTCCGCTTCACGCTGCGCCAGGTAGGCGCGCACGTCGCGGGCGGTGCGAACTTCGAGGAAGAAGCTCAAGAGCGGAACAATGCCACCGAGAGCGAGCAGCAGGAAGCGCGGGAAGCCCCAACGCATCATGCTCCACACGCGGAAGCATGCGAAAAGGTACACGACGTAGAACCAGCCGTGCACGACAAGGATGACGAGCGACAGGTTGATACCGTCGCCCGTGGACTCCAGGCCGGTGGCCGTCTCCACAACCGGCGCGAGCCACAGGAAACCGCCCTTGCCACCGAGGAAAAGCTCGAGGTGGATGGGCGTGTACTTGAGGATCATCTCGGCGCACAGCAAAAGCAGAAACACACCCGTGACGATGGACGCGATCTGATAGAACTTCAGTGCACCGCGGATCGCCGGAAAGGTGGCGAGTTTCGGGGCAGCCATGTCTTCTATCCTAACCGTTGCGTTCTGAGCCGCTGGCCATGCGTCAGCGCCAGCAAATGGTTCCGGACACCGCGTCGCAGACTAGGCCGTCGCGATTTCCGGGTGGTCTTCTTCGAACTGCTCGACTTCTTTTTCCCACGCGTCTTTCGCGAGGCGGTACCACATGAAGAATGCGAAGCCGGCGAACACGATCCACTCGATCGCGTAGAAGATGTTCAGCCAGTTGACCGAGCTTTCTTCGACCGGCGGGTTCGCGACAATCTTGTCGAGCGAGCCGAGCGTGCCCTCCGACGCGAGGTACGGACGGTACATCGTGAGGTCATCGGCGTCATGCCAAAAGCCCAACAGCTGCGCCGGCGACATGCGCACCATTTCGGTGAGGGGCTCGCTGCCGCGCGGCGGCATGACACCCTCGTCCGAGATGATGCGACCGGTGAGATCGACGTTCTGCGGCGGGGCGGCGTTCAGCTCAGCGGCGACCTTGTCGGCCTCTTCGCGGCTGTCGGTCCAGCCCACGGCCACCGCGATGGAGGTCGGAACCTCGGTGTCGGCAATACGGAGCTGGCCGGTGACCCAGTACCCCTCGACACCCTCGTTGTGGCGCGAGGAAACAACAAGGAAGTCTTCGGCGATGAATGAGCCGGTGACGTCAACACGGTGGCCGACCAGTGGTTCCGGAACATACTGCCCCGGATTCACGACGTCGGCGAGCGGCTTCACCTCTTCGGTGATTTCGATCGGCACTGGGTCTTCATCGATGGCCATGTCGAGCTGCCACTGACCGAGCCACGCAAAAACGCCGGCCACGATCAGGGCGAGGCCGAGTACGCCGAGCCACCGCGGACGCAGCAGAACTTCGCGCAGCGTCGGCGGAAACAGCGGCGCCTCGACCGATGTCATTTACAGGGCTTGGTACGGCGCGAGCACAACCTCAACGCGCTGGAACTCTTTGAGGTCGCTGTAGCCGGTCGTGGCCATCGACTTCTTGAGCGCGCCCATGAGGTTGGCGGTGCCGTCAACGACAGGCGTCGGGCCGTGCAGAACCTCTTCGAGCGTGCCGACCTGAGCAACCTGCACGCGCTTGCCGCGCGGCAGCGCCGGGTGGTGTGCTTCGGGGCCCCAGTGGTAACCGGAACCAGGAGCGTCGGTTGCGCGCGCAAGCGCGACACCCAGCATGACGGCGTCTGCACCCATCGCGAGAGCCTTGACGATGTCTCCCGAGGTTCCGACGCCGCCATCAGCGATGACGTGAACGTAACGGCCGCCGGACTCATCCATGTAGTCGCGGCGAGCGGCTGCAACGTCAGAGACGGCGGTGGCCATCGGCGCGTGAATGCCGAGGGTGGCGCGCGTGGTGGAAGCGGCGCCGCCGCCGAAGCCAACGAGCACCCCGGCAGCACCGGTGCGCATCAGGTGGAGGGCAGCAGTGTAGGTAGAAGCACCACCGACGATGACGGGAACGTCAAGGTCGTAGATGAACTTCTTCAAGTTGAGGGGTTCGATGTCTGACGAGACGTGCTCAGCCGACACCGTGGTTCCGCGGATCACGAACAGGTCAACACCGGCGGCAACGACCGTCTCGTAGAACTCGGCGGTGCGCTGCGGCGACAGGGAGCCGGCAACAACGACGCCCGCTTCGCGGATTTCGCGGAGGCGCGACGTGATCAGCTCGGGCTTGATCGGCTCGGCGTACAGCTCCTGCATGCGACGGACGACGTTCTCGCCGTCGAGCGATGCGATCTCCGCGAGCAGCGGCTCCGGGTTTTCGTAGCGCGTCCAGAGCCCCTCGAGGTCGAGCACACCGAGAGCGCCCAGGCGACCCAGTTCGATGGCCGTCTTCGGGCTCACGACCGAGTCCATCGGCGCACCGATGACCGGGGTGTCGAAGTGATAAGCGTCGATCGACCAGGCCGTCGACACATCCTCCGGGTTGCGGGTGCGTCGTGAGGGTACGACAGCGATGTCATCGAACGTGTATGCCCGGCGAGCGCGCTTACCGCGTCCGAGCTCGATCTCCATGGTCACCCCCTAAGCCTACCCTCGTGAGCGCGTGCCGTCGAAAGGAGGTGATCAGTCGGACGTGCTAGCAGGTCAGCTCGCGCGGGAATAGCGCCCGGATGCCTCGGCGCGGGCCCGAGCCTTCGCGGCCTCCTCCTCACGATTCTTCGGCGGGCGCACGGCGACGAGGTCTTCCAGCAGGTGTCTCGTGGCGTGCGCAATCTCTGCGACGGCTCGTTCAAAAGCCGCTTGATTCGCCTGTGACGGCTTCGTGGTTCCGGCGATCTTTCGCACATACTGCAACGCCGCGGCGTGCACCTCGTCTGGGGTGGCGGCGGGCTCAAAGTTGTGGAGCGTGTGAATGTTGCGGCACATGCTCGGCACGCTACCCCTGCCCGCCGACATCAGCAATGGTTCCGGTGCACGAAACGGAACCACGGGGCACGAGCTACGAATGGGCGTCCTGCAGCTCGCTCCCCCAGTTGCGCAGTGCCGCGGCGAGGGATTCAGGGTCAGCAATGTGCTTGATGAGTTCGTGCTCGAGCGCCATGTGCGCCGTATAGGCCTCGTCGACGAGGGTCAGCCCCGCCGCAGAGAGACGAATATTGCGGCGGCGAGTGTCGATCGCATCGACCGTGCGTTCGATGAGGCCCCGCGTTTCGAGGCGGTCGATGCGCTTGGAGAGCCCACCAGTTGTGATCATGGTTTGTTCGGCGAGATCACCGGCCGTGCGCTCATACGGCGCCCCCGCGCGGCGCAGCGTCGCCAGCACGTCGAACTCCCCCTGCGACAGGCCAAAGCGGGCGAAGTTTTCATCGAGAGCGGCGTCAAGCATGCCAGCGATACGGTGCAGTCGCCCCACGATGCCCTGCGGTGCGGGGTCGGCATCCGGGCGCTCGCGACGCCAAGCGGCCATAATGGCATCGACCTGATCGGGCTCGTGTATATCCGACATGGCCCCACTATATCTTCCAAGGAAGTAATATGTCTTCCATGGAACAGAAATCTCGGCTCGGGTGGATCCTGCTCACCGCCGTCGCGCCGATCGTGTGGGGCAGCGTCTACGTCGTGACGCGGCAATTCTTGCCTGCCGACTCGCCGCTGTGGGGTTCCGTCTTTCGCGCAGTACCCGCCGCGCTCATTCTGTTTCTGGTGTCGCGCGAGCTCCCCCGCGGCCAGTGGATCTGGCGCTCATTCGTTCTCGGATTCCTCACCGTCGGCGGCTTCTTCGCACTGATCTACGTTGCGGCGGCAACCCTGCCGTCGGGAGTGGCGGCGACGCTCATGTCAACCGCTGCCGCGGGCATGCTGCTGTTCGGGTGGGCCCTTCTCGGCCAGCGGCCACGCCTCCTCCCAGTCGCCGGTGCCGCGACCGGTATCGCGGGCGTCGCCATCATGGTGGGTGCGTCGTTCAGCGAAATCAACGGTTGGGGTGTGGCTGCGTCGCTCGGCGCGATGGCGGCGTCGTCGCTCGGCTTCGTGCTCACCGCGCGCTGGGGCGGCTCGATTGCCCCGGTGACGCTCGCCTCGTGGCAACTGATGACCGGCTCCGTGGTGGTCGTCATCCTCGCGATTGTGTTTGAAGGCGCACCTCCCGCCCTGACCGGCAGCGAAATGTTGGGCTTCGCCTACATCAGCGTCGTGTGCACGGCGCTCGCCTACTTCGCGTGGTTCACGGGCCTCCGCCACCTCCCGGCCGCGGCCGTCGGCGCGATCGGCCTACTCAACCCCGTCTCCGGGGTCGTACTCGGTGTGCTGATCGCTGGTGAACCGTTCGGCTGGAGCCAAGCCATCGGCATGGCCCTCGTCATCGCCGGTGTGGTCATCGCGATCAGTAGACCGCCCCGCGCCCAGACATCCACCTAGGGCTTGTCTGAGAATATTCAGGTCCGGGCGATTGCTGTGTGGATGAGCACAGCGGCCGATACGCGTTCTGCGTGAGGACGATGTCGGTGGCCTACGGCAGAGTGAAGGTATGACTTCTGCCGCAGCATCCGCCCCCATTCGTGCCGCGGCGCTCGACGGGCTGCGCGACCTGGTGGGGCGCGACGACGTCGACTTTCATGACGGGCAGTTCGAGGCGATCGAGGCGCTGGTCGAGGGGCGGCGGCGTGCGCTAGTCGTACAGCGCACCGGATGGGGCAAATCGGCGGTGTACTTCGTCTCGACACTGCTGCTGCGCCGGCAGGGCGCGGGGCCGACGGTGCTGGTGTCGCCGCTGCTGGCACTCATGCGCGACCAGATCGCGGCGGCCGAGCGGGCGGGTGTGCGGGCGGTCGCGATCAACTCGACCAATGCACACGAGTGGGGCGATGTGCTCGCGCAGCTCGATCGCGACGAGGTCGACGTGCTGCTCGTCTCGCCCGAGCGCCTCAACAACCCCACTTTTCGTGAAGAGCAGCTGCCGACGCTGATTCAGCGTCTCGGACTCCTCGTGGTCGACGAGGCACACTGCATCAGCGACTGGGGCCACGATTTTCGCCCCGACTATCGCCGCCTGCGCGACCTGATCACGCAGATGCCCGCCTCAGTGCCGGTGCTCGCCACGACGGCGACCGCGAACAGTCGGGTCGTCGCTGATGTCGCCGAACAGCTAGGCGCGGGGTCGGGGGCGGATGCTGCAAGCACCGTGCTCACGATCCGCGGACCACTCGCACGAGCATCCCTCCGCCTCGGTGTGCTGCGCCTGCCGAATTCGACGCAGCGGCTGGCCTGGCTGCTCAGCCATCTGAACGATCTGCCCGGGGCAGGCATCATCTACACACTCACCGTCGCCGCGGCTGTCGACACGGCTCGTCTGCTACGTGAACACGGGCATGAAGTGCGCGACTACACGGGCCAGACCGACACCGACGAGCGCACCGAGTCTGAGCGCATGTTGAAGAACAACGAGATCAAGGCACTTATCGCGACCAGCGCTCTGGGCATGGGGTTCGACAAACCCGACCTCGGGTTCGTCATTCACCTCGGGGCCCCCTCGTCGCCTGTTGCGTACTACCAGCAGGTGGGTCGTGCCGGGCGCGCGAGTGAGAGTGCCGACGTGCTGCTCCTGCCGGGCACTGAAGACCGCGACATTTGGCACTATTTCGCGACCGCTTCAATGCCCGACCGCGATCGTGCCGAACGGGTGCTGCACGCGCTGAGCGACCAGCCGATATCGACTCCCGCGCTCGAAGCACGCGTCGACATTCGGCGCACGCCCCTCGAGCTGCTGTTGAAAGTGCTCGACGTCGATGGCGCGGTGCGCCGGGTGCAGGGTGGATGGGTCTCAACCGGTGCACCCTGGGTCTACGACGCCGAACGCTATGAACGCATCGCCGCTGAGCGGGTGGCTGAGCAGCAGCACATGATCGAGTACGAGCAGACCGATGGATGCCGCATGGAATACCTGCAGCGCACCCTCGACGACGACACCGCTGTGCCGTGCGGGCGGTGCGACAACTGCGTGGGCGTGTGGTTTCCCACCGCGGTGGGCGAGGCCGATGCGGCCTCAGCGAGCTCATCGCTCGATCGTGTTGGCGTTCCGATCGAACCGCGCAAAGCCTGGCCGACAGGTGCCGACCGGCTTGATGTTCCGTTAAAGGGGCGCATCGCTCCGGGCGAGCAAGCCGCTGAGGGGCGCGCCCTGGCACGCCTCACCGATCTCGGCTGGGGCGGTGCGCTGCGTGACCTGTTCGCTGCGGGCGCGCCAGATGCCCCGGTTTCGCCCCAGATGCTTCAGGCCTGTGTGCGTGTGCTCGCCGAATGGGGGTGGGCAGAACGGCCCGTCGCGGTGATCGCAATGCCGTCGCAGTCACGCCCGCAGCTGGTCGACACGCTCGCCCGCGGCATCGCTGAGATCGGGCGCCTGCCCTACCTCGGCGCCCTTGGCGATCGCACGCCGCACCGCGCCGATGGCCCCGGCGGAAACAGCGTCTTCCGCCTGGCATCCGTCTGGGATCGCTTCGCCGCTGACCAACTCGACGTGCCCCCCGGGCCCATCCTCCTCGTCGACGACCAAGCCGACAGCCGTTGGACTCTCACCGCTGCCGCCCGCGTGCTGCGCAAAGCCGGAGCATCCGAGGTGCTGCCGTTCGTGCTCGCACTACGAGGGTGAATGAGGGCTTGTCTGACAACTTCGGGTCCAGGCGATTGCTGTGTGGATGAGCCACGCCCTAACGTGCGCGGTCGACCCGCTTTTCATCCCACACCGGGGTGGCTGACTCCTGTACCGTGCCATCGGCGCGGAAGATCAAGAACCGGTCAAATGAGCGCGCGAACCAGCGGTCGTGAGTGACCGCCAATACGGTACCGTCAAAGCGTTCGAGCGCATCTTGTAGTTCTTCGGCGGAGACGAGGTCGAGGTTGTCGGTCGGCTCGTCAAGGAGCAGTAACGTCGCGCCGCCGAGCTCCAGCAGCAGCACTTGAAAGCGCGCCTGTTGCCCGCCCGAGAGCTGTTCGAAGTTTTGCTCGGCCTGCAACGCGAGCCCGTATCGGCTGAGCGCCGAGCTTGCTGCGTCGCGCGCCATCCCTGCGCGGTCGTCTTCACCGCGATGCAGAATGTCGAGCAGGGTGCGCCCGACAAACTCGGGATGCTGGTGCGTTTGTGCAAACCACCCCGGAACTACACGCGCCCCCAGCACCGCACGCCCGGTGTGGGCGACGCTCGCGGCGCGCTGGCCCGCCGTCGTAACGTGCCCCAGGGTGCCATCGGGATCGGTACCGCCACGGGCAAGCAATCGCAAGAAGTGGGATTTTCCGGAACCATTGGAGCCGAGAACACCAACGCGGTCGCCGAACCAAATCTCCGTCGTGAAGGGCTTCATGAGACCGGTGAGCTCGAGGTCAGTCGCGACGACCGAGCGTTTACCGGTGCGGGCACCGCGCAACCGCATATCGAGGTTCTGCTCGCGCGGCTTCTCCTGCGGAGGACCGGCCGCCTCAAACTTGGCCAGGCGCGTTTGCGCCGCCCGATAGCGACTCGTTAACTCGTCGCTGCGCTTCGCGGCATCCCGTAGCGCCACCACGAGTTGCTTGAGCTTGAGGTGCTGCTCATCCCACCGGCGGCGCAGTTCTTCCAGTCGTTCCATCCGGGCATCGCGGGCCGCGTGATACGTGCCGAAGCCGCCACCGTGAATCCACGCTGTGCCACCCGTCGCCCCGACCTCGAGGGTCGCGATACGGTCGGCAGCGCGCGCGAGAAGTTCGCGGTCGTGCGACACCAACAGCACGGTCTTCTTTGTCTCGCGGAGTCGCTCTTCCAGCCACCGTTTGCCTGGTACATCGAGATAGTTGTCTGGTTCGTCGAGCAACAGCACTTCGTCGGGCCCGGCGAGCAGCGCTTCAAGCGCGAGCCGCTTTTGTTCGCCACCCGACAGCGTCGACAGCTCGCGATACTTCACCCGCTCGAACCCGGCACCGAGGGCGGCAGTCGCGACGCGATCCCACACCGTCTCATACTCGTAGCCGCCCGCATCTGCGTACTCAGCAATCGCTGAGGCATAGGCCATCTGGTTCCGCTCGCTGTCGTCATCGATGAGCGCGTTCTCCGTCGACTCAAGAGACCGAGCCGCGAGCCGAATGCGTTCTGGCGCCACATCGACGAGCAGTGTGTGCACCGTCGGCGGATTCGCCGGATCAGCATCACGGGCGTGCCCGATGAACTGATCCATCACGCCCAGACCACCGTTGATCGTGATTGCGCCATTGTCGGGCTTGAGCTCGCCGCGAATGATCCGCAACAGCGTCGTCTTGCCGGCCCCGTTCTCACCAATCAGCGCGGTCGTTTTGCCTTCGCCGACCCGAAAGGTGACGTCGTCGAGCAACGGCCGCCCGTCGGGCAGCGTGTATGACACACCATTGATGTCGATGAATCCCACGGGGCTCTTCCTCTCGGCCGCCGGCGGCGAGCCTTTCAGAATACCGGCATCACGCCAGCCCACGCACCACCGGCAACGGAAAAACGGAACCTCCCCTCGCGACGGCGAGGAGAGGTTCCGTTTCGTAAAGACTACTTGCGGTAGTTGGGAGCCTCGACGACGATCTGAACGTCGTGCGGGTGCGATTCTTTCAGACCGGCAGGCGTGATGCGCACGAACTTGCCCTTGGCCTTGAGCTCTTCGATCGTGCGAGCACCGACGTAGAACATCGACTGACGCAGGCCACCAACGAGCTGGTACGCGACGGCCGAAGCCGGGCCACGGTACGCAACCTGACCCTCGATGCCCTCGGGAATGAGCTTGTCGTCACTCGGCACGTCAGCCTGGAAATAGCGGTCCTTCGAGTACGACGTCTGCTTGCCACGCGTCTGCATTGCGCCGAGCGAGCCCATGCCGCGGTACTGCTTGAACTGCTTGCCGTTGACGAAGACAATCTCACCCGGTGACTCGTCGGTTCCGGCGAAGAGCGAGCCGATCATGACGGTGTCAGCACCGGCGACAAGAGCCTTCGCGATGTCACCCGAGTACTGCAGACCGCCGTCAGCGATAACCGGAACACCGGCCTCACGAGCAGCCTGGAAAGCCTCCCAAATCGCGGTAACCTGCGGCACGCCAACACCGGCGACAACGCGCGTGGTGCAGATCGAGCCCGGGCCAACGCCAACCTTGATCGCGTCAGCGCCAGCTTCGATGAGCGCCTGAGCGGCCTCACGCGTTGCGATGTTGCCACCGACGATGTCGATGTGAGCGAACGTCTCGTCAGCCTTGAGGCGCGTGATGAGGTCGATCACGCCGTACGAGTGGCCGTTAGCGGTGTCGACGACGATGACGTCGACACCTGCGTCACGCAGAGCCTCGGCACGCTGCCATGCGTCGCCAAAGAAGCCGATTGCCGCTCCAACGCGCAGACGGCCGAGTTCGTCCTTGGTTGCGAGGGGGTACTTCTCGCTCTTGTCAAAGTCTTTAATCGTGATGAGACCGGCGAGCTTGCCGTCTTCATCGAGCAGGGGCAGCTTCTCCACGCGGTTCTTGGCGAACAGCGCGATGACGTCTTCAGCGGCGATGCCAACCGGAGCGGTGATGAGGTTCTCGCTCGTCATGACGTCTTTTGCGAGCGTCGTCTTACGCTCGGCACCACGCACGAAACGCATGTCACGGTTAGTGACGATACCGACGAGGCGGCCCTCAGCGTCAACGACCGGCAGACCCGAAATGCGGTACTTCGCGCACATCGCGTCGACCTCTTCGATCGTCGTTTCCGGCGTCGTGGTGATTGGGTCGCTGATCATGCCCGACTCGCTGCGCTTTACGCGGTCAACGTGCGCGGCCTGGTCTTCGATCGACATGTTGCGGTGCAAAATGCCGATGCCACCCTGACGGGCGATGGCGATCGCCATGCGAGCCTCGGTCACGGTGTCCATAGCGGCCGATGCGAGGGGCGTCGCAACCATAATGCGCTTGGAGAAACGCGACGAGGTGTCCGCGTCGCTCGGAATGACATCCGTCGCACCGGGCAGCAACAGAACGTCGTCGTAGGTCAGGCCGGTGAAGCCGAAGGGGTCATTCTGTTCCATGGAAAAGTTTCCTCCTGCGCAGGTGGCGCGGTTTATCGCGGGGCGAGGGACGGCGGCGGCCTCAACGGATGGGTCGTCCGTGTGTATCAAGTGTAATTCGCAATGCGCACGATATATTCCAGCAAGTCAACGCGCGACACGCCCGGACTCACACGCCGGGGCCTGCTGATCACCCCAGCCCCGTGGCTCCGGAACCCCGTCACCGCCTAGAAAACATGGTTCCGTCGCGGATATTGCGCTGGTCACACGATGACAACGACTTGTTTTTCCCCTCCCGCTGGCGGCATTTTCGCAATAGGCTCACAATCCAGCCCGAATCACACTTGATCCGAGCCCACGCGTTTGCTGGAGATCCCAACAACAAGCGGAGGTTGTGTGTCCCTTTCATCGACCCGAACCCAGTACCGCCATCGCTGGCGTGTGCTCATGGTGTTGTTCGGATTCCTTCTTGCCGGGCTGGTGATCGTTGCGCCGTCACTGTCGACCGCCGCGAGCGCTGCCCCGGTGTCGGCCGCAACCGCCACATGTGACCCGCCTGATGAACAAGAAGAGACGGACTGGCGTTTCAGCGGCTTCATCAAGTTCAACGACGAACCTCTCCCCTGCGTCACTGTCACGATTGAGGGCAACGGCTTCAGCGCCACGACCGTCACAAACGACAAGGGTCGCTGGGAGCTGTTCGTTCCGGAGAAAGCCGAATACACGCTGACCGTTGACGAATCGACCCTGCCAGAGGGCGTCATTGTTGAGGGTGAATCGGCATCGCAAACGGTGACCTTTGACCTCACCGGCAAGAAGACTGTCAACCTCTTCCTCGGTGAGGGCGTGCGTGAGACCACGTCGTTTAGCGAGCAGCTGATGAACAGCCTGTTCCGCGGTGTGGTTTTTGGTCTCATGCTGGCGCTCGCCTCCATGGGTGCCGCATTGATCTACGGAACCACGGGACTCTCGAACTTCGCACACGGTGAGATGGTGTCGTGGGGTGCGATCGTGATGATGATCATCTCCACAATTTGGGATGCACCGCTGTGGATCGGCATCACCGCTGCCGTGCTCGCCGGTGTCGGCCTCGGGTTCGCGCTCGACGCGGGGCTGTGGCGGCCGCTCCGCCGCAAGGGTCTCGGCATCGTGCAGCTCCTCGTGGTGAGCATCGGTTTGGCGATCGCGTTGCGTTCGTTCTACCAAATCCTGATCAAGGGCAACGTGTACGAGGTTCCGGGGCAAAATGTTTCGGAGTTCCCGCTCGGGCCGATCAAGACGACCTACATCAACCTCATCATCGCCGGCGTCAGCATCGTGGTGATTCTCGGTGTCGCTTTCTTCCTCACCAGCACCCGACTCGGCAAGGCCACGCGCGCCATCAGCGACAACCCGTCGCTCGCGGCAGCGTCGGGCATCAACGTTGAGTCGGTCGTGCGCCTGGTGTGGATGCTGGCCGGTGGCCTCGCCGCCCTCGGCGGCGTGCTGTGGGCCTACTACCTGCGTGGTGTGAAGTTCGACATGGGTACCTCGATGCTGCTGTTGATCTTCGCAGCCATCACCCTGGGCGGCCTCGGCACCGCGTTCGGCGCACTCATTGGTTCCGTCATCATCGGCATCGTCGTTGAAGTGTCGCCGCTGTTCATTCCGTCCGACCTCAAGTTCGCTGGCGCTCTGCTCGCCCTGATTCTGATCCTGCTGGTGAGGCCGCAAGGCCTGCTCGGTCGCAAGGAAAGGTTGGGCTGACATGGATTTCATGGCTGTTTTGGCGGACTCGCTCCGCTTCCTGCTCTCCCCCACCACGATCGCGTTCGCGATTGCGGCAACAGGCCTGTCGGTGCACTTCGGTTACACCGGACTGCTGAACTTCGGTATGGCCGCGTTCATGGCCCTCGGCGCCTACGGCTACGCGATCGGCGTGCTCACGTTCGGTTTGCCCTGGTATGCCGCGATGGCGCTCGGTTTGATCGCCGCGGTGTTGTTCGCGTTCGTGTTGGGTATTCCGACTCTGCGATTGCGAGCTGACTACCTTGCCATCGTCACGATCGCAGCGGCTGAAATCGTACGCCTCGTGTTCAACACGGCCGCCTTCGACTCGGTCACCGGCTCGAACGATGGTCTCGACGGCTACAACGCGGGCTTCCAGGCCGCCAACCCGTGGGTGCTTATGGGCGGCGAAACCTCCGACAAGTGGGGCTTCTGGACCTGGACCTACACGAACGCCCGCTGGTGGATCATCCTGTTCGGCCTGATCCTGCTCGCGGTCTGCATCGTCGTCGTGTTCATGCTGATGCGCAGCCCGTGGGGGCGTGTCATCAAGGGCATCCGCGAAGATGAAGACGCCGTGCGCTCGCTCGGCAAGAACGTCTTCTCGTACAAGATGCAGGCGCTCATCATCGGTGGTGTCATGGGAGCGATGGGCGGCATCATCTACGCGTTGCCGTCCGCTGTCACACCAGGTTCTTACGTCACTGATATGACGTTCAACCTCTGGACGATCTTGCTCCTCGGTGGCGCGGCGACCGTCTTGGGTCCGACCCTCGGTGCGGTGCTGTTCTGGGTGGTCTACGCCTTCCTGGGGTCGGTCATTCCCCATCTCGGCCTCCCGATCAGCAACGCGCAGGGTGCCGCCTTCGTTCAGCTCCTCATGGGTATCGCCCTCATGCTGATTGTGATCTTCCGCCCACAAGGCATCCTCGGAGACAAGAGGGAGATGACCTTTGTCAAATAACCAGATTCCCCACGAAAGCGGCGCGAATGCGGAGCCCGTGGTTCCGCAGCACGTGACCGATGCTGGTGCCGACACTGTGGTTCCGGAACCAGTGACTGCGGCTGATGAAGCGGTGACGGAACCAGCGGGTGAGGTCCCCGCGCAGCAGGAAGACGTGCATGCCGCGTCGCCCGAAGAGGTCCTCGCGGAGCGTGAGGCGGCTGAGCCGGTTGCGGTGAAGCGTCAGAAGACAACCGGGCTCGCGAAGGGACCGGGAACGCCCGGCATCCCCAAGGTTGACCCGATTCTCGTCGTCAACAACGTCACCCGAAACTTCGGTGGAGTGTCGGCTGTTGACGTGAATCACCTGGAGATTCCGCGCCACGCGATTACGGCGCTGATCGGCCCGAACGGTGCCGGCAAGACGACGTTGTTCAACCTGCTGTGCGGCTTCGATAAGCCCAACACCGGATCGTGGACGTATGACGGCCACAACCTCGCGGGCGTGCCGTCGTTCAAGGTTGCGCGCATGGGGCAGGTGCGCACGTTCCAGCTGACGAAGGCGCTGTCGTTGCTGTCGGTGCTGGAGAACATGAAGCTCGGCGCCAAGGATCAAAAGGGTGAGGGTTTTTGGGCCTCGCTCATGCCGTGGCGCTGGCGCAAGCAGGAGGCGGAGATCACCGCGAAGGCGCGTGACCTGCTCACCCGCTTCAAGCTTGACGCCAAGGAGCAAGACTTCGCCGCGTCGCTTTCGGGTGGTCAGCGCAAGCTTCTCGACATGGCTCGCGCCCTCATGAACGACCCGAACCTCGTCATGCTCGATGAGCCGATGGCCGGTGTTAACCCCGCGCTCACGCAATCATTGCTTGACCACGTGCTTGATCTGAAAGACCGCGGCATGACCGTGCTGTTCGTGGAGCACGACATGCACATGGTGCGTCACATCGCCGACTGGGTGGTCGTGATGGCCGAGGGCAAGATCGTCGCCGAGGGCCCGCCCGAGACGGTGATGGAAGACCAGGCCGTGATCGACGCGTACCTCGGCGCGCACCAGGATGTTGACCTCGGTGTCGTCACCGGGCGCATCCCCACCATTGACACGAAGGAGTCGAAATGACCGACAGTGACGTCGTTGTCGAGATGACGGGCGTGCACGCCGGATACCTGCCGGGCATCAACATTCTGAACGGTGCGAACCTCATTGCCCGCCAGGGTGAGCTGATCGGCATCATCGGCCCGAACGGTGCCGGTAAGTCGACGTTGCTGAAGGCGATCTTCGGCATGGTCAGGGTGCGCGAGGGCGAGATCACCGTCAATGGCGAGAGCATCGTGGGCCTGAAAGCCGACAAGCTCGTGAAGCGCGGTGTGGCTTTTGTGCCGCAGACGAACAACGTGTTTCCGTCGCTGACGATCGCCGAGAACCTGCAGATGGGTGTCTTCCAGGCTCCCAAGAAGTATGCGGAACGCCTCGATTTCGTCACCGGCATCTTCGCTGAGCTCGGTGGCCGCCTCGGCCAACGTGCCGGGTCGCTGTCGGGTGGTGAGCGTCAGATGGTGGCGATGTGCCGCGCGCTCATGATGGACCCGAGCGTGCTGCTTCTCGATGAGCCCAGCGCTGGCCTCAGCCCGGTTCGACAGGACGACGCGTTCTTGCGCGTTTCCGAGATCAACAAGGCGGGCGTGACGACGATCATGGTGGAGCAGAACGCCCGCCGCTGTCTGCAGATCTGCGACCGCGGCTACGTGCTCGACCAAGGCCGCGACGCCTACGAGGGCACCGGCCGCGAACTGCTCAACGACCCGAAGGTCATCGGCCTCTACCTCGGAACCCTCGGCACCGAGGCCGCATAACCCCCTCACCGCTTTCGGAGCCGGGCCCCACTTCGGGGCCCGGCTCCTTCTTTCATGCCCCAGCCCCATGGTTCCGCCAGCCGCACGTCGGAGAAACTACTGCGCATCGCCTGAAACGGCGCTGGCGGGCCCCTGAGGCCGCGAAATCCCCGACGAGCGGCTCCGGGAACCACGGGTGCGGAACGAGACGCCCGCGGGCACGCGAAAGGGAGGGGCCCAGTGGACCCCTCCCTCGCAGTATTGCTACTTAGTCGGTACGGGTAGCGAGGTTGTCTGCCTCGTACTTGTAGGTACCGATGGCAGCGCCCTTCGGGTCGCCGTTCTCGTCGAACGTGACGTCGCCGGAGTAGCCGTCGTAGTCGATCGTCTTGCCGTCAGCGATGAGTGCGGCGCACTCGGCGAACGCGGTGCACTTCTCGCCACCGCCGGTGCCGCCCGAGATCTCAGCCATCTTGGCAGCCATGTCAGCGCCGTCGGTCGAGCCCGCAGCGAGAGCAGCCAGTGCGGTGAGGATGACACCGTCGTATGCCTCAGCGGCGTACGTGAAGTCCTTGACCTCGCTGTTGCCAGCGCCCGTCCATGCAGCCTGCAGGCGGTCGGTGAAGTCGTCTTCGAGCTTCGGGCCGGGGCGGGTGCCCTGAGCGCCGGTCAGGTCGATCGACATGTCGGCACCGTAGTTCGAGAGGTTGCCGTCAACCAGGTACATCTGGTCAGCGGTGATACCTGCCGAAACGAGTGCCGGCGCGAGCGCCTTGAACTCTTCGTACGAGACGATGGCGACAGCGTCGGGGTTCGCCGCGACGACAGCCTGAATCTGAGCGTCGAACTGCGTGTCACCGACGTTGAACGTCTGGTGCTCAACAACCTCGCCACCGGTACCTTCGAAGGTTTCGGTGATGGCCTTGTCGAGGCCCGAACCGTACGCGTCGTTCTGGTACAGAACGGCGAGCGTGGCGTGGCCGTCGTCGGCGATCAGGTTACCGAGAACTTCACCCTGCAGGAGGTCGCTCGGCGCGGTACGGAAGTACAGGCTGTTGTCCTTCCACGCGGTGAAGTCAGGCGAAGTGTTAGACGGCGAGATCTGCATGATGCCAGCTTCAACGTTGCCATCGAGAATGAGCTTAGAGACACCCGACGATGCGGCACCGATGAGGGCCGTGATGCCCTTACCGCGCAGGCTCTCGATGCTGGTCTCAAACACCTTGTTCTTCGTGTCACCCTCATCAGCGGGGGTGTAGTCGATCGTGATGCCAGCGTTGGCCGCGTTGACTTCCTCAACAGCGAGGAGAACGCCAGATTCCATGGGCGGGCCGAGGAACGACAGCGAACCGGTCTGGGGCAGAAGCGAGCCGAGCTTCAGCGTTAGTGCTTCGCCAGAAGGTGCGGAGGTTCCGGGGTCTGCGGAACCGGTGGGCTCGGTTGTCGGGTCTCCGCCGCCACCGCCGGTGCTACAACCAGCAAGTACGAGAGCACTAGCAGCAGCGAGGGCTACTCCAGCGAAAACCTTGCCCTTACGGGAGATCAGGGTTCCGTACATAAACGCATCCTAACGTTGGTCTGACCACGCCTTGTGCAGGTCAGTGTCACCACAATACGAGTTCAGACGCATTAACAAGGTCTCAGTGCGCTAACGTTTTCGCCGAATGCCGCTTTTTGACAAATCATCCGATGACATCTGCTACTCGACTAGGGGGTTGGCTCGACCGGCGGCACACTGGCACGCGCGCGTCGACCGGCGATCACCGAGTCGGTGATGAACACCGCAAGCGCCGCCCACACGACGCCGAACCCGATCCAACGCTCGAGCGGCATCGGCTCCCCCATGATCCACACGCCGGTCGCAAACTGCATCAGCGGGGTCAAGAACTGCAGAATACCGACGACGGTGAGGGTCGTGCGGCGCGTGGCTGCGGCGAAGAGGAGAAGCGGAACCGCGGTGGCGACACCAGCGAACATCAGCAGGAGCGTGTGGCTGGTACTGATATTTCCGAACGTGATGCCGACGGTTTCTCCCACCCAGATGAGCTGGGCAATGGCGATCGGCACGAGCCAGAGCGACTCCAGCGTCAGCCCGCTCAACGCGTCAACACGCGGGCCAATCTTCTTCTTAATGAGACCGTAGACACCGAAGCTGCCGGCCAGCAGTAGTGCAATCCACGGGAAGGCGCCGTACCCGACCACGATGACTACGACGGCAACGCCAACGAGGCCGACGGCCGCCCATTGCAGGGGGCGCAGGCGTTCGCGCATCACAAAGACGCCGAGCAGAATCGTGACGATCGGGTTGATGAAGTACCCGAGCGCTGTCTCGATAATGTGACCCGTCAGCGTCGCGAGCACGAACACTTGCCAATTGATGTAGATCAGTACACCGGCGAGCACCGTCAGCCAGATCGTGCGCTTGCTGGAGAAGATCGCCTGCAGTCGCCCCCACGAGCGCGTAACGGCAAGCAGAATGGCGCACAGCGCCAGCGAGAAGAAGATGCGCATTGCGACGATCTCCCACGGCCCGGTCGGGGCCAGCGTGAGAAAGTACAGCGGCAAAAATCCCCACAGTAGATACGCGAGCAGGCCGTAAATGAAGCCGAGTTTGCGCTCGCGCTGGTCGGGAGAAGTCACAGCTTCAGGGTATCGCCGCGAGCTGCCTCCGCGCGCACCGCAAGCCCATGGTTCCGCTGCCCCCATCCAGAGACAGCACAAGGCCCGTGTGACGAATCACACGGGCCTTGAAAAATGCTTTCGCAGTGCGCCTTAGCGAACGACGATGGCGAGCACGTCGCGGGTCGACAGCACGAGGAACTCCTCGCCGCCGAACTTCACTTCGGTGCCACCGTACTTGCTGTAGAGAACGCGGTCGCCCACAGCGACGTCGAGAGGCACGCGGTTGCCGTTGTCGTCAATACGACCGGGGCCAACTGCGACGACCTCGCCCTCCTGGGGCTTCTCCTTCGCGGTGTCCGGGATGACCAGGCCGCTAGCCGTGGTCTGCTCTGCCTCAACCTGCTTGATGACGATGCGGTCCTCGAGCGGCTTGATGGAAACCGACACGGTTTACCTCTTCCTTCTGGCGAATCAAGATTATTGGCACCCACACCTGGCGAGTGCTAATGCCAAGTCTACGACTGCAATTGGCACTCATGCAACGCGAGTGCCAACTTCGGCGCGGTTATCGCTTTGGGCGGAATGATGACGGAACCATGGGCTGCGTTTGCGGGGGTGGGCTGGCGAGCTGAACCACGGTGCGGCAAGTGTCGGCAAACTAGGCTGGCGGGATGGAGATGTCTGAACTCGTCACGCTGCTGTCGCACGAGGCACTGGAGCTCATCGACGAGGTCGGCCCGATTGCGTCGAGTGATGACGCGTTAAAAGCGGTGACGCGGATGCGTGCGGTCGGACACTCCCCCGATCTCACTTCGGCCGTCGTGACGCAGGCGCGGTTGCGCACGCGCGCACAGGCGAAGTTTGGGCCGTTCGCGGCGCGCATGTTGTTTACGCAGGCGGGGCTTGAGCAGGCTACGCGCATGCCGGTCGCCGCCCGTCACGCGCGGCGGTTTGTCGCCGCAGGCATCGAATCGGTCGCTGATCTCGGGTGCGGTATCGGTGCCGACTCACTCGCGTTTGCCGGCGCCGGCCTGCGCGTACTGGCCGTTGATGCCGACGCCGTGACCGCGGGAATCACCGCCCACAACCTGGCACCGTTTGGCGACATGGCCGAAGTGCGCAACAGTTTCGCCGAAGACGTCGCCCTCGAAGGGATTGACGCCGCGTGGCTCGACCCGGCGCGGCGCACGAAGGGGCACAGCGAGACCAAGCGCGTCACCGCCGCCGACTACTCACCGCACCTGGACTGGGTATTCGGGCTGGCCGATCAGCTGCCGATCGGCGTGAAGCTCGGGCCCGCGCACGACCGCGACGCGCTCCCCGCAGACGCCGAGACTCAGTGGGTGAGCGTTGATGGCGACGTTGTTGAACTCGTGGTGTGGACAGGCAGGCTCGCTCGCCCCGGCGTGCGGCGTGCGGCCCTCGTCGTTCGCGGCGACCAAGCGCACGAACTGACCGCGCCGGCCGATGCTCCCGATGAGGAGCCCCGCGAACTCGGCGCGTTCTT
This sequence comes from uncultured Microbacterium sp., assembly GCA_947503655.1. Classification (GTDB taxonomy): domain Bacteria; phylum Actinomycetota; class Actinomycetes; order Actinomycetales; family Microbacteriaceae; genus Microbacterium. The sequence goes on from CANNEP010000023.1 coordinate 28,488, forward strand.
GCACGAGCCCGATGGTGCCGTCATTCGCGCACGCCTGGTTGGGGAGGTGGCGCGATCGCTTCAGGCTGGCCCGGTCGCCGACGGCATCGCCTACCTCACGTCTGATGCGGCGTTGACAACTCCGTTTGTGTCATCGTTCCGCGTCCGCGAGGTGTTTCCGGCCGACGTGAAGACCCTCGCGAAAGCGCTGCGCGGCCTCGACATTGGCACGCTCGAGATCAAGAAGCGTGGCATGGACATTGACCCCGCCGTCTTCCGCAAGAAGCTCAACCTCAAGGGTTCGCAGTCGGCGGCGTTGATCTTGACGCGTGCCGGAACCAAGCGGGTCGCGATTCTCGCAGATCGCGTCTGAACGCCGGTTCATCGAAGGCGCGCTGACCCGTGTGAGTTCAAGCGTGCCCGAGACACCCAGACGAGTGTCAGCTAACCGAACCAGTGCAGTTGAGTGCCGGCCCACCACAGCCAGCCCGCGCTGTAGATCGTGGCAAGCGCGCCGAGCGCGATGCCCCACGCGCCGAGGCGGATGCTCTCTTCGGGCTTGTGGATGGCAATGATGCCGAGCGTGATGCCAATGAGTGCGAGCGGGAACGCCCAGCCGACAAAGAACGAGGTAGCCAGGCCCGCGAGGGCGAACGAGACGGATGATCCGCCATAGCCCTTGCGAATCGATGCGACAGGCAGCCACCGCACCGATTTCGTGGTCGGCGTGGCACCGGTGTCGGTCGCGGCGTCGAGTTCGGTGCCGGTCTCGGTGGCGTCGACGTCGACGCCGTCAGCCGCAGCCGTGGTTCCGTCAGCCGTCGTCTCTGCGGGCGCAACCGACTCGGCCTCGTCGTTCGACGGGGCCTGACTGTTGCGGCGCAGGAATCCGGTCATACCGACTCGGCCACCTGAATTTCGGTGACAGGCAGGGTGGAGTCGGCACCGAACGCGAGGGTGGAGGGCTTGCGGCCGCTCATGACGAGTTCGGAGGCCAGCGCCGCGATCATCGCACCGTTGTCGGTGCAGAGTGACAGCGGTGGAATACGCACCGTCACCCCCGCTTTCGCGGCGCGTTCGAGGGCAACTTCGCGCAGGCGCTTGTTCGCGATGACGCCGCCGCCGAGGAGCAGTCGGGGCACGCCGTATTGGGCACACGCGTCGAGCGCCTTCGTGACGAGTACGTCGACGACGGCCTCGCGAAAGGAGGCGGCGACATCGGCCTGGTTGTATTCATTGCCCTGCGCTTTTTGCTGTTCCATCCAGCGCGCGACGGCGGTCTTGAGGCCCGAGAACGAGAAGTCGTAGCGGTGCTTCGCCATGTCGGAGGCACGCGACAGTCCACGCGGGAAGCGGATCGCCTTGGGGTCGCCGCCAATGGCGGCCTTGTCGATTTGCGGACCCCCGGGGTACGGCAGGCCGAGGAGGCGGGCGACCTTGTCGAACGCTTCACCAGCGGCGTCGTCGACCGTCTCACCGAGGAGTTCAACGTCGGTCGTGAGGTCACGCACGAGCAAAAGCGACGTGTGTCCGCCCGAAACGAGCAGCGCGACGGTCGGGTATTCCAGCGGCTCAGCACCGGCGTCGAGAATATCGGCGGCGATGTGACCGACGAGGTGGTTCACGGCATAGAGCGGCTTGTCGAGGCCCACCGCAAGCGCCTTTGCCGCGCCAACGCCCACCATGAGCGCACCGGCAAGGCCGGGGCCGCTCGTGACGGCGACAGCATCGAGGTCGTTGAGCGTGACGCCCGCCTCGGCAAGCGCTGCCTCAATCGACGGCTGCAGTTCTTCGAGGTGCGCGCGGGCAGCGACTTCGGGCACGACGCCGCCGTAGCGGGCATGCTCGTCCATGCTGGAGGCGATCGTGTTGCTCAGCAGGGTGCGCCCGCGGACGATACCGATACCGGTCTCGTCACAGCTGGTTTCGATCCCCAGAATGAGGGGCTCTGCGGCACTCACGCGTTCTCCTTTGGTTTGAGGTGGCAACGCATCACAATCGCGTCGACGTCGTCGGGCTGGTAGTAGTGCGCTCGGCGCCCCAGCTCGACGAATCCTTCAGAAACATACAGGGCGTGGGCGACATCGTTATCGGCCCGCACCTCGAGAAAGATCTCACGGGCGCCGCGGTCCTGGCCCGCGTCGAGCAGCGCCCGCAACAGCGTACGGCCGAGTCCGAGACCCCGTGAGGCGGCCGCCATCGCAATGGTTTGGATGTCGCCTTCGTGCGAACCCTTGACGACGCGAACCCCGCCATAACCCAGCAACTCATCGCCACGTTCCACAACGAGGTAGCGGCCGTGCGGCGAGACGAGCTCTTCGGCCATCATGTTTTCGCTCCACGCGTCGGTGGGAAAACTCGCACGCTCGAGCGCCATAATCGCGTCGAGGTCAGCCGCCGTCGCGTCGCGAAAAGTGACGTCGTGCGCGGCGGGCGCGCTCACACCTGCACCTTCGGTGCGGCAACGTCGGGCGAACGCAAGTACAGGGCGTCGTCGGGGCCAACGGTACGGTCAGCAGCGATCGCGAGAGCGGCAACGCGGCCGAGCGCTCCGCCGGAGAGTTCGGTGGCGACGATGCGCTCCCCAGCCGTCAGCGTGTCTTCCGCTTCCGCGCGCGCGACGAGTGCTGGTTCCGTCAGCCGCTTGGGCAGGCCGTCGGCGTCGACGCCGTCGTACGTCGTCCAAGCGAGTTCGCGGCGGCGAGCGTCAGTTTCGATGATGAAGGTGCCGGTGGTGCCGTTGTCGAGGGCGGTGAGCGCGAGGGCGTCGTGGCTGACAACCGGAACCAGGTGGGCGCTGCGCGCGATCGCGAACGTACGCGCCGCGGCGATGCCGATGCGCAGGCCGGTGAAGGGTCCAGGGCCCATGCCTGCGGCGACGTGGGTGATCTCGGGGTTTCCGGCGGCGGTAAGCGCCTCCTGAATCAGTGTGCCGATGACCTCAGCGTGCCCGAGGTGGTTCTCGCTTGTCGCCTGTGCGCGCACGTCGCCGTCAAGAGTGACGACGGCGACAGCTGTTCCGAGGGAGGTGTCGACGGCAAGAATCATGGTTCCAGGTTATCCCGCCGCGTCTGAGGGCTGGCGGGTGATCGTCACGATGCGGGCGGCGTCACCGTCAAGGTCTTCGACCGCAACGTCATCGTCGACGCCGACAGGGCGGGCGATTTCAACGTCCCACCACTGCTCGGCGAGCCCATCGACCATGCCGCGACCCCACTCCACGATGACGACGGAACCATCGAAGTCGATGTCAAGGTCGTCAAGCTCCATGGCGGAGCCGAGGCGGTACGCGTCAACGTGCACGAGCGGGGCGCCGCCGACGAGCGACGGGTGGGTGCGGGCGATGACGAACGTCGGGCTCTGTACCGGGCCGCGCACGCCGAGACCTTCGGCTATGCCGCGAGTCAGCGTGGTTTTGCCAGCGCCGAGCGGGCCGGTCATGACGACGAGGTCGCCGGCCTTCAGAGTCTTACCGAATGCAATGCCGAGGTCGTGCATCGCGTCGACGGTCGCGATGTCGTGGGTGCCAGTGACGCCGGTCATGACGAGACCGATCGACGGGTCACACGCGCACCGATGCGCGTGATGACTTCGTAGTTGATGGTGTCGGCAGCGGCGGCCCAGTCTTCGGCGGAGGGCACACCGAGCGTCGGGTCGCCGAACAGAACGGCTTCGTCGCCGATGTTCACCGGGTGGTCGCCGACATCGACGATGAACTGGTCCATCGCAATGCGCCCGGAAACGGTGAATTTCTTGCCAGCGATCATCACGGCTCCGCGGTTGGACGCGCTGCGGGGCACGCCGTCGGCGTAGCCGAACGGAACCAGGGCGAGGGTGGTTTCGCCCGTGGTGCGGTGCGTGTACCCGTAGGAGAGGCCAGTGCCGGCCGGCACGCGGCGCACGTTGGCGACCGCGGCGCGAAGAGTCATCGCGGGGCGCAGGCCCAGGTCGGCCGACGTGCGGTCATCGAACGGCGAGAGGCCATAGAGGCCGATGCCAATGCGCACCGCGTCGAGGCGCGCGGCGGGAAGTGCGAGGGCCGCGTTGGTGGCGGCGAGGTGGCGAATCTGCGGGTGTACGCCGAGGGACGCCGCGAGCGCGATGCCCTCGTTGAAGCGTTCAAGCGCCACGAGGTCGTCGGCGATCGTGGTGTTGGAGAGGTGCGAAAAGATGCCCTCGACGGTGACCTTGCCGAGGCGCTCCCAGCGGGCGGCTTCGGCAACGACGTGGTTCCAGTCTTCGGGTGCGATGCCGTTGCGGCTGAGACCGGTTTCCAGCTTGAGGTGGATGCGCGTGGGGCGGTCGGCGGCTGACGCTGCGGCCGCCGCCTGCAGCTGATCCATCGACGAAATGCCCAGCGCAACGTGAGCCGCTGCGGCTTCGTCAAACGTAGTTCCGGGAGCATGCAGCCACGCCAGAATCGGAGCCATCACGCCTGCGCGGCGCAATTCGAGTGCTTCGTTGATGTCGGCGACGCCGAGGCGCGTGGCACCGCCATCGAGGGCGGCGCGAGCGGCACGCACGGCACCGTGTCCGTACGCATCAGCCTTCACGACCGCAATGATGTCGGTCTCGGTGACGCGGGCGATGCGGCGGGTGTTGGCGGCGATCGCGCCAACGTCGATGAGGGCTTCGCGGGCTGTGCCGTTAGGCAGAGCGGACATTAAAGGTTCCCTCCGAGCGGGTGGATTCGGCGATAACGTACGCCGTTGCCATCCCGCCATCGTGTGACATCGATACGTGCAGGCCGGTGATGCCGCGGTTCACAACCGTGGCGGCCGTGGTGCCGCTGAGGGCAAACGATGGTTTGCCCTCAGCATCTTGCACCACGTCAATCTCGGACCAGTACACGCCATCGGAGCCGCCGAGCGCCTTAATCAGCGCCTCCTTGGCGGCGTATCGAGCGGCAAGAGAGCGCGCTGGCTTCTCCCGCTCAGCCGGCGTGAAAAGTCGCTCGCGCAGCTTCGGGGTACGCGCAATGGTCTCCTCGAAGCGTCGGATGTCGACGAGATCGACGCCGATTCCGATGATCACGATTACTCGACCGTCACCGACTTTGCGAGGTTGCGCGGCTGGTCGACGTCGAGGCCCTTGGCGGTGGCGAGTGCCATCGCAAAGATGTGCAGCGGAACCACGGCGAGCACCGGCTCGAACATGGGGCCGGCGACGGGAATGCGAAGCACCTCGTCGGCGTACGGCAGCACGGCGGCGTCGCCCTCTTCGGCGACCACGATCACGCGGGCGCCACGAGCGCGGATCTCCTGGATGTTGGAGACCACCTTGGAGTGGATGAGAGCCGACTCGCGCGGCGACGGCACGATCACGAAGACCGGCTGACCGGGCTCGATCAGGGCGATCGGGCCGTGCTTGAGCTCGCCAGCGGCGAAGCCTTCAGCGTGAATGTACGAAATCTCTTTGAGCTTGAGCGCGCCTTCAAGAGCGATCGGGAAGCCAACGTTACGACCCAGGAACAGCACCGAGCGGGTGTCAGCCATCCAGCGACCAAGCTGCTCGACGTGCGGCTGCTCCTCGTCGAGGATGCGCTGAATCTTGGCGGGCAGGGCCTCGAGTTCAGCGACGCTGGCGGCGCTTTCGGCGGCGCTCAACGAGCCACGAACGCGGCCGATGTGCAGGGCGAGGAGCTGCAGCGCCGTGATCTGCGCAACGAACGCCTTGGTCGATGCGACGGCAACTTCAGGGCCCGCGTGCGTGTAGACGATGGCGTCAGACTCACGCGGAATCGTGGCGCCCTGCGTGTTGCAGATCGACAGCGTCTTCGCGCCGCGCTCGCGCGCGTACTTGACGGCCATGAGGGTGTCCATGGTCTCACCCGACTGGCTGATCGACACCACAAGAGTGTTCGCACCGATGACTGGGTCGCGGTAGCGGAACTCGTGCGCGAGCTCGACATCGACGGGGATGCCTGCCCAACGCTCGAGCACATACTTGCCGACCGAACCGGCGTAGGACGCGGTTCCGCATGCCGTGATGATGATGCGATCGATGCCGGTGAACAGTTCGTCCAGGCCCTCAAGCTCAGGAATGACAACCGCGCCGTCGCTGAGGCGACCACGGATCGTGTTGGCGACAGCTTCGGGCTCTTCCGAAACCTCCTTCGCCATGAAGGACGACCAACCGCCCTTTTCTGCTGCGGCAGCATCCCACGACACCTCGAACTCTTCGACCTCAACCGGGTTGCCGTCAAAGTCGGTGACGGTCACCTGGTGCGGTTCGATTGCGACGATCTGGTCTTGACCGATCGCCAGGGCGCGGCGGGTGTGCTCGACAAACGCCGCGACGTCGGAGCCGAGGAAGTTTTCGCCCTCACCGAGACCGATGACGAGGGGCGAGTTGCGGCGGGCGCCGACGACGAGGTTCGGAAACTCCTGGTGTGTTGCGAGGATCGTGAAGGCGCCCTCGAGGCGTGCCACGACAGCCTGGAAAGCCTGGCGCAGGTCGCCGGTTTTGCGGAATTCGCGGCCCAGCAGCGCGGCGGCGACTTCAGAGTCGGTCTCGCTACGGAACGTGTATCCCTCGGCGGCGAGCTCAGCCTTGAGCTCAGCGAAGTTTTCGATGATGCCGTTGTGAATCAGCGCGAGCTTGTCGTCATCGGCGAGGTGCGGGTGGGCGTTCTCGTCGGTAGGGCCACCGTGGGTTGCCCAGCGGGTGTGACCGATTCCGGTCGTTCCCTCCGCGAGCGGCGCTGCCGCAAGGTTGTCTTTCAAAACCTGGAGCTTGCCAGCACGCTTGCGCATGCCGAGGTGCCCCTCCGCGTCGATGACGGCCACTCCGGCGCTGTCATACCCGCGATATTCAAGCCGGGCGAGGCCGGCCAACAAAATGGGTTGGCTGTCGCGCGCACCCACATATCCAACGATTCCACACATGCGATCTATCCTACGGTTTCGCTCTCCCCCTCCTGCGCAGTCGAAGCACCGCGCACAGCGAGAACACAGCCGCCGCGGCGCGCGGGGGCGGGGTGCGGGAATCCGAGCCGACATTTCATCGCTCGCCCGATGTTCCGCCGCGACTGTACCCCTGGGCCCTCAGCACGAGATGGCGGAACCAGGGGTACAGATTTCAAGTACGTAAAGGCCCGAAATGGGCCGCTGCGCATGGTGGGTTACTTGCCCATTCCGGCGGAGAGGCCGCGGATGAACTGGCGTTGGCCAATCAAGAACGCGACGACCACGGGCAACGCGGCCAACACGAGCCCGGCGAATAGCACCGGCCAGTCTGTCTGCAGCGCGCTCTTAAAGTCGAGCAGACCGACCGGCAGGGTCTTGAGTGAGGTGTCATTCAAGAAGATCAGCGCGAACGGGAACTCGTTCCAGGCCCAGAGGAAGTGCACGAGGCCGGCGCTGACGAGCACGGGCATACACATGGGCAGCACGATCCGCACGAACACCTGAATCTGGCTCGCGCCGTCGACGATCGCCGCCTCCAGCACACCGTCGTCGAGCGTGCTCATGTACGCCCGAATGAGGAAGATCATGAACGGCAACCGGTAGGCGACGTAGACGATGATGAGGCCCGCGTGCGTGTTGTACAGGTTGAGCGCCTGCAGCATCTGAAACAGCGGAATCATGATCATCGTCGGCGACACCATCAGCCCGCCGAGCAGGATGTACGTGAACAGCTTCGCTCCGCGAAAGCGGAACTTCGTGAGGCCGTATGCCGCCATGGCCGCGAGCGCGACGATCAGCACCAGGCTGACGCCGGTGACGATAACGCTGTTGAGCACGAACTCGAGAATGCCCTTGTCCCACGCTTCGACGTAGGCACGCGGGTCGAGGCCGCTGGGCAGCGACCAGGGCGACGCAAAGATCTCGGCGCTGGATTTGAAACCGCTCATCACCATCCACACGAGGGGATAGAGGGTTCCGATCACGATGACAATCAGTACCAGCCAGACGACACCGTTGCTGATGCGGCTGAATGTGCGGCCGCTGGCGGCGGCGCGCTTCTTGTCTTTCGCGTCGCGACGCTGACGATCGGTGGCATCAGCGAGCGTGATGGTGGTTGTGGTCGTCATTAGTACGTCACCTGCTTTCGTCCGGAGAGAATGACTTGGACGATGCCGATCACCACGGTGACGATCAGCACGACCGTTCCGAGGGCTGCGGCATAGCCCATGTCGTCATTGCGGAACGCATTTTGGTATATCAAGGTTCCGAGCACCTGCGTCGAGTTATTCGGCCCGCCGTTCGTCATCACCGTGACCTCGTTAAACACAAGGAACGCGTTGCTAATGACGGTGATGGACAGCACCGTGATCATGTCGCGAGAAAGCGGAACCGTGATGGTGAAGAATTGCCGGATGCGGCCCGCGCCATCGAGCGACGAGGCTTCGTAGTACTCCCGCGGAATGCGCTGAATAGCCACGAGCAACAGGATCGCGTTGTATCCGGTCCATTGCCACTGACTCATCGCGATCACGGCACCCATTGCCGTGGTCGGATCCCCGAGCCACACGTGCTTAAGCCCCTCCAGCCCGAGGAAATCCAAGGCACTGTTCAGAATGCCGACTTCGGGGTGGTAGATGAACGTGAACAGCACGCTCGTAATCGTGATCGACAGCGTCGCAGGCAAGAAGTAGACGCTACGAAAGAAACCTTGAAAGCGGCGCGCAATGAACTGATCGAGCACGGCCGCAAGTGCGAGTGCCACGCCGATCTGAAAGATGAGCGAGACGATGGCGTAGGCGACGTTATTGAGAAGCGCTGTCCAGAACACCGGGTCGGCGACCGCACGCACGTAGTTTTCGAGGCCGATGAAGACCTCGTCGGGAGCAAAAACGCTCCACGTGTGAAAGCTGAGTCTCACGTTCTGCACGAGGGGATAGATCAGAATCCCCACCACAGCGATGAGCGCCGGCAATGTCCATAGCAATCCAGCTAAGCGATATCGACGCGTGTGCATAAGCGGTCCTGTCGTTTGATGCCGGGCGGGAGGGGGCTCCCGCCCGGCACAGTGGGGGTATTACTTCACCGAATCTGATGCAGCCTTCACCGACGCGATGATGTCTTCGGGAGAGACGGAACCATCGATGGCGGCTTGTCCTGCGGCGAGCCATGCGGCGCCGACCTGCGGGTCAGTGGCGGTGTCGAGCCAGATGTTGAACGTGTCGGTTTCATCCAGCACCGTCAGTGCGCGCTCGAGCTGCGGAAGCACGTCGGCGACGCCCTCTTCAGCACCGATCACGGCCGACGGACGGTCACGCATCTCCAGCAGCAGCGCACCCGATTCCTTCGTGGTGATGTAGCGCAGGAACTTCTCTGCGGCTTCCTTGTTCTCGCTCTTGGAGTTGATGACGAAGCCGTCGGGAGCACCGGTCAGGGAGTCCTGGTCGCCGGCTGCACCTTCGATGTCAGGGAAGGCAAAGAAGTCCCAGTCGGCAGCAACCTCGGCGGTCGCCCCGTTGGACTCACGGAACATCGAGAAGATGTTGCTCTCGCCGTAGTACATCGGTACAACGCCGGTCTGAATCTCGGCCTTCGCGCTGTCGTTGCTGATGCCGTTCGCGCCGGGAGTGAAGCACTTGTCAGCGAGCTCGGTGAGCGTCTCAATCGCCTTCACGTAGCCCGGGTCGGTGAACGTCGCCGTTGCCGGGTCGAAGTCTTTCAGCATCTCGTCTTGCGGCACGTACTTGCCGATCAGCGTGGTCAGGTAGTGCACGCCGGGCCACATGGCGTTGTTGCCCATCGAGATGGGCGTGATGCCCTCTGCCTGGAACGCCTCGCACGCCTGGATGAGGTCGTCGTAGGTCTGCGGAACCTCGATACCGGCATCAGCGAACATGGCGGTGTTGTAGGTGAAGAACTTGCCAGACATGCTGACCGGAACCGCGTAGATCTTGCCCTCGTGCGTGTAGGCATCGATGGCGGGAGCGACGAGCGAGTCGGCCCAGCCGTCGCTCATCGGTTCGGTGAGATCTTCCACCAGGCCGGCGTCGAAGAACTGCTCGCCGAAGGCTCCGGGCCAGACGAAGAACACGTCGGGCAGCGAGTTCGACCCGGTCAGCACACGGATGCGTTCCTTGTACGGGTCGTCCTGCACGGCGGTCGCTTCGACAGTAATTCCGGTTTCAGCTTCGAAATCCGCAATGATCTTCTCAAAGTATTCAGCGTGCGCGCCCTCGGGCCACTTGTGCAGAACCGTGAGTACCTGGTTGCCGTCACCCGTGGTTCCGCCATCGCCCGAAGACGAATCTGACGAACAACCTGAGACGGCGAGTGCGGCAGCGGCGAGACCGGCAACGGCGACGGACATGCGAGTGCTGTTCTTACTCATTTCAACTCATTTCTGTGATTAGTTATGTGTCTTGATGGGGGTGTAAAGCGGGATGGGGCGGCCGAAACCGCCGTCGGTGCGGCACGTCGCCGCTGCGTGTTTCGTCGCGCGAACGAGCGATTCCTCGACCGTGAGGCCAGCGAACTGACCGACCAAGAACGTCGCGATGAGGGTGTCACCGGCACCCAGAGTGTCAACGACGTCAATAGGCAGGCCGGGAACAGCAACGGGCGCCTGCTGGCCGCTCCAGAAGAGCGCCCCGGCTGCCCCGCGCGAGACGAGAACGTTCTTCGCGCCCGCGTTCAGGGCGGTGTACGCGAGGGCTTCGCACTGCTCGAGGGCGAGGTCGCCGCCGGAGAAAGTCGCGTAGGTCACGTGGGGCGCGATCTCCGAGATGTATTCGGCGCTGTGACGGTCCGAAAAATCGAAGGAGACCGGAACCACGGAACTTACGTATTTGACGTCGTCCTCCATCCGACCCGAGTAGGCCATGTGCGCGACGTCAAAGCCGTGGACCTTGCGCAGCAGATCATCGTCAACCCGAAATAGGCTCACTCCCTTGTCGGATTCAATGAACGACCGGTCTCCGTCGGTACGTTTAATTTTGCACCACGCGGTGGCGCCGACACGCACGGTTACACCGCTGGTGTC
>CANNEP010000024.1 GCA_947503655.1 uncultured Microbacterium sp.
ATACCCGACTGCTTGTAGCCACCGAACGCTGCGTGCGCGGGGTACTGGTGGTAGGTGTTGGTCCACACGCGTCCGGCTTCGATCGCACGGCCAGCGCGGTAGGCGGTGTCGCCGGAGCGGCTCCAGACTCCGGCGCCGAGGCCGTAGAGCGTGTCGTTCGCGATCGAGATGGCGTCGTCGAAGTTCTCGAAGCTCGTGACTGAGAGCACGGGCCCGAAGATCTCCTCCTGGAAGATGCGCATGTCGTTCGTGCCTTCGAAGACGGTCGGGGCGACGTAGAAGCCGTCAGACAGGTCGCCGCCGAGGTCGACGCGCTCGCCACCGGTGAGCAGCTTCGCGCCACCCTCCTGACCGATCTGGATGTACGACAGAATCTTCTCGAGCTGGTCGTTCGACGCCTGCGCACCGATCATGGTGGCGGGGTCGAGCGGGTTGCCCTGCACGATCTTGCCGACGCGCTCGAGGCCGTCGCTGAGGAAAGAGTCGTAGATCGATTTCTGCAGCAGCGCACGCGACGGGCACGTGCACACTTCGCCCTGGTTAAGCGCGAACATCGTGAAGCCTTCGAGCGCCTTGTCGTAGAACGCGTCGTCCTGCTGCGCGACGTCTTCGAAGAACACGTTCGGCGACTTGCCACCGAGTTCGAGCGTCACCGGAATGAGGTTCTGCGACGCGTACTGCATGATCAGGCGGCCGGTCGTGGTCTCACCCGTGAACGCAATCTTGCGGATCTTCTTGTGCGACGCGAGCGGCGCGCCAGCCTCGATACCGAAGCCGTTGACGATGTTGATGACACCGGCCGGCAGCAGGTCACCGATGATGTCGAACAGGAAGAGAATCGACGCCGGCGTCTGTTCGGCCGGCTTCAGCACGATGCAGTTACCTGCCGCGAGCGCGGGCGCGAGCTTCCACACCGCCATCAGAATCGGGAAGTTCCACGGAATGATCTGCCCCACCACACCGAGCGGCTCGTGGAAGTGGTACGCCACCGTGTTCTCATCGAGCTGGCTGAGGCCACCCTCCTGCGCACGAAGCGCGCCAGCAAAGTAGCGGAAGTGGTCGATCGCGAGCGGAATATCGGCGGCGAGCGTCTCACGAACCGGCTTACCGTTTTCCCACGTCTCCGCGACCGCAATCGCTTCGAGGTGCTGCTCCATACGGTCAGCGATCTTGTTCATGATGTTCGCGCGCTGCGTGGGGGAGGTCTTCTTCCACCCCTGAAACGCCTTCCACGCGACATCAACCGCGCGGTCAATGTCTTCGACGGTGCCGCGGCCAACCTCACAGAACGGCTTGCCGTTGACGGGCGAAATGTCCTCGAAGTACTGCCCCTTGATCGGCTCGACCCACTCGCCACCGATGTAGTGGCCGTAGCGCGCACGATAGTTGGCAACGGATCCGGCTTGCCCCGGAGCGGCGTAGATGCTCGATACGCCTTCTTCAACAATGGTCATGAGCTGTCTCCTTTGACATCAGGTGCGATGTAAATCGCGTTGCACAGAAGCTACGCCGCGCAACGTTGCACAACCTTGCACGTCACTATGGCCTCACTGAATCCCGCGAAATTCCGGGGATTCGGAACCATGGGTACGGCTGAGTGCACTGTCGAAAGCGGGCCAGTCTGCGCGACGATGGAACCATGACGTCACGACTGCGAGGACTGCCGATGCCTGACCGGCTCATCGTCCTGAACGGCATGCCCGGATCCGGAAAGACGACCCTCGCAAGCCCCCTCGCGGCCTTACTGGGCGTGCCCCTGGTATCCAAAGATGCGATCAAAGAGGCGCTCGGGGATGCGGTGGATGCCCAGCTCCCGACCCGCGCCGTCGGCGCCTTAGCGTCCGACGCGCTGTGGCGGATCGTCGGGATGTTGAACGGCGCTGTGCTTGTCGATTCCTTTTGGCTTGCCGGACGTGACGAGGAGTGGTTCCGTCGCGGTTGGGAGTCCGCTGGCTCGCCAGCGGGTCTCGAGGTCTGGTGCGAAGCTCCGCGCCAGATCATGCGCGAGCGCTACCTGACCAGGCCCCGGCACGGGGTGCACGACGATCAGGGCCGCGTCGACGAGTGGGAGGCCTGGGCGGCGAAAGCCCGCCCCATGACCGGGCTCCCCATGCTGTGCATGGACACCTCCGGCCCCGCCGATGTTACCGATCTCGCGCACTCGATTCGACAGGCGTTGCTCAGCGAAAGCAAATGATGGACGACTCTTCCCCGGCCGACTCGAGGCCAGGGTCGCATGGAGCGGGGCAGCATGTTTCGTCTCGCTACGCTCGCTCAAGGGCCGAGGGGTCTCGCTCCGCCCGCTCAACGGGCGGGGCGGCGACCGCCCGGGCGCTGCGGGCGGAGCGCCAGCGCTGCATGCGCGGCAGCACCAACCCGATCAGTGGACCCACCCCAAAAGCGAACACCACGGTTCCGACTCCCACCGGTCCGCCCAACGCGAACCCCAAAACCAACACTGATCCCTCGATGACGGCGCGTACGAGCCACACGGGTCGGCCGGTGCGAGCGACGAGACCGGTCATCAGGCCGTCGCGGGGCCCCGGGCTAAAGTCGGCGGCAACGGAACCCACAGCAGCAGCAGCACAACCGACAGCGCCACCACGACGGCACCAAAACCCAGCGGCACGTGCTTCGCGGTGCCGACGGCGAGCACGTCCCACGGCGCGAGCCCAATGCCGCCACGAATCATGAACGCGAGCGCAACTCCGTAGAGAACGAGGCCGACCAGCAGCTGCAACACACGCTCAGTGGAGTCGCGCACGCCGGTGACGGGAAGAAAGATGGCTCGAAGCAGTCGCATGAACACATGGTGCTCTGCGATGGCGGCCGCATTTCCGGTCCACTTCACGCAAAGTCGACTGTCATAAACGGGCCAGTCTGTGCGTCGATGGCACCTCACAACGACCCTGTTCGACGCGCGACCGCACCTCGCATACCTGATTCCCGACTTTCAGAACCCGACCGGCGCCTCGTTCACCGACGAAGAGCGCGCCCGCATCACGGCAACCGCGCGCAGCACCGGCATGCTCCTCATCGCCGACGAGACGTGCGTAGAGCTTGACATTGACCAAGACTTCACGCCGCACCCGCGATCCACGACGGAACCCCCCACAAAAACCGCACACCACGTCAGCTGACGGTGGTTTAGGCGAGGCGCTCGATGCGGCTGACCAGCATCGAGCGCTTCGGCGACCTTGCGGGCAACAGTTCAAGCGCGAGTTGCAGCACCTCGAGGTCGTCTTGGCCAGCCTCGGTGTCGGCGTATTCCAGCAGCACCTCAACGCTCGCCTCGGCGATGAGGGCTTCACGAAGGGCCGTGCGCACCGTGTTGCGGAACTCTTCGACACCGGGGGAGACGGAACCAGTGAGCACGTCGCCGGTGTACGCCGCGAGTGCGACGCGGGGCGCTCCACGATCAAGTAGGGAGAGCACGTGGTGGGCGTCTGACTCGAGTGCGGGTTTGAGGCGGTACGGGCGGGATTCGAGCTCGACGAAGGGCGCGACGCGAGCAAGGAACTTACGTAGGCGCACCATTTCGGGGCGGAGGGTGTCAATGCTCGCGCCTTCGCCATAGACGAGTTCGGTGAGGCGTTCGGCGGAGAGGCCCTGACGGTTCACGACGAGCATGACCAGAATCTCAGCATGACGAGCACCCAGGGGGGTGCGCGTGGCAACGCCCTCACCCTCAACCGCGAGGTAAGCACGCTCCTGACCGAGCACGCGCAGGCTGGCGCGTGCTCGGTCAGGAGCGCGGCGGGGCGTGGTTACCGGGGCTTGCGGCTCCGCACGTTGGCGCAGGCGCGCAACGAGAAGTTCGGATTCGACGGCACGCGCGGTGGCGTCAACGAGAAGCTGAGCCTGAGGCGTCACGGCTTCAACGCCGCCCGTCACATCGATAACGCCGAGAATTTCGCGGGTTTCTGGGTCACGCACGGGTGCCGCGGTACACGACCACGGCTGCACAAACCGATTGAAGTGCTCTGCACCCTGAATCTGCACCGATTGACCCAACTGCAACGCGGTTCCGGGAGCCGACGTGCCGACCTTCTGCTCCGACCAGTTCGCGCCGGCAACGAAGCCCATGTCGCTCGTGAGGGTTTGAATGCCGTGGTCGCCCTCGACCCACAGCAGGCGGCCCGCTGCATCGCCGACCGCGACGACGACGCCAGAACTCGCGGCATCGCCCGGGATGAGAAGGGCACGAATCATGTCGCGCGCACCCGCGAGGGGGTGATCGCGCCGGTAGGCCTCGATGGCTTCGCGCGTGAATTCTAGGGGAGGGAGGTCTTCGGCTCCGACCGCAGAAGCAAGGGAACGACGCCACGATTCGCGCACGAGTTCGCGCACATCGAGAAGACGGGCATCGCCAAGGTTGCCCGCAATGATTTCTTCGTGCGCGCGCTCCACCAAGAGGCGCGATGTTTCGGGGGTCACACCGCGCGGTGCTGACCACCGTGACGTCATGGGTTCCTCTTCGAACACTGGCATCCAGTGTAAGCACGTAGCCTCTCACACACCCAAAACCGAACGACTGACGCGTTTTGTGCACTTTGAGACACAAATTCATGCTGAATTTGAAAATCTTCTTTTCGCAAACTCTGGTGACCGTCAAAATGTCTAATTGCGGCTAAGGTTGCGGCTTATAACGCTTTGAACATGAACAATGTATTGAGAATGCTTAAAGCAAGCCAAGTTTCACGAATTTATACCCGTCTGACCAGGCTTTATTAAATTGGTTAGAGTTACATGAGAAAACTCTTCACCAGGATTGCCTTTTGTTTGGGCGCTTGACTTACCGAGAACTGGTGCCCTAGGAATGTATTTGCGGAGAGTGTGGTCACCCGAAACGGACTGCCTCTTGGCGGGAGGAAGGCGGCCTACCAGGGCCGTTATTCGTAGTGCCCGCTCAGAGGCGCGAACACATCGCCGTGTTTGCTTCATCCCCCACCAGATACAAGGAGTACCTGTGCGTAAGTACATCAAGGACGCCCTCGCAGCCCGCAAGGCACAGCGCGCCGAGAACGGCGAAGCCGGCTTCTCGCTCGTCGAGCTCATCGTCGTCGTCGTCATCCTCGGCATCCTCGCCGCGATTGCTATCCCGATCTTCAACGGCCTGCAGGACCAGGCGAAGACCAGCGCCCTCGAGTCGATCGTCGGCAACGGCGCTTCGCAGGTTGCTTCGGACATTGCACAGAGCGTTGCCGATGAAACCATCCGCACGAACCTGCAGGACCTCGCTGACCAGAGCGAACAGCAGCTCACTGGCATCAAGCTGACGGTTGAGCCGGAGGACGACGACCTGACCATCGACAACTACTGCGTCGTGGGCACTGCAACGGGTGTCACCGATGCAGACGGCGCAACGCGGTTCGAGTCGGGCCCCGGCTGCTAACTGGCGCCACCCTTTCGTTCCGGGTCGGCTCCCCTAGGCCGGCCCGGAACACCCCTGCCTCCCCCCACCTTCCCCGATCTGAAGGGACCCGGCGATGCGTCGGAACCTGACAGACGACGGCTTTAGCCTCGTCGAGCTCATCATCGCGATGTTTTTTCTCGCGTTGTTGTCGCTCGCGGTGCTCCCGCTGCTGATTAGCGCGGTGAGCACGAGTGTCACGAACCGTGACTACATCAAGGCGACGACGTTCGCAAACGAACAGCTCGCCGTGCTTCGTGCAGGTTTTCCGCTGGATTCCGCAGCCTCCTGCACCACCCTCACCAAGCGTGAGACGGCGTCTATCGCCTCCCCGATTCCCGGCCCCAAAGACAGCAAGATGACCGCGACAATCGACGTCGCACCCTGTCCCGCCGGTGCCGATGACTACCCCGCCTCTATCAAAGTCACGATCAGCGTGCACGACGTGAATAACGACGTCATCGCCACGCTCCCTGCTCACTTCCGGGCGGCACAAAAATGATGCACTCCCCCCAGACCCTGGTTCCGCTCGACGTGCATCCCACCCCCAGAGCGGCGGGCGGAACCGGTACTTCCGTTAAGCGCAGCATGTTGCGTAATGACGCGGGCATGTCAATGGTTGAAATCATCGTGATGGTGTTCATCCTGAGCCTGATCGGCGTGGGCCTCACCCTCATGTTCATCAACTCGACCACGTCACAGCAACACACCGCGGCGCGCGACAAGGCCACCGGCCAGGCGGCCGTACTCACCGAAGTTTTCGCCGATTCGCTGCGCAATGCCGTTGCCGTCAAGATCAGCGCCGATGGCTCGCGCCTCGACACCACGATGATCGTGTCTGATGGCGCGACCCAGTGGTTTGAGTGCCGCTCGTGGGCCGTCGAGCCCGGCGGCGACCTCGTCTACAGCTCTGGGAAGACACCACGATCCGACAGCACAATGCCGTGGAAGACGCTTGTCAAGGACGTCTCCGGTGCACTGCCGCCGTCAAATCACGCGTTCGCGCAGGCTGGCAAGCAGATTGAAATCGGCCTCGCCATTGCACCGCCGACGAAGCTTTCTGCGGCCGACGCCGTCGTCATTCGTCAGAGCGTGACGGCACAGGCTCGTCACGATGAGAAGAAGGGCGCGGTGACGCCATGTCTCGGCGGCTAAGCACCGTTGTTCGCCGTGATGAGGGCTCAACGCTCGTCGCGGTGCTCGTGATCATGATGGTCATGACCATCATTGGTCTCACCCTCGTGACCGTCGTGACGAACACGACCGGCATCGTGATCGACAACCGCGACAGTGCGGAGTCGCGCTCCGCCGCCGACTCTGGCCTCGCCGACGTGAGTGTCATGCTGCAGCAGGGCACCATCGTGTGTGACCCGAAGGCGACTCCGCCCGCGCCCGTTGCGTCTGACCCAGCGTCGGATGTCACTTACGGCGTTACGATCTCGTGCACCGAAGCAGCCGACGGCAAGCGAACCGTGACGTTGACCTCAACGGGCATTTCGGAAGGTGGCCACACAACGATCACGCAGGCCACGTACGGCCCGGGACTCGCAGGCGCGCTGACGACAATGACCGGCGGGCAGCAGCTCACCTCGTCAAAGTCACAGGCCAACGGCAATGTGCTCGTCAACGAGGGCAACTTCATCTGTAGCAACAAGGCGGGCATCACTGAAACCGTCGTCGTTCGTGCTGGTTATGCGCACTTGTCGAACGGTTGCATCGTCAACACCTCACTGATCGCTGCCGGCAAGGTCACGCTCGACACCGGAGCCGAAGTAAACGGTGACGTGTACGCCATCGGGGGCGCGTTCGCCATCAGTCACGCGTCGACCAAAGTGACCGGCAATGTCTACGTTGATGGCGATGTGACGCTGAGCGACGGGCACATTTCTGGCTCCCTCATTGCAACCGGCAATGTCACGATTGAATCGAAGGCGACGGTAGACGGTGGTGTTCACGCCGGCGGTCGCATCACGGTGTCCGGCAAAACGTCTATCACCCCGCTACGTTCTGCTTTCGCCGAGGGTTCCACGCCGCCAATCGTTACAGCACCGTGGCAGCTCGCGGCCACCGCATTCGAGTGGGTTGACGTCAATTACACGCCGCCAGCGGCTGGTCAGTCTGCGCCTATTACTGCCTGCCCGCCAGGCAACCCCGTGGCGACCATCAAGAGCTGGGCAAACTTCACCACGCCACAAATCATCGACTGGCGCCTCTGCACGGCAGACATCAACCTTTTCCAGACGCCCATCACTCTCAAGACCGACCTGACTATTTACGTCAACCGCACGGTCTACATGAACGGCGTCGTCGTGAGCTCGGGCGACGGTGCGCCGCACCAGTTCAACCTGATCATGCCCGACAAGGTTGCCGACGGTAAGCCCACGGGGCCGTGCCCTACTGGCGTTCGCCTGGACGTGAACAACCTGCAGATGTCCGACCAGATCAGCGGGGCCGTCTATAGCCCCTGCAACATCGACCTCGGTGGTGCGAAGTGGAACGGCGTCGTCTACGGCCATCAAGTCTCGTCCTTCGATGGCTCCACCCTGACGTTCAAAGACGTCACGCTCCCCAACGGCAACAAGCTGCGCCCCCCACTCGGCACGATCATCACGATGCAGGACATCGGATGACGCCGGTACTTGTCACGTTCGCTGGCCTTTTGGGTCTCGTGATCGGGTCGTTCCTGAACGTCGTGATCGCGCGCGTACCCGCGAAGGTGTCGCTCATGCGCGAAAGCCAGTGTCCGAAGTGCGATGCGTCGATTCGGACGTGGCAAAACATTCCGGTGGTCTCGTGGCTGATCCTCGGCGGCAAGTGCCGCAACTGCAAAGAGCCCATCTCGATTCGCTATCCACTCGTTGAGCTCGCCACGGCCGTGCTCTTCGCGGCTGCGGCGTGGTGGGTTATCGCGAAAGAGCCCGCAACGCTCGCCGGCGGCATTCTGACGTTTGCTGCTTACGCGTGGTTTGCCGCAATCAGCATTGCTCTCACCATGATCGACCTCGACACCCGGCGCCTGCCCAACACCATCGTGTTGCCATCGCTCGCCGTGCTTGCCGCACTCCTCCTCGCGACTGCCATCGTGACCGGCGACTACGCAGCACTCCTCCGCGCCGCCATCGGTGGTTCCGCCCTCTTCGCTTTCTACACGCTGCTCGGCTTCATTCGTCCGGGTGCGATGGGCGGGGGAGACATCAAGCTCGCGGCGATCGTGGGCCTCATGCTCGCGTGGATCGGCTGGGGCGCTTTCGCCGTTGGCGCGTTCGCCGCATTCGTGCTCGGCGGCGTGATTGGCATCGCCATCATGCTGAGCCGTCGCGGCACCCGCAAGACGGCCATTCCGTTCGGCCCCTTCATGCTCATCGGTGCCTGGATCGGAATCTTTGCCGGCACCGTGATTGCCGACAGCTACCTGCGACTAACGGGGATCAGCGCATGAACCAGCGCCATACCTCGAAGAAGGGAACACCATGAGTCGGACAGTAATCGGTCTCGAGATCACCGAAGAATTCGTGCGCGCCGTTGAGGTGCGCACCGGTCGCGTACCCACCGTGCTCGCGTCTGGCTTCGTGCGTCTCGCACCAGACGTCGCCCGTGATTCCGAAGTGCTCGACGAAGAGTCGGTCGCCATCGCCGTGCGCCAGCTCTGGGCTCAGGCCGGCTTCAAGTCGCGCAATGTGATTCTCGGCATTGGCTCCCGCCGCATTCTGGTGCGCGAATACACGACCCAGGCGATGCGTCCTGACCTGCTGCGCCAGGCGTTGCCCTTCCAGGTGCAAGACCTGCTGCCGGTTCCGGTCGACCAGGCCGTCATTGACTTCTACCCGGCCACCGAAGCGAACGGACAGGTCTCGGGTCTGCTCGTCGCCGCCGTCGCGGAAACCGTCGAAGGCCTCATCAGCACGCTCGGCAAAGCCAAGGTCAACGTCGACCAGGTCGACCTGCTGCCGTTTGGCCTCGCCCGCCTATCGACGGCCCTCGCCGAGCCCGGCGAGACAGTCGCGATGGTGCACATCACCGACCACACGACGTACGTCGTCGTCACGCTCGACGGTGTGCCGCGCTTTGTTCGCATCATCCCGATCTCCGTGCCCACGAGCACGCTACGGGCCCGTGACGCCGCAGCCGAACAGGAGGGCGATGGCATTGTCGATGAGTTCCACGAAATGCTCCAGCCCGCGATGGCAAACGGCGCCCCCGCGCTGACCCGCGCCGCGATGCGCGTGGGCAACGCCCCAGCTTCTGCCCCCGAGCCGGAGATCGCCGACCTCATCACACGCGTCGGCAGCACCCTGCAGTTTGCCAACGCACGCCCCGACGCCACCTCCGTGCGCACCGTGCACATCAGTGGTTCCGGTCTCGCGATTCCGGGCGTCCACGCCGCCTTCGCGCAGTCGCTCGGCGTGCGCGTCATGCCCGTCAACATCAACGCGCTGGTCAAGTCGAAACACCCCATCGAGGGTGAGTTCGCCCTCGACGCCGTCGGCACACTCAGCATCGTCTTCGGAGAGGGAATCTGATGGCGCAAAACGCACCGTACGGGGGTTCACCCCGCGTCAACCTCATGCCGAAGTCGGAGATCGACCGGCGCGAACGCCGTAAGCTTCTGGCGCGCTGGGCGACCGGCCTGGTCGGCGTTGTCGCAGTGACCGCCGCCATCATCGCGGGCGCCTTCTACCTCAACATGGTGTCGGAAAAGAATCTGCAGGCTGAAAAGGACCGCACGGGCCAACTGCTCAGCGACCTCGCCTCTCTCAGTGACGTGAGCGCGAAACTGAAGCAAGAGCAAGCGCTCGCGTCCTTCCGTCAGGAAGCAATGCACGCCGACCTGCAGTGGGGGCCGCTCATGGGTGCCGTCGCTGCGGTGTTGCCTGCTGGCGTCACGATCACCGGCTTTGACGGTACGCCTGGCGTCGGCCCGCTCGGCGACGACCCCGCAACCGCCGAAGGCGCAACCTTCGCGATGACCTTCGTGAGCCCCGGCCCGATCGACATCGTCACCGTCGTGCGCACCGTGCGTGGCGTGCCGACGGTTCTCCACGTCGAGGGCACGCAGCTCACGCGTGACACCCCGGTTGCCGAAGACCCCAGCGCGCCCGAGGCCGAGCCCGAAGCCGTCACCCACACGTACATGCTGACGATCGTCAGCACCGAAGAGGTCTACTCCGGGCGCTTCTTGCCCGAAGACGAGAGCCAGACGGTAGAGGACTGACATGCCAAAGCAACTGATCAACATTGGTGGCGTCCTGGTAACCGTCATCATCCTCGCCCTCGGCATCATGCTCGGCGCTCTCCCGCTGTTCTCCGAATCGCAATCGACTGACGCTGAAGCCAAGCAGGTCAAGCAGAGCAACGATGTCTTCGAGATCCAGGTGCAGGCGCTGCGTGCGCAGGAGGCAAACATCGAAGAACTCGATGCCGAGCTCGCTGAACTGCGCGCCATGATTCCGACCAACGAGTTCAACGACCAGGTGTTCGAAATCATCGTGAGCGCCGCGGCAGCCACGGGATCGCAGATTGTCTCGGCAAGCGCGAGCGACTACGCGGCATGGACGCCGCCGCTTCGCGCAGACGGAA
Organism: uncultured Microbacterium sp.; assembly: GCA_947503655.1. Lineage (GTDB taxonomy): Bacteria > Actinomycetota > Actinomycetes > Actinomycetales > Microbacteriaceae > Microbacterium. Next base: position 10,991 of record CANNEP010000024.1, read on the forward strand.
CCTCGCCGCAGGCAGATGCCGCAGCTGTGGCTGCGCAGGCGGCACCGGATGAAGCCGCCACGAATGACACCGATGCCGAAGCGGCTCCCGCCCCGACGCCCGTCACCGCACCGGTCGACGAGGCTCGCGTCAGTGTGCCGTTCCAGCTCTCGGTTGTCACCACCAGCCCCGCGAGCGCCATGGCATTCCTTGACCTCGTCAACGCGGGCACGCGTTTGATCAGCATCGACACCGTGAACTTCGCTGTCACGACGCCGGCCGTCGCCACCCCGGGCGAGGGCGAAGCTCCGCCGGCGCCCCTCGCGAACACCCAGCTCACCGTGACGATGCACAGCCTCGTCTACACCGGAAAGTAAGCCCGATGAGCGAAACTCTCACGCTTGATGCCCTGCTGACGCAAGCGGCTATGCACCGCGCGTCTGACGTTCACCTCACGGCTGACGCCCCACCGCTCATGCGTGTTGATGGCGCGCTGGCTCCGATTCCGCGCATCTCGAGCGTGCTGCCCGCGGCGTGGCTTGATGCCGTGTTGCGTGGCGTGCTCACCGCCGATCAGACCAACGAGTTCGACAGCCACGGCGAGGTTGACCTTGCGTACGCCGTGCCGAACGTCGGTCGCTTCCGTGTGAACGCGTTCCGTCAGGTCGGCAAGACCGCAATCGCACTTCGTCTCATCTCCACCAAGGCGATGTCGCTCGCAGAGCTCGGCGCTCCCGCCATTGCGCGTGACCTAGCCCTGCGCCCCCGCGGCCTCGTGCTGGTGACGGGACCCACTGGTTCCGGTAAATCCACGACGCTCACGGCGATGGTCGACATCATCAACGAGACCAAGCCCGCGCACATCATCACGCTCGAAGACCCAATCGAGTTTCAGCACACCAGCAAACGGTCGCTCGTACACCAGCGTGAGATTGGTGGCGACACCCGCTCGTTCAGCGAAGCGCTGCGTCGCGTGCTGCGACAAGACCCCGACGTGATTCTCGTCGGTGAGCTTCGTGACCCGGAGTCGATTCAGACCGCGCTGTCGGCCGCTGAAACCGGTCACCTCGTGCTCTCCACCCTGCACACGCAGGGTGCCGCGAAGTCGATCAACCGTATTATCGACGCGTTCCCCGCGCACCAGCAGAACCAGGTGCGCACACAGCTCGGTGACACACTGCAGGGCATCATCAGCCAGACGCTGCTGCCGCTCGCGCAGAAGGCCGGTCGTGCGATCGCGACCGAAGTGCTCATCAACACCCCCGCCGTCGCAAACCTCATTCGCGAAGGACAGGTTCCGCAGCTCTACTCGGTCATGCAGTCGGGTTCCACGCTCGGCATGCACACGCTCGACCAAGACCTGCAGCGCCTCGTCGCGACCGGTCAGATTTCGCAGCAGGTCGCGCGATCGTTCGCCGTTGACCCGCGCGATCTCGACAACGTGCGCGTGCAGCCCGCTGACCTCGACGCTGACGCCTGGTCGATGCACGCGAGCGAGCAGAAGAACCTGGGCTGGACTCTGTAATGGCCGTCACTCAGCAGTATTCGTACCGCGCGACCAACGCCGGCGCCAGCATCGTCAAGGGAACCATTGAAGCGGCTTCCGAAAGCGCCGTCATTGCGAAGTTGCGTGCGCAGGGGCTGATTCCGCTCGAGGTTCGCGAGGTTTCGACAACGGGTCTCAACCAGGAAATTGTGATTCCTGGTTTCGAGCCGCGCGTTAAGGTCGCCTCTCTCGCCGTGTTCTCGAAGCAGATGGCGGGGCTCGTCAACGCCGGCCTGCCACTTCTACGAGTGCTCACGATTTTGTCGGAGCAGGCCGAAGATAAGGTGCTGCGCAAGGCCCTCGTGCTGGTGCAGTCGGAGGTCGCCCGTGGGGCCTCGCTGTCGACCGCGATGGCTGCGCAGCCCGATGTGTTCCCGCCCCTGATGGTCAGCATCATCAAGGTGGGTGAGACCGGCGGATTCCTCGGTGAATCGCTCCAGTCCATCGCGCGCACGTACGCGAACGAAGCCGATCTGCAGAACAAGATCAAGTCGGCCACCACCTACCCGCTCGTCGTGCTCGGCATCGCTGTCGTCGGTGTCATCGCGATGATCGCGTTCGTGGTTCCGGTGTTCGAGGGCATGTTCAAGGGCCTCGGCTCGGAACTGCCGCTGCCCACGCAGATCATTGTGTCGCTGAGCGATGCGATGATCTGGCTGCTACCGACGATGATCGTGGTGGCGCTCGTGTTCTGGATCTGGTGGAGCAAGAACAAGAACACCGAAAAAGTGCGTCGCGTCGTTGACCCGATGAAACTCAAGATGCCCGTCGCCGGCCCGCTGGTCACCAAAATCACCGTCGCCCGCTTCGCCCGCAGCCTCTCCATGATGCTGAACGCCGGTGTGCCGCTCCTACAGGCACTCACGATCGTTAGTGAAGCAAGCAACAACTACAAGGTCGAACAGGCCATCAAGTCGGTGCAAGAATCTGTGCGCCAGGGCCGCTCCTTCGCGGCACCGCTTGCTGATGCCGATGTCTTCCCCACGTTGGTCTCGCAAATGGTTTCGGTGGGTGAGGAGTCAGGATCACTACCGGAAATGCTCACCAGCATCGCCGACTTCTACGAGGCCGAAGTGAAGACGGCAACCGAACAGCTCACCTCCACGATTGAGCCCGTGCTCATCGTGGGTATCGGCGTGATCATCGGCGGCATGGTCATCGCCCTGTACCTGCCGATCTTCACGATTTACGGAGAGCTTGGCGGCGGATAAACCCGTCGTCGCGATCAGGTGTCCGCTGCTTCCGGGGGAAGTGGCGGGCACCTTTTTGTTAGACCGTGACGCGGAGAACTTCATCGATCGTCGTGAGACCCTGCGTGACCTTCGACCAGCCGTCGTCGCGCAGCGAGGTCATGCCCTGCTGCAGTGCAACCTGGCGGATAGCGGTGCCGGTCTCGTGGCCCACGACCATGTGCTCGATCTCTTCTGACATCGTCATGATTTCGTGCACCGCGATGCGGCCGCGGTAGCCGGTGCCGGAGCACGACGTGCAACCGCCGGCACCGTAGAGCACGGGCAGGTCGCCCGGGTCATCAAACGGAAAGCCGATGTCGGTGAGGCGCTGCGCCGACTCGCGGAACGGCACGCGGCACTTCGAGCACAGCTTGCGCGCGAGGCGCTGCGCGACAACGGCGCTGAGCGCGGTCGCCACGAGGAAGGGCTCGCAGCCGATCTCAATGAGTCGCGTCAGGGCGCTGGGCGCGTCGTTGGTGTGCAGCGTCGACAGCACGAGGTGACCGGTGAGCGAGGCCTCGACCGAAATGTTTGCGGTTTCGTGGTCACGAATCTCGCCCACGAGCACAACGTCGGGGTCAGAGCGCAGGATGCTGCGCAGCGCCACCTGGAACGTGAGCCCAGCCTTCTGGTTAACCTGCACCTGGCTGATGCCAGGAATGCGGTACTCGACCGGGTCTTCAACGGTGATGACGTTAATGCTGGAGTTCGCAACGGTGGCGAGCGCTGTGTAGAGCGTCGTGGATTTACCGGAACCAGTGGGCCCGGTCACGAGGACCATGCCGTGCGGGCGGCTGATCGCTTCACGAAAGGCCGCCTCATTGCGGGCACCGAAGTTGAGGTCGCTCATCGCGAGCGCACTACCGGAGTTGTCGAGAATACGCATGACAACCTTTTCGCCCCACACCGTCGGAAGGGTGGCGACACGGAGGTCAACCTGGCGACCCTCGTGGTTGACCGAAATACGGCCGTCCTGCGGGCGGCGACGCTCGGCAATGTCGATCGACGCCATGATCTTGAGGCGCGAAATAACACCCTCTTGAATCGCGCTGGCCGCGTGCTGCATTTCGTGAAGCACGCCGTCAATACGAAAACGCACGGTGAGCTGGCGCTCGCCCGGCTCGATGTGAATGTCACTCGCGCGGTCGTTGATGGCCTGCGTGATGAGCAGGTTTACAAACCGCACGATCGGGGCGTCGGCGTCAACATCTTCCAAGGTTTCGGTCGCGGCGAGGCTGCCGGGGCCGGCCGCGTCGACGATGCGCTCCGAGAGGTCGGTGAGTTCTTCGTCGCTACGCAGGTAGCGTTCAAACGCCTGGCGTAGACCCTCTTCGCTGACGACGACGGCCTGCACGTTGAGGTCGATGACGCGCTGAATGTCGTCCATCGCGATGATGTCGGTCGGTTCGACCATGCCGATCACGATCGATCGGCGGCGGCGCTCCAACGGAATCAGCTTGTAGCGACGGCACAGGGCACTCGGAACCAACGCAATGACCTCAGGATCAAGGTCGCGGCTGGTGAGATCGGTGTACGGCAGGTCGTGCGTCGCAGCCACCGCGTGAGCGAGCTGCGTCGAGGTAATGACGTGGGTCTCCAGCAGATGGGCGTGCAACGCCGGGCCATCACCAAACGTCGCCATCGCCACGCTCATGGCATCGGGCTGAACTGCACCGGTCAGGACCAGTGTCTCCGAAATGCTGGTGAGCACCTTATACCGCTAACCCTTCTCCCCTTGGGATCAATCCTAAGGTTTTGCGAGGGGCTCACCTAACTTTTTTCGCCCTGCCCACCGGCGAAAGGTGCACGGAGTTCACGCACATTTTCCCTGCCCCGCTGCGAAGCGTCAGCGTCAGCGTCGGCTGCGCTCGCGCAACGCCTCCTCGACGTCGTGGTCGAGGCCGGGCATATCGTCGGGCAGAACCATCAGTGCGAGCAAGGCGCGGCTGAAGAAGTTGCGTGCGCTGGCGGCGAGGGTGATGTCGACGATCTGGCGGTCGCTGAAGCCCTGTTCGCGAAGCTCAGCCGCATCGGGTGATGATCATGCCTGGAAAATACACCCGCGCGGAACCACGCAAAAGGGGGTAGTTAGGGGGTGCGGGGGTACACGGGGAGGTGGAGCGTGACGACCGTACCTGCGCCTTCGGCGGAGCGGAGTGCGACGGCGCCGCCGTGACGACGGAACACGGTCGCGACGAGCGTCAGGCCAATGCCGGAGCCGGCGATATCGCGGGCGTTGCCGGCGCGAGCGAGCTCGTCGAAGACGTGTGGTTGGTCGGCGTCGGGAATGCCCCGGCCGGTGTCGGCGACCTCGATGACGGCCCATCCGGACTCTTCGCGCAACCGCACTTCGATCGGGCCACCGGCCGAGTACTTCGCGGCGTTGGCGAGCACGTTGTCGATCGCGAGTGACAGCAGGTCGAGGTCAGCGGTGACGGCCGGCACCGGCCATGGCACGCGCGTCACCGAAACGGTGGTGCGGGCGGCGAATGCCGGGTCTTGCGAACCGAGCGCGGCGACGGCTTCATTGACGAGGTCTTCGAGGTTGACGGTTTCGGTTTCGAGCGCGCGGGTTTCGAGTTCGGCGAGCTTGCGGAGGTCGCCGACCAGGCCGCTGAGCTTCGCCGCTTGGCCGTCTACGGTCTTCCATGCGTCGACCGGTGCGGCACCGTTTTGTGCGGCGACCGCGGTCGCGCGAATCGCGGTGATCGGGTTTTTCAGTTCGTGGTCGAGCCGGGCAAGAAACCGGCGGTGTGATTCGCGCTCCTGCTGGATCGCGGTATCGGCAGCGATCCGTGCGGCTTTCGCCGCGCGACGCGCCCGCAAGCGCAAACCCGCGAGCACAAGCACCGCGACGAGGGTGATGAGCAGGCCCGCACCAATGAAGACGGCCGGCACCGCGATGCCGATGTGTACGCGGCGCGCGTCGCCCTCCAACAACAGGATGAGGCCGATGATCGTGCCGAGCACGGCGGGCACGAGAGCGGGAATCCAGGCCCACATCATCGGGGCCGGTTTCTTCGCGATGGGTGTCGGGCCGGTCATGCGGCACTCACCTTCGCGACGAAGCGGTAGCCGAGACTCTGCACCGTCTCAATGAACCGCGGTGACGCGGCATCGTCACCCAGCACCCGCCGCAGCTCAGCGATGCGGTGATCGACGGCACGAGACGACGATGCGAAGTCGAAGCCCCACAGCGTCGCAAGTAAACGTTCGCGCGTATGTACCTCGTCGGCATGCAGCATGAAGTACTCGAGCAACGTCATGGCCTTCGGAGTCAGCACGAGTTCGGTGTCGCCGAGCCACACCCGCCGCGCACCGCGGTCGACAACGAGGTCGTGCGCGTTGAGGCGCCCAGCCGCGGTGAGCGGTGCCTGCCCCTGCGCCGAACGACGCAGCACGGCGCGTATGCGCGACACCAGCTCACGCGGGTCGAACGGTTTGTTGAGGTAGTCGTCGGCACCCTCGTCGAGGGCGGCGCTGCGTTCTGATGCCTCGCCAATCTGAGTGAGCAGGATGATCGGGAGCCACAGGCTGCGTTCACGAACACGCCTCACGAACTCCCGACCATCCATGTGCGGCATCAGTACGTCGCACACCACGAGGTCTGGCGTGCGACGCTCGACGGCCGCGAGTGCTTCAACGCCGTCGCCCGCCGTCTCCACGTCGAAGCCGCTGCGTTCTAAGAACGGCCCGAGCGCGCCGGTGATCGCGGTGTCGTCATCGACGAGCAGAATGTGCGGACGATCGGCGCTCATGTCACTCGGCCTTCAGTACGTTGGTTGAGCCGACGTCGGTGATGCGTGGGGTGTCACCCGTCCAAATGACGACGTTGCCCTCACCGTTGACGACCAGCGTCTCGACAGAGCCAACGAAAACAAGGTTGCCGTCGCCAATGACCTTGAGCGTGCGGACGTCATCGGCCACGATCTGCGAGCCGGTTGTGTTGAGAATGAGGGCCTCACACCACCCCTCCACCTGCGTTGACATCGCATTGTCCAGGAGCGTCAGGCCACCGTCGCACTTCATGGTGCGGCGGTGACAGTGACCCCCGGAATGTTGCTGAAGTCACGCTGCACGTCGATCGTGAACGACGACGCAGACGTGTCGAGCAATGACAGGTCGGGCAGGCGGAAGAGCGGAACCGGCGGGAACTGTCCGACGTCGTAACCGGAAACGGTGGCGACGGCCGGCGCGGTCGGCGTCGCGGTGGCGGACGGCGTAGCAGTGGGCTTCGCAGCAGACGTGGCCGTGGGTTTGGGTGAGGACTCAGCCTCGGTTGTCGCCCCCGCTGAACAACCGGCGAGAGCGAAGGCAATGATGCCAACTCCAACCCCGGTCACAAGGCCGCGCACCGTGCGAACAGTGCGAGAGTTTGTGTTCATAACGCCAGACTATCCAGCGATTGTCGCACCCCTGTCGCCACCGTGTCGCAACTTAGCGACACCGTCACCCGCCGGTCACTCAACGGCGCGTGCACTCCACCACTCGCGCAACCGCGCTTCCGCGGCCTCGACACCGATCATGCCTTCGTCGAGACGAATGTCCATCAAGAACTTGTAGGCTTCGCCGACTTCGCGGCCGGGGCCGATGCCCAGGATCTCCTGGATCTGGTTGCCGTCGAGTTCGGGGCGGAGGGAGTCGAGCTCTTCCTGTGTGGCGAGCTCGTCGATGCGCTTTTCGATGTCGTCGTAGGCGCGGGCGAGGCGGGCAGCCTTTTTCTTATTGCGCGTCGTGACGTCGGCGCGCGTGAGAATGTGTAGTACGGCGAGCAGGTCGCCGGCGTCGCGCACGTAGCGGCGTACGGCAGAGTCGGTCCACGCGCCTTCGGCGTATCCGAAGAACCGCAAGTGCAGCTCAACGAGTTTCGCAACTGAGGCAGTCGTGTCGTTGTCGAACCGCAGCGCCTGCAGACGCTTTTTCACCATGCGTGAGCCGACCACGTCGTGATGATGAAAAGTCACGCCACCGTTCGGCTCGAGCTTGCGGGTGCGGGGCTTGCCCACGTCGTGAAGCAGCGCCGCCAAGCGCAACGCGATGTTTGGTTCCGCGTCGCCGAAGCGCTCCTTCTCATGCTGAATCGCCTGACGCAGCACGGTGAGCGAGTGCTCGTAAACATCTTTGTGGTGGTGGTGCTCATCGACCTCAAGCTGAAGCGCCGAAACTTCGGGCATGAACTCATCGATGAGCCCAGTCTCGACCATAAGGCGGATGCCGCGCGAGGGGTCGTCGGTCTGCAGCAGGCGCACGATCTCCGACTGAATGCGCTCGGGCGAAACGATGCTGATGGTGGCGCGAAGCGCTGCGATGGCCTCGAGGGTCGGCTCAGCAACCTCAAACTCCAGCTGCGACGCGAAGCGCGCGGCACGCAGCATGCGCAGCGGGTCGTCACCGAAGCTGATGGTGGGGTCGATCGGGGTGCGCAGCACGCCTGCCACGAGGTCCTCGACACCGCCGGTCGGGTCAACGAGTGTGACCGACGGAACCTTGAGTGCCATCGCATTGACGGTGAAGTCACGACGGGTCAGGTCGGCGTCGAGATTGTCGCCAAAGGCGACAACGGGCTTGCGCGTGACACCGTCGTAGGCGTCGGCGCGGTACGTGGTGATCTCAACGTTTTCACCCTTGACGCGTGCGCCAATGGTTCCGAATGCCCGCCCAATGTCCCACTGCGTCGTAGAAATCGGGGTGACGATCGCGAGAATTTCGTCGGGCAAAGCGTTCGTTGTGAAGTCGAGGTCGTGCGTCGGGCGCCCGAGCAGCGCGTCTCGCACCGGGCCGCCAACGAGAGCGAGATCTTTGCCGGCGGCCGCGAACGCGTCAGCGACGGTTGCGACAACGGGAGAGGTTGCGACTGCTTGAAGGCGCGCGAGACCCTCCACCATGTTCAGCATCCTTCGAGCCTACTAAAACGGCGCTGAACAGATGATGACCGCGGTCTAGACCTGGTCGTTAGGCAGTTGCGTCTCGGTGCGCGTCACGCGGGAGCCCGACGCCGGGTCGACCTGCGTCGATGAAACGCTTGACGACGAACGGCGGCTGAACATGATGCCCAGCCCAATAAGGAACATCAGGGCACCGGCGCCCATCATGATGTACCCGACAAGGTCAAGATCAATCCAGTCCACCTGGAAATTTAGCGCGAACGCCAAAATGGCACCGATCACAAAGATGAAGATTCCGAATCCGATGGTCATGCTGCCTCCTCAAGGGATGTTCTGCACTAGTTGTGGCCGCGAGTCTATGGGATCCCGTGGCGGAGAACTAGAGGGTTGACCCGCAGAGGCGCTTTACGGTATCTCTTGCGTTGACGCGACGCGCAGGAACCCACCCATGATGAGCTCGCGCACGCGGGGGAGAAGGTCGGCGCGGAGCGCGACCGGGTCAACCTCCCACAGGTGAGCGATCGCGTCGCTGATCTGTTGCAACGAGAGTTCGCCGTCACATGCACCAACGAGCGCCGCCAGATCGGGGTCGACAGAGAGTGCACGACCAAAACCCGAGCCCTGATTCAACTCGATGACCGTCGGGTCTTCAGCGCCGGGAAGGTAGTGACGCTTTTCGGTCACATCGGGCGCCGCCACGAGGTGCAGAGCGGCCAGGTCGTCATCATTCAACCCGCCAACCGCGTCGTGTGCGGCGAGCATGTCGGCGAGGTGCGCACCAATCGTGCCCTCCGCCGGAATCGGTGTCACTACCCGCTCAAAACGGCGTAGCGTCGGCTCACCCTCGACCGGACGACGCAGCAAAACGTACCCAAACCCGATCGCCGTGACGTTGCGGTGCGAGAAGTCGTCGAGCCACGCATCGAGCAGCCGCTCGTGCACATCGGTGCCCTGCACGGTTCCGCCATCGCGAATCCACAGCGCGGCGTACTCGGCGGGATCGAGCTGTTCGCGCTCAATGACCCACGCTTCGAGCGGCACCGGCGATGCCTCGACCCATGACCGCACGCGGTCCAGCCCATCGGTGCCCCAACGGTACTCCCAGTTGCCCAAGAACTGCGCGATGCCGCCGGGGTTCAGGTGCTCCCCAACGCCCGCGAAAACAGCGGCCACGAGGTCGTCCCCCTGCATGCCGCCGTCGCGGTACTCGTACGCGGGTACGTCGTCGCGGCGCGGCGTAATAACAAACGGCGGGTTCGACACGATGCGGTCAAACGTCTCGCCGGCGACCGGCTCAAACAGGCTGCCCGCCCGCACGTCAATGTCATCGACGCAGTTCAGCAGCGCGTTGAACCGCGCAAATGCGAGGGCGTTCTCCGAAATATCGGTTGCGACAACACGGTCGGCGTGACGACGCGCACGCAACGCCTGAATTCCGCACCCGGTGCCGAGGTCGAAGACGCTACCCGCGGGAGTCGGAACCTGGAGTCCGGCAAGCGTCAACGATGCGCCGCCGACACCCAAGACATGGTCGTCGGGGAGCGGGCCACCGAGTGCCGTCTCGTCGAGGTCGCTCGCGATCCACCATTCGCCGGCACCGGCCTCATCGACAAAAGACTGCGGCCGAATCAACACGGTGGGCGCACACACGTCATCTCCGGCCACGAGGCCCAGGGTGCGCACGCCGTCGATGCCAACGGTCGGCAGCGCTGCAGCGACATCGACCGTCGGCTGCGCGATACCGAGGACGAAAAGGCGGGCGAGGACCGCCACCGCGTCCGTACGATTCTTGAGTGCTCGCAGAGCCGGCACCCTGGTTCCGCGTGCGAACGCATTGTCGGCTGCAACGCCCCACGCGGCGCGAATGCTCTCTGACGTAAAGCGCGCCTCGCGAAGGTCGGTGGCGAGCGCGGCGATCAGAGCGGAATCAGCGTGAATATGCACCTCTCTATTGCAACACGCGTAAGAGCGTTGTGTTTATACGGAGGCGGAACCACAAAATTGCGCAATTTGGGTTGTGCAAGCATGAGGCGGGGCCGGAACGCTCGACGGGCAACATGAGACCGTCCTAATCTTCGAGGGTGACGTGGAGCACGCCACTGAGTTCCTTTGGGAGGGTAAATGTCCATCAAGCGCATCGCTGGCACCGTCTTGGTCGCCGGTATTCTCACGTTCGGAGCGATGCCAATGCTGGCAACCTCCGCTGTTGCCGCACCGCACTCCGAGCAGATGGACGGTAGCGACCACGGCAACGCCAACAAGCCCGCTCGCCAAGACCCGCAGCCAGACAAGGGCAAGGACTGCATGGAGCACGGCCGCTGGGGTGGCATCAATGAAGACCACTGCGGTGGTGACCTGAAGTAGTCGACAGATGTCGAACGGTGTCGCGCGTGTCGGATCCGCGCGGCACCGTTCGCTATGTTCGAAGCACCCCATTCTTTGAACAACGGAGAACTCATGGCCGAGGTTGAAAGCTTCACGCTGGATCACACCGCAGTACTCGCACCTTACATTCGCCTGATCGGCGTGAGCGCGGGCCCACGCGGTGACGAAATCTCCAACTTCGACGTGCGCTTCGTGCAGCCGAACGCGGGCGAGATTCCCACCGCGGGTCTGCACACGATCGAGCACCTGCTCGCGAGCCTGCTGCGTGATCGTCTCGACGGCGTCATCGATATTTCCCCGTTCGGGTGCCGCACGGGCTTTCACCTCATCACGTGGGGTCAGCCCACGGTCGAGCAGGTCGCCGTCGCCATCACCGAGTGCCTCGAGTTCATCGCGAGCGAGGCCGAGTGGAGCGACGTGCAGGGCGTATCAGCTGAGGGCTGCGGCAACTACCGCGATCACAGCCTGCACAGCGCCCGCGAGTGGGCGAAGGTTATTGTCGCTCAGGGCCTCAGCCGCGACGCTTTCCGCCGCGTCGGCGTCTAAGCGCAGCCGCCCTGATTCTGGCCGGGCTGCCAGGGTAGCGAGAGGCCCCTGCCCTAGAATCAAGGCAGTCGTGTGGCGTGTGTTCACCCGACCCCTGTGAAATGACCACGACGCGACCTCTTCCTTCAGCCTTGCGCTGGCGCCACGCGGCGACGCTGTGCGCCGCGACGCTTGTCGTGGGTTCGGGCCTCGTGATCGCACCCGCCGCTTTCGCCGCAGAAACTCCCACACCCACGCCCACCGTGTCGCCAGTGACGCCGGCTCCGGAGCCCACGGCTGACGCCGGAGTCGGAACCATGGTTGCGGCTGCGCGCGCGGGTGGCGTCTTTGAGCCCGGCACGGATCTCGTCGTCGACGTGCGCCTCACCAACGGGGGAGCGAGCACGACTGTCGCGGGCACCGCGACGATGCGCGTCGGCGCCACCGCGCTCGCCGACGAAACGTCGATTGCCGATTGGTTGGCTGGCGGCACGGTCACCGGGCTCTTCACCGATATTGGCACCGTGGCGGTGGCCCCGGTCAGCGCCGGTGCCACCACGAACTTCGAGATGACGGGCTCGCGTATTGTCACGACGCTGACGGATCTCACCCCCGGCGTCTATCCGATTGAAGTGTCGTATGTCGCTGGCACCGTGACGCACACAGACCACACCGTCATCATGGTTCCGCAAGCCGGCGACAACGTTTCTGTCGTGGTTCCGTTCACGGCCCCCGCCATAACTTCGGGGCTTCTTACGCCCGCGGCGTTGGCCGAGCTCACGGATGCTGATGGTGACCTCACGCTCGCGTTGCGCGCCGCGCAGCAGGCCAACGTGATCGTCGCCGTTGACCCCGCGATCATTGCCGCCATGCGCGTGCTGGGTACGTCGGCGCCGGCGTCGGTGCAGGCGTGGCTCACCGCATTTGATGAGCTCGACAACGACATTTTTGCGCTGCCGTTTGCAGATCCTGACATCGCCACGCTGGTGGCCGCGGGCCAGCCCACGCTGGGGCCGACGTCGCTCACTCGTTACCTCGACGCGAGCTTCACGCAACCGATCGATGCGGCAACGCCGACGCCGACGCCGGGTGCCGTGCCGACGCTCGATGAGTTGCTCGCGATTCCTGGCGCGTTCGACGACCTGGTGTGGCCGACGGGCGGAACCATGACGCAGGCAACGGCGGAGTGGGCAGCGGCCGAAGACAAGACGGTGTTGGTGTCGTCGGCGCAGGCTGATGCTTCGCAGGCGCATGTCACGCTCGATGGCAGTGGCGCTGATGCCCTGGTTTATGACGCCGAACTGTCAGCGGCGCTGTCGATTGCGGTCACGGAGAACGACGCGGTGTTGCGCAACGACAGCCTCAGCACCGTGCTCGCGCTGGCGAGCATGACGAACGACAGTCGCGTGCTCGTGGCTCTCGAGCGCGGGCTCGAGTGGGACGAAGCAGCGACGACCGACACACTGACCGCTCTCGAAGAGGCGTCGAGTGGGCGACTTGCTGGCGAAGTGAGTCTGCGCGCGCAGACTCCCGTGGCAGCCCCCGTGACGGCGGCACCCGAATCGACCGAGCGGGCGGCGACGCTGACGTCTCTCCTGCAGAACGAAGCGCCCCTTGCTGAGATGGCGGTCGTGTTGACCGACCCCACGCTCATCACCGGGGCCGAACGGGCTGAAGTGTTGCAGTTGTTCTCGGCAGCGTGGCTCGGCGACCCGGGGTGGGATGCGGCGATCGCTGCCCACCGCACCTCGGTGACGGCGACGTTGAATGCGATCGACATCGCACCGATCTCGACGATTCAGTTTTTGACGAGCGGATCCTCCATTCCGCTTCAGGTGCGCAACGACCTGCCGTTTGCTGCGACGGTGAAGCTGTGGGCTCAGCCCGACGACTTCCGCCTGACCGTCGAGTCACCGATCACCGTCGAGGCGCAAGCCGGTGCCGTTACCAAGGTGCTGGTTCCGGTCACCGCAGGTCTCGGCAACGGCGACGTCACCATTCGCTTCTGGCTCACGGCGGAGAACGGTCACAACATCGGGGCGCCGATGTACACCGACGTTCTCGTGCGCGCCGAGTGGGAGAAGATCGGTGTCGCGATCTCGGGCGCGGTCGTCATTTTGTTGATCGTCGGCGGTATATTCCGCACGGTGCATAAGCGTCGCAAGGCCCGTGCTTTGGCGGCTGCAGAGGCTGTCGAAGCTCCTGGCGAATCGGCTATTGCTGCTATTGGTGACGCCGAGGCCTGCGACGAAGAACCCAAGGATTTGAATGGCTAACATCGGGCGCGCAAGCGCGTTCATCGCGGCGGGCACCCTGGTTTCACGCCTCACGGGTCTCGTCCGCACCATGGTGCTGGTCACGGCCATCGGTGTCTTTGCGGTTGGCGACGCGTTCAACACCGCCAACGGACTGCCCAACGCGATCTACGCGCTCGTCTCAGCCGGCCTGCTGACGGCCATTGTGGTTCCGCAGGTTGTGAAGGCCGCGCGGAACGCAGACGGTGGTTCCGCGTTCATCTCCAAACTCTTCACGATCGGCGTCGTGGGCCTGTTTGCGATCACGGTGCTCGCGATGGTCGCGGTGCCGTGGCTCGTGGAACTGTATTCGCCACAGTTCTCGGCCCCGCAGAAGGCGCTCGCCGTCGCACTCGGGTACTGGTGCGTGCCGCAGCTGTTCTTCTACGGCGTGTTCGCGCTCATCGGCGAGACGCTCAACGCCCGCAACGTTTTTGGGCCGTACGCGTGGGCGCCGGTCGTCAACAACATCGTGTCGACCGCTGGCTTCGCGCTCATCATCTGGTTGTACGGCGGCAACCTCACCGTTATCGAAGACTGGACTCCCGACCGCATTGCGCTGCTCGGCGGTTCTGCCACCCTCGGCATCGCGGTGCAGTTCTTCGTGCTGATGCTGTTCTGGAAGCGCGCGACGTTGCGCGTGCGACCAGATTTCCAGTGGCGAGGCGTGGGTCTCGGCGAAATCGTCAAGATGGCCGGGTGGACGTTCTTGATGGTCATGGTCGGAACCATCGGTGGTGTCGTGCAGAGCCAGGTGGTTTCTGACGCGTCGGGGGAGTACCCCGCGGGGCTCGTGATGAGCAATGCGTGGCTCGTCTATATGGTTCCGTATTCGGTCATCGTGCTGTCGATCGGTACCCCGTTCTTCACACGCATGAGCGAGTTCGGCAGTGCCGGAAAGACGCACGAGCTGCGCGAAACGATCGACACATCGATTCGAACGCTCGGGTTCTTCATCGTCATCGCAACGGCCGTGCTCGCTGCGGGTGCTGTGCCCGCGTCGCGTATCTTCACGAACTCGGGAGATGAGGCGATCCTGTCGGCGCCGGTGCTGCTGGCATATCTCGTCAACCTCATTCCGGTCGCGATTCTGTTTGTCATTCAGCGCATGTTCTACATCTTGGGTGACACCCGCACGCCGTTCTTCTTCACGCTGCTGCAGGGTGTGCTGATCGTGGCATCGGCGTATCTTGCGGCTGCGTTCTTGCCGCTCAGCATGCTTGCCGCCGGTGTGGCCCTCGGTCAGTCGGTAGCGACGATCGTGCAGCTCATTGTGGCGACCGCGCTGTTGCAGCGCCGCTTCGGTTCGCTGAACGCCGGCTCGTGGCTGCGTGGCTACGCGCGCTTCGCAATCGCCGGTGTGGTTGCCGGTGTTGCGGGTTGGGGCGTCTGGCAACTGTTGGGCGGCAGCTCAAGCTGGCTGCTGGACGGCAAAATTACCGCAATGCTGGGTCTGGGCATCATCGGCATCGTCGCCGGCGTTGTCTACATTGGGGTGCTTGCCATCGTGCGCGCCCCCGAACTTTCCGTTGCTACGGACCAAATCAAACGGTTCCGCCGCCGCTCGGCGGAATAAACCGCGGTTACGATGGGTTTACATACCTGAAAGCCAGGAGGAAAAGTGCGTCAGGTCACCATTATCGGATCCGGTCCTGCCGGATTGACGGCAGCAATCTACACCGCCCGTGCGGGTCTCGAGCCGCTCGTTATCGCGAGCTCGGTTGAGGCCGGAGGTGAGCTCATGAAGACGACGGATGTCGAGAACTTCCCGGGCTTCCCCGACGGAATCCAGGGCCCCGAGCTTATGGAGAAGATGCAGGCGCAGGCCGAGAAGTTCGGTGCTGAGGTTGCCTACGCTGACGCTGTCGAGCTTGACCTCGAAGGCCCCGTGAAGAAGATCACGCTGGGCGACGGCAAGGTTATCGAGTCACAGACCGTGATCTACGCGACCGGTTCTGCCTACCGCAAGCTGGGTCTGCCGGGCGAAGAGCGCCTGTCAGGCTTCGGTGTTTCGTGGTGCGCAACGTGCGACGGCTTCTTCTTCCGCGACCGCGTTATCGCCGTCGTCGGTGGTGGCGACTCGGCAATGGAAGAGGCAACGTTCCTCACACGCTTCGCGTCGAAGGTTTACGTCATTCACCGCAAAGACACCCTGCGCGCCTCCAAGATCATGCAGGAACGCGCCATGGCGAACGAGAAGATCGAGTTCGTGTGGAACACCGAGGTCGTCGACGTCGTCGGTGACGGCGCTGTCAGCTCGCTGCGGCTGCGCAACACCGTCGATGGTTCCGACAGCACGCTCGACGTACAGGGCCTGTTCATCGCGATCGGCAACGACCCGCGCACGCATCTCGTACACGGCAAGGTCGATCTGACTGCTGACGGAACCATTTGGGTCGACGGCCGCTCGTCGAAGACCACGGTTCCGGGCGTTTTCGCGGCCGGTGACGTGCTCGACCCGACCTACCGCCAGGCTGTTACGGCTGCCGGCTCGGGCACCGTGGCCGCCCTGGATGCCGAGCACTACCTCGCAGCCCTGGCCGACGGTTCCGCCGCCGTCGAAGAGGCAGCCGCGGTCTCAGGAACATTCGCCGGCCCGCCGGCGTTACAGACGATGAGGGCGTTCGCGCTCAATCAACAGAAAGAAGAATCATGACGGCACAAGCAACGAGTTCTGCAACGTGGGACGCCGACGTTCTGCAGGCTGAGGGTCCGGTTCTGGTCGACTTCTGGGCTGAATGGTGCGGTCCGTGCCGCGCAGTTTCGCCAATTCTCGACGAGATTGCGGCTGAGCACGCTGGCAAGATCACCATCATCAAGCTCAACGTTGATGAGAACCCCGACCTGGCGATGAAGTACCAGATCACGTCGATCCCGGCGATGAAGGTCTTCAACAAGGGTGAGGTCGAGACCACGATCATCGGCGCCAAGCCCAAGGTCGCGCTCGAGGCTGACCTCGCGAAGTACCTCGGATAATCTCCCGTCACGTTTTTGACGTAAAGGGGGCTTCGGAACCATCACCTGGTTCCGAAGCCCCTTTTTTCGTCGCTGAGCGAGCGCCAGCGAGACGAAACGCCCCGATGCGTACGGGGGAGTGTTTCACGTGAAACGTCGCGTTATGCGGTGCCTGGGTTCCCTGTGGGGTCGCTGGTGACCGCATCCCAGGCTCGGTGGGTGTTTGTATGCCCGAGGAGCTTCCAGACCGTCGTAGTGAGTTCTGGGTACTCCAGGGCGATCTGGCGGAGTACGCGATAGTTGCGCACGTCGTTAGGACGGAGTCCGCCGTTCGATTCAATGTTCTCGGCACGCAGCGAGTAGACGACGAGTTCGTCGACAGTGGGGAGTTCTTCCATGAACTCCCACGGGTCTTCGCCGTGGCGAAGACGTTCGTGAATGAGCACGGCGCGCTCGTCTGCTGCTTCTGCTCGAAGCAGTTCTAGACTCGCGCGCCGTGGAATGCCCTCGGTCACACTGATGCCGTTCTCGGGCTAGCGGGAACCAAATTCGGCCTCGCCCAGCTCGGACAGGATGCGATTCAGGTCTTGAATACTCGCGAATTCAATGTTGACCTGGCCTTTTCGTGCACCCAACTGCACCTTGACGCGCGTGTTGAGGCGGTCGCCGAGGCGGGTGGCCACGTCGTCGAGGTAGGCACGGCGGGCGCCGGCGCTCGGCTTCGACTTGGAACCAGCGGGAGTGCCGATCGTCTTCGCTGCGGCTTCAGCGGCGCGCACCGAGAGATCTTCGTTCACGATCTTGTCGGCAAGCTTCGTCATGCCCTCGAGGCCCTCAACCGAGAGAATGGCACGAGCGTGACCTGCGGAGAGTACTCCTGCGGCTACGCGCTGCTGAACGGCAACGGGGAGCTTGAGGAGGCGCAGGGTGTTGCTGATCTGCGGGCGCGAGCGGCCGATCTGCGTCGCGAGCTCTTCGTGCGTGATCCCGAAGTCGTCGAGGAGCTGCTGGTAGGCCGAGGCCTCTTCCAGCGGGTTCAGCTGCGAACGGTGCAAGTTCTCGAGAAGGGCGTCGCGGAGGAGGTTTTCGTCGCTGGTCTCGCGGACGATCGCGGGGATCTTCGACAGGCCAGCCTCGCGCGATGCGCGGGTACGGCGCTCACCCATGATGAGCTCGTACGTGCCGTCTTCGAGCGTGCGCACGACGACGGGCTGCATGACACCGAACTCCTTGACGGAGTGCACGAGCTCAGCGAGGTCTTCGGGGTCAAAAACCGTGCGCGGCTGGCGCGGGTTCGGAACGATGTCGTTCGGGTCGATCTCAATGAGACGGAGGCCCGGAATACTGAGGAGGTCTTCCTCAGTCTCCGGCTGAGCCTTCTTCTTCGTAGCGGGGGAGTCCTTTGCTACCGGCGCACCGGGGAAGAACACGTCGACCGGACGCGCCTCTGACGCGTCAGACGTCGGAATAAGTGCTCCTATTCCCCGACCCAGTCCCGTTCGCTTAGCCATTAGGCCTGACCTTCCCCTTCGCGTGCGCTGTTACGCACGATTTCTACTGCTGCCTCACGATAGGCGATCGCGCCTGCCGACTGAGGATCATATGAAACGACCGTCTGACCGAAGCTGGGAGCCTCGGACACGCGGACGGAACGCGGAATGACGGTTTTGAGAACCTGTTCCGCAAAGTGTGAGCGTACCTCTTCGGCCACCTGCTGCGCGAGTCGAGTGCGACCGTCGTACATCGTGAGCAGAATCGTTGAGACGTGCAGGCGGGGGTTGAGGTGCTTCTGGATCATCTGCACACTTCCCAGGAGCTGGCTCAGACCCTCCAGCGCGTAGTACTCGCACTGGATCGGGATAAAGACCTCGTCAGCGGCCGTGAAGGCGTTGATCGTGAGGAGACCGAGCGACGGCGGGCAGTCGATGATGATGAAGTGCGGCTTCTCGTCGACAGATTCGAGGTACTCTTCCATCGCGGTGCGCAAGCGGTGTTCGCGTGCGACCTGAGAGACGAGCTCAATCTCGGCGCCAGCAAGGTGAATTGTGCTGGGAGCACAGAACAGGTTCTCAGACTCTGGGCTCGGTTGAATGACCTCAGCGAGCGGGAATTCGTCGATGAGAACGTCATAAACACTGGGCACATCAGCCGTGTGGGGCACACCCAGCGCCGTAGAAGCATTGCCCTGCGGGTCAAGGTCAATAACCAGTACCCGAGCGCCAATGCTCGCGAGGGCTGCCGCAACGTTTACCGCCGACGTCGTCTTGCCAACGCCACCCTTTTGGTTTGAAACCGTCAGGATACGCGTACTCGTCGGGAGATCGACGTCCGCACTCTCCAGAACACGACGACGAGCACTGAGATCAGCGAGCTCGCGCGCCAACGGGGTGTCATCACCAAACATTGTGGTGTCGTCAGCGGGGGACTGTTTCACGTGAAACACACTCCTTTACGCGCGAAGACCAGCTTTTCTACTCTAGGCGATACCGGCGACACTCGCGTCGGCGTGTTGGCCCGAGTTGGGGAATCGGATAGGTGAACGAACGACTGTTGCAGCCCATTAGGCCGGGGACTTCCTCCGCTCATTGAGCGAGCGTAGGGACAAGAAACGCGGCGACTGCTCCGAACAGCCGCTCCCCGCCCGTTGGACGAGGACGCGCAGCGCGCGAGACGAATCGAATTGACCGCATTGGAATGTCCAGCGTATGCCTTCGTTTCACGTGAAACATAGACGTCTGAAGCTAGATCGGTTGGTCGGTGGGGTACTCGAGCGAGTCCGGGCTCGTTGAAGGAAGGGTTGTGGGGGAGGTCGCCTCGAAACGTGCTCGCTCTTGCTTCGCGTCCAGGTAACGTTGCCGAACTACTTTTCCCGTGCGGCGGCACTCTGCAAGCTTTCCCAACCGCACATAGACAGCGAAGGCGATCACTGTGAAGCCAGCGAAGACTCCGAACGTCACGAGAAAGGGTTCCGCGCCCGGTACTTCGAGCAGTAGGTAGAGAACGGTGGCAACAACAAAGATACTGATTGTTGAGATGACAATCTTCTTCACTCTGACACCATTCTCAATCCGTTCTGTTTCACGTGAAACACCAGCTCAGTCCTCGTCGTGTTCTTGAGCGGATGACGGAGAACTATCTGTCGAGCCCTTGGGGAAGGAGTTGTACCACTCGCGCTTGCGAAGTGGAAACTTTTCCGACTGTGTGTGATCTTCGTTGGCACATCGGTAAATATCCGAACAATGCTGCGGGCGGCAAACCACACCGGAATCGCGAAGATGACCCCACCCACAAACCCTGACGGTATTCCTTCCGTGCTGAGGGCGAGTACAACACAACAGCCACCACTGCTGTTGGTATACCTGTTCGGAGGAGCCAGTACTTCCACTCCATTTTGCCGCTCGGCGGGTTCCATCGATGTTTCACGTGAAACGTCCCCTCATTTCCCATAACACCACCCCCAGCGCTGCCACAGGCACTTCCCACACCGACCCGCGCGACCATGTTTCATGTGAAACCTCACCAGGTCGTCAAGCTGGAACCCAAAGGCATCGGCACTGTCGGTGCGTTTCGTCTCGGTCGCTATCGCGTCCTCGTTCAACGGGCGGAACTAGGCGGAACGCACTCGCGCTCTCACGCGGTAATTGACCTTCACCACGCGGAACTTCACTGGTTGTACTCGTTGCCGAAGGTAACGGTGCTGCCCCTCTACACCCGCCGTCTCGGGAAGGCACCCCGTGCAAGAAGGAGTGGTGGATGGCGGAGGGAATATTGGTGGGTCTGGCAGGCCGACCCGCAGGGACGGCCCGGAGATATTCCCGGAGCTATCCGCCGCTCCGCCGTCGCAACCCAGCCACTCCAACCCAGCGCTCACAACCTAGCTGCCAGAACCCAGTCGCCACAAAGAAGAAGGCCTCTGTTTCACGTGAAACAGAGGCCTAGATCCGAAAGAAGATTACCCGCGAACAACTCCACGGAACACTCGCGTCGATTCGTCGAGGACGCCCTCGCCGAGTACCGATACCGAGATGTCCGAGATCTTGTACTTGCGGATCACCTTTTCGGCTGCGTCGATCTCGTTTTGCACCGAGGCACCCTTGAGGAAGATGATTTCACCGCCATCGCGCACCAGGGGAGCGGTGAAGGGGATGAGCGTGCGCAAGGCTGACACTGCGCGTGCGGTGACAGCGTCGAGAACGGGGCCTTCGGGCCATTCTTCGCCGCGACCACGGAAGACGGTGACGTTCGACAGCTCGAGCGCCTCCACCTGCTCGTTAAGCCAGTTCACGCGGCGCTCCATGGGCTCAATGAGCACCCATTCCACGTCAGGTCGCGCAATCGCAAGCACCAGGCCGGGGAGGCCGGCACCAGAGCCCACGTCGCCAACGCGGCCCGAGAACAGGGGAGCGGTGATTGCGCTGTTCAGAATGTGGCGCGTCCACAGGCGGGGGAGTTCCAGCGGGCCGATCAGGCCGCGCTCTTCACCCTGCTCAGCAAGAGCCTGTGTGAAGGCGCGAGCCTTGTCGATGTTGTCGCCGAACAGCGTTACTGCTGCTACCGGTTCGAGTTCGAGCGTCATGAATGTTTCACGTGAAACTATGCGCGGCGAAGCACGGTGTGACGGTCAGCACCGTCGCCGTACGACTCCGAAATCAAGCCGCGCTCCGACACGATGTCGTGTACCAGCTTGCGCTCGTACGACGACATTGCGGGCAGGGAAGCCTGCGAAGCACCCTCATCGAGGCGAGCAATAGCGCGGTCGACGAGCTTCTCCAGCTCCTGCTGGCGTGCATCACGCGAGCCGCCGATATCCAGAATCACGCGGGAGAAGTGTCCCGTCTTGTTCTGCACGGCCAGGCGGGTGAGCTCCTGCAGTGCCTGCACGGTCTCGGGGTCTGAGAGCGTGCGCAGCGAGGTGCCGTCCGACTCTACCGAGACGTAGGCACGGCCCTGACGAACGTCGAGCTCAAGGTCGCCATCAATGTCGGCGATGTCAAGGAGACCCTCAATGTAGTCGGCGGCGATGTCGCCTTCTTGCTCGAGGTCTGCAGCCTCTACCGGCTGGTTCACGGGTGCGTCAGTCATCGTCGCCTCCTACTTCTTCGTGTCGTCGGGATTGGCATCGTCAGAACCGGTACCCGAGTTGTTCTGAGCGTTATTCTGCTTCTGAGCCTGCTTCTTGGCACGGTTCTTACCCATCGGCTGCTCGCGCTTGGGAGCCTGTGCCTTGCGCTGCTCAGCTTCTTCCAGCAGTCGCTGCTGCTCAGCCTCGTACTGCGCGATGGTGATGATGTTGCCCTTGGCGTCGAGTGCCTTGCCCTTCTTCAGCAGGCGAGCCTCGCGAGCCTTTGCGGCATCAGAACCAGGGGTCGGCATGTTGCGAATAACGATGAACTGCTGGCCCATGGTCCACAGGTTCGAGATGAACCAGTAGATAACAACACCGAGCGGGAAGAAGACACCGGAGAAGACGAAGGCGAACGGAAGAACATAGAGCATGATCTTCTGGATCTGGTACGCCTGGCCGGTCTTGGCCTCGGGGGAGAGGTTCTTCGAGACGATCTGCAGCTGCGTGAAGAACTGCGACGCGATCATCAGCACGACGAGGATCACGAGAATCGTGACCGTCATCTCCCATCCAGCGTTCTTCGCCTCGAGCGCACCCATGAGGGAGTCATGCAGTGACGCGGCGTCGAACAGCTTGGCGTCGTAGAACTGCTGCGTCAGCTTTTCGTTAAGCAGACCGACACCACCGTCGCCGGCCTTCGCGTGCTTCGTGACATCGTTAAGCACCGAGAACAGAGCGAAGAAGATCGGCATCTGCACCAGAAGCGGAAGGCAGCCAGAAACCGGCGTGGTGCCGTGCTTCTTGTACAGCGCCATCGTCTCGCGGCTCATCGCCTCACGGCTGAGCTGATCCTTCTTGCCCTTGTACTTCGCCTGTACTTTTCGCAGTTCAGGAGCGATTTCCATCATACGACGCTGACTCTTAATCTGTTTCACCGTCAGCGGCACGAGGGCCGAACGCACGACGATAACGAGACCCACGATGGCAAGTACCCACGTGGTTCCACTAGCCGGATCCATGCCAACGGCAGTGAGCAACCAGTGCCAGGCGACCAGGATCGCTTCAACGGCCCACTTCAGGGGCCAGAGGATGATGGAAAACAGATCCACGGATCAGTCCTTTCCAGACGGCACGACAAACCCACGCGGCGTGAGTCCGTGGCGAAAATGCGGATGAGGGGGAACGTCGTCTTCGCCGCCTTGAGCCCACGGGTGGCAGCGACCGATGCGTGCCGCGGCTTTCGCCGAACCCTTGAGCAGGCCATGTTGCTGCAGTGCACCAACGGCATAGGCGGAACAAGACGGATAGTACTTGCAGACGTCGCCATAGATCGGGGAGATCACGGCGCGATACGCAGTCATAACGCCAACAGCCGCATTACGCGGCCACAGGGGAAGAGAACGGAAGAAGTCACGCGCCGCGAAATGATCGGTGCCGCGAGCGTACGCAGGAAGTGCGCTCGTCATGATGCCTTCTTCTCCAAAGATCGTCGTACCTCTGCACGCAGCGACTGGAAATCAGTACCGGCAGACGACGGAAGGGCGCGGATGACAACATCCGCGCCCACACGCACCGAAGGCAGTGCTTCGGCACAAATCGCCTTGAGGCGACGGCGAATCGTATTGCGTGCGACTGCCGTGCCTACCTGCTTGCTCACGATGAAACCAAAACGCGCCGGACGATCATCACCCGTGTGGGTGACATACGTCACAGTGTGCGCGCCTGCACCTCGAACACCGCGTCGGACGACTGCTTTATAGTCGGCTCCGCGGGTGATGCGATGCGGTCTCGCGAGCACCGCGAGTTTTACGCCGAAAGCTCGACGCGACCCTTTGCACGACGTGCAGAAAGGATCGCGCGGCCCGCGCGGGTGCGCATGCGGGCGCGGAAGCCGTGCTTCTTGGCGCGGCGGCGGTTGTTCGGCTGGAAAGTACGCTTGCTCATGGGGTCACTCCGGAGATGCAGTCACCGGGACGAGTGCTTCCGGGGACTTTACGGACAAAGGTTGATGCACCCGTATCGGGGCATAAGTCAACCGATTTAGGCTACGACTTTCCCGGCCAACAAGCAAACTGAGACGCGAAAGTGTGATTATCCCCACCTTCGGCCCATACCCCCGAAGACACGCACAAATCCGCCGTAGAGTAGAGGTTGCTCTTGTAATCCGGGCTCGCTAACGTTGCACAATCACCGGGTTATCCACAGCATGAACTCAGGTTCATTGCGCACTTCCGTTGGGGGAAACACAGCCATGACGCAGCACGACATTCCGGATGTTCCTGTCTGGAAAGCCGTCATGCAGCAGCTTGCGACCGATGACCGCGTCACTCCGCAAATGCATGGCTTCCTCAACCTTGCCGTCGCGCAGGGCGTCATGGGCGGAATGCTCTACATCCTGGTTCCGAACGACCTGACGGCTGGCCAACTCAAGCGCATTAAGCAGCCGATGAGTGAAGCTCTCGCCGCTGTCGGCGGCAACGAGGCCACCGGGTTCCGCATTGCGGTTGACCCTGATCTCAACGAAACGCAGATCACAGCACCGGTCACGGTGCACGAGACGCCGATTCCGCGTCCGATTGAAGAGCCGGCTCCGGAACCAGTACAGACGCACAATTCACGTCACGACACGAGACTGAATCCGAAATACACGTTCGACAGCTTCGTTATTGGTCAGTCAAACCGTTTTGCGCACGCCGCTGCCGTCGCTGTTGCTGAAGCCCCGGCCAAGGCCTACAACCCGCTCTTCATTTACGGCGACTCGGGCCTCGGCAAGACTCACCTGTTGCACGCGATCGGCGATTACGCGATCAATCTCTACGCCGGCGTGCGTGTTCGCTATGTTTCCAGCGAAGAATTCACCAACGACTTCATCAACTCCATCGCTAACAACCGTGGTTCCGCCTTCCAAGCCCGCTACCGCGATGTCGACATTCTGCTGATTGATGACATTCAGTTCTTGCAGGGCCGCGCTGAGACGCAAGAGGCGTTCTTCCACACCTTCAACACCCTGCACGACCACGACAAGCAGGTGGTGATCACGAGTGACGTGGCGCCGAAGCTGCTGACCGGCTTCGAAGACCGCATGCGTTCGCGCTTCGAGTGGGGCCTCATCACCGACGTGCAGGCGCCCGACCTCGAGACCCGTATCGCGATTCTGCGAAAGAAGGCGCAGAGCGAGCGCCTGCAGATTCCTGATGAGGTGCTCACCTACATCGCCACGATGGTGTCGTCGAACATTCGCGAGCTCGAGGGTGCGCTCATCCGTGTTTCGGCGTTCGCGAGCCTCAACCGTTCGACGCTCGACATGGGCTTGGCCCAGACCGTGCTGCGCGACATCGTCGACCAGACCGAAGCGAATGTCATTTCACCGACCGACATCATCACGGTGACGGCCCAGTACTTTAAGTTCACGGTTGACGACCTCTACGGTTCGAGCCGTTCGCAGGGGGGGGCCCCCGCACGACAGATCGCGATGTACCTGTGCCGTGAGCGTACGAGCCTGTCGCTGCCGAAGATCGGTCAGCTCTTTGGCGGCCGCGACCACACCACGGTCATGTACGCGTACAAGAAGATCGCTGAGCTCATGAAGGAGCGCCGCTCGATCTACAACCAGGTCACGGAGATCACCGCGCAACTCAGCCGCCGCTGACACACACGATCAATCTCAGCGCGTTAAATCTCGCGAAAACCTCGAAAACCCGGCTTCTCATCGCGAAGTCGGGTTTTTTAGTTGTCAGAAACGATTCTCTGCTCTCGGTCGGCGCTCTTATGCCCCGCAGCGATGCCTACTGTCCCGCACAGGGCTCAATTCCCTCCGGGCGCACCCAATATCGGCCCATCGCTCACAGCGACGCTCAGCGCCCTATTTCGTCGATTTTGACTTCGGAACCATCAGCCGCGGTCAAAAAGTGCCGAAATAGGTCGTCAGAAACGATTCTCCCGAGCGCCCCAAAATCGCTCATCGGGTATGAAATGACCTCTAACGCGTCGAAATTCGAGACATCAAAAATGACCTGCACGTCGAAAAAGCCCCTCAGAGGGCCTGCGACGCGCCCGAGAAGCCCGAAAAACCGAGTTTCACACAGTGTGGATAACTTGTGGATAAATCCGATTTCCTGTCGACGGATTGTGAACGGAATGACAAGGCCTGTGGAGAACTTGTGATTTCACACGGTTTTCCACAGGCTTGTTATTCCGCGGAATTACACCGCTTTCCACAACTGACAGCGTTGTAATTCCTTACTCTCGCTTGGGATCCACAGAGTTGTCCACAGTATCCACAGCTGTTAACACTGTTAACCAAATCTCTCTCAATAAGCAGGACTTCCGATGACCCTGACGGATTTTGCTGTGAGCTGTGGCTTGTCCACACAGTGGCGCTAGTGTTGTAACCCCAAGCAGGGAGTTCAAGGGAGCGAACGTGAAGTTCCACGTGAATCGCGACGTTTTCAGCGAAGCCGTCTCGTTCGTCGTCAAGTTGTTGCCGCAGCGCAACCCGCAGCCGATCCTGGCCGGAGTGCTTATCGAAGCAACTGACGAGGGTTTGTCGTTGTCGGCATTCGACTACGAAGCGTCTGCGCGTACCGTCATCGAAGCAACAATTGACGAGCCGGGCACGATCCTGGTTCACGGCCGTTTGCTCTCCGACATCGCGAGCCGGTTGCCGAATGCTCCCATCGAGCTCGCGACACAGGAAGACGGCGGCATTTTGCTGACGTGCGGATCCGCACGTTTCACGCTGGCGTCCATGCCGGTTGCGGAATACCCGGCTATCCCCGAAGTGACGGGTGAGTCTGGTCTCGTTACCGCTGAAGAATTTGCCACCGCCATT
>CANNEP010000025.1 GCA_947503655.1 uncultured Microbacterium sp.
GTTCCGCTCTGCGCTTTTGGCAAGCGGTCACGATCGTATGTGATGGTTGAGAAGCCGTGCGGCAGTGGGCGACCGTCTTCGTCGACGCCAACAAAGACGATCCGATCGATAGCGAGAATGCGCTCTTTCGTGATCATGTTGCGCACCTCGGCCCGCATCGTGATCGACGTCCGACCAAAGGCCGTGGCAAGCATGCCGAGCTCGATGAGGTCGCCCTGACGCGCAGAGGACAAGAACTCAATTTCAGAGATGAGTTTGGTAACAGCGCGGGGATTACCGATCTGGATAATCGCATAAATAGCGGCTTCTTCATCGATCCATCGCAACAGGCTGCCGCCGAAAAGTGTTCCGTGAGCGTTGAGATCTTCGGGCTTGACCCAGCGGCGAGATCGAAAATTCAGGTTTGCCACGTCGGTCATGTTTTCTCCTCGCTGGTCACAATCGGCCTATCGCCATTGTGCACCGCCAACGTTTCCTGGGGGTAACGCGTGACCGTTCAGCGAGCCCGCCGCGCACCTCACCCCGCTGAGCCGCGATGTGGTGTGGAATGGGGAGACCATGCCGTCCAAGATTGCCCTGCGAGAAGCGCTCATTGCGCAAGCCCTCGCCAAGCTGCCTTGGCAGGTGCGGGCGGCAATCGCGGCGGTAGCAATCGCGGCCGGTGGGCTCATCATTGGCCGCCCGACGCTCTCGCTCGACATCCTCGCCATCGTGATTGGCCTCGGTGCGATTACCGAGGGCGTGCTGGCGCTCTGGCACACCGCGGCAACCGTGCGCTGGCGCATCATCACGGCAACGATCTGGATCACGGTCGGCATTATCGTGTTGCAGGCGCAGTGGCTCACCGTGCTTGCTCTGACTGTGCTCGTCGGTATCGGCTTGGTCTCGCTCGGCGGCTATCGCGTGTGGCTGATGGCGCGTTCCGATCGCCCGCTCGATGAGAAGATCGCCGGCATCACGATCGCTATTGCCACGATCATTTTTGGCGTCGTCGCGTTCTTCTGGCGCGATATCTCACTGGTGGTGCTCTCAGTGGTGTTCGGAGCCTGGCTCGTCGTCATGGGCATCGACGCCGGTTGGCGAGCACTGCCGCGCCAACCCCTCCCGAAAGAGCGCCGTAAGCGCACCGGGTGGCGCCGATTCGGCCGCTCGATTGTCGCACTCGTCACCGCCACCGCCGCCATCGCGGCGGTGGGCGTCACGCTCGTGCAGACCGGGCCCCAAACGGTGACCGACACGTTCTACGCCGCGCCCCGTAACGTGCCAGATGAACCGGGCAAGCTCATTCAGTTTGAGCCACTCACCGAGGGCATCCCTCACGGCTCTGTCGGGTTCCGGTTTCTGTATACGACAGAAGCGGGCGACGGAACCATTGACGTCGCGAGTGCGATTGCCATCGCCCCGGATGATGAAGAAATTCATCCCTCTGTCACGTGGGCGCACTCGACGACCGGCATCACGCGCCCGTGCGCACCGTCACTGCAACCCGATATGTTCCGCTCCGGCGGTATGTTCGCGGCGCAACACATCATCAAGAACGGCTGGGCACTTGTCTCACCTGACTACGTGGGCCTCGGCACCCCCGGCGAACACCCCTACCTGATTAGTGAAGACAGTGGCCGAGCCGTGCTCGATGCGACGCGCGCCGCCTATTCGATCATTGACCTGCGTATCTCCCGCACCACCGTCGTGTGGGGTCACTCACAGGGTGGCCACGCGGCTCTGGCCGCATCCGGGATCGCGGACGACTATGCACCCCAGCTCGACGTGCGCGGGGTCGCCGCAATCAGCCCGGTGAGCGACCTCACCGCCCTCGTGAGCACGATGGATTCAGTCACCGGTGGCATGGTGTTCGCGGCATTCGTGCTGAACGCTTACGAAGATCACTACGACGACGTCCGCATGACGGACTACCTCCGCCCCGGCATCATCAGCGCGGCACGGGAAGTGCCCTCGCGCTGTCTTGATGGCCCCGGCAGTTGGCGCAGTGCGCTCGTTGTTGCGACGCGCCTCATCGACCCTTCACTTTTTCGCACCGACCCCCGCACCGGCGCGCTCGGCGACAGACTGCGTGAAAACATTCCGAAACCGAGCCCCGAGATTCCACTGCTGATCGTGGCGGGCGGCGAAGACCCGCTCATCAAGATCAGCGTGCAAAACGGCTACGTCGCCGCACTCTGCGCCGCTGATACACCGCTCGCCTATCGCACGATTCCCGAGGCTGACCACATCAGCATGCTCTACGGAAACAGCGAGTTCTTGCCGTCTCTCCTCGCCTGGACGGGCAACCGCTTCACCCGGGTGCCCGCCAAAACCACCTGTTAGCGACGTTCGACGCGCGGCCGCACCCACACTTCGGTGAGCTGGGTGTCGGCGGGAGCGTCGACGACGTGACGAATCGACCGGGCCACCGTGCGCGGGTCGATGCGGTCGCCCGCTGCGCTGTCGTCGGGCAATCCGTCCATGCGGTACGCGCCGACGGTCGCTGTCGGCCCCGGGGCGACGGTCGCGACGCGCACACCGTCTCCGGCAACTTCGAGGCGCAGGCTGTCGACGTATCCCTGTAGCGCGTACTTCGATGACGCGTACGCGATGTGATGCGGCACGGGGTTGCGGGAAGCACCGGAACCGGTGAAAACGATCGTGCCGCGGGCGGCGGTCAGTTGCGGCAACAGCAGGCGGGTGAGGTTCGCGGGGGCCACAACGTTGGTCTCAAGCATGAGCCGAAACTGTTCGGGCTCAAGGGTCGCCGCCGACGTGCGGTACATCACGGCGGCATTGTTCACGAGCGCATCAACGCGGGGTAGGTCGGCGAATGCCGCCGCGACGGCGTCGACGTCGGTGAGGTCGACGCCGAGCGGAACCACGGCGCCGGCGCGCGAAGCACTCACCACCTGCTGGAGGCGGCCTGTATCGCGACCCACCGCGATCACGAGGTGGTCGGCGGCGAGGTCGCGCACGGTCGCCGCCCCGATTCCGCTCGATGCCCCGGTTACGACAACGACGGGTTCGGTCGACGCGGCAATACGGTCACGGGTTTCCGGGTTCAACAAGGCAGCCTCCAGTGTTCCCTTCGACGCTACTCGGCTCAGGCTCGCTTCGCCGACGCGCCGTCACACGTCGTTAGAGTCGGGCACGAGGGCAACGGGCTGCCATGTCAATCAATTCGGCGCGCACGCTGTCGCGGTAGGCGGCATTCTCAGGGTGGGGTCCTACGACGGTCTCCCCTGGTTCCGCCGCCGCCACTCGCAGCATGTCGGCGGCCGTCGCCCCCGCGAGCAACAGGTTGGCCGCCTCCAGCACCCCGAGAGACTCGGTCGAGCGAAGACCTTGTCTGCGGGCACGGTCATGATCGACGCCCAGCCACCCTCCACGCGAAATGCGAGCACGGCATCACCGATCGCACCGCCACCCGAAGCGATCTCGGTGCCTTCGCCCAAGCGCAGTAATGGTTCCGGCCACCTCATATCCGATCGAAACCGGAAAAACGGTCGCACGACCCGGGTGCTTGAGGTCAGCCGGATTCACGCCCGACGCCTGCACCGTAATGGTGACTTCACCGGGGCCGGGCTCGGCCACCTCACTCTCAACAAACTGAAAGTCAGCGATGCCGTTGGGGCCGGTAGCAATCCAGTGGTGTGCGCGCATGCGGCCAGGCTACGGGTTCGGCAGGTTCGTGCGCACGCAAAATAGGTATTCTAGGTGTGAGAAAAATTCGCCGGATCGTGCTGGCGGGGAGAGGAGCACACCATGACAGACCTCCTATCGGTGGTCAGTGTCGATGTGTTGTGCCTGAGTTTCGACCCCGCTGCAGAGCACATTCGTCTCGGTCTGGTGCGGCGCGACTCTGAGCCGTATGCCGGCGAGCAGGCTCTGCCCGGTGTCACGATGCGTGCGGGCGAGCGTCTGGATGGCGCAGCGCACCGTGCCATTGCGAAACTGACCGACGCGCTCCCGCTGGCACTCGGCCAGCTGCGCACGTTTGATGAGCCCAGCCGCGACCCGCGCGGCCCGAGCCTGTCGATCGCGATGTGGGCGATTCTGCCGGAGCTTGCCGACGGCACCCCGCTTGACGCGGTTCCGCCCCTCGCTTTTGACCACTCGCAGATCGTGGCGAACTGCCTGCCGCTCCTCGGCAAGCTCATGCTTGATGATCTCGATTTCACGCGCGCGATTCTGCCGTCGCCGTTCCTCACGACCGACGCTCGCGCCATCACGCGTACCCTCACCGGAGAAGATCCGCACATGGGCAACCTCAATCGCGCGCTCGATGCTCTCCCCGGCGTCGTGAAGTCGACGAGCGCCGAGTGGAGCGATTCAACCCTGGCTCGCCGCGGTGTGAGCCGCGGCCGACCGCCCGTGGAGCGCATGTTCACCCCATAGCGCGCTTCGGCTACGTTCTGGTCATTAATCACGGCGATGACCCTGGCCGTGTGCGCGATACCTGAATAGTCTGAAAGTGTTGCTACTTCACTTGAAGAACGGAACCACCATGGCTGGCACGATTGTCGTCGCACTTACCGATACTGAAGCTGGTCGCCGCGCGCTCGCGTGGGCCGAGAAGCGCGCAACCCAGCGCCGCCAGCCCCTGCACCTCGTTACTGTCGTGGGCGGAGCCACCGGCGCCGTCGGCGAAGGCAAGTTGCTCGATGCAGCGGTGTCGTCGACCGACCACTTCTTGAGTCGCGAAGCCGAGCGGTTGCGTGCTGCTGGCCTCACGGTCGAGGCTGAGGTACGTCAGGGCAACCCCGTCACGCACATCGCGAACGCCACCGAGGGTGCTGCACTCCTGGTGATCGGCAGTGACTTTGGTGATGGTTCCGGCCGCCGCCGCGGTCTGCACGGCGTACGCATCGTGGCCGCTGCCCACTGCCCGACCGTCGTGGTTGGCGCGTCGGATGAAGACGCCGAGCGTCACGGCGTTGTTGTCGGTGTTGATGGCTCCCCGGTTTCCGAAGCGGCACTGAAGTTTGCCGCGGCAGAGGCCGACCGCCTCGGCGAGCCGCTCGTCGTCGTGAGCGTCTGGACCCCGGTGCAGGTGCCGCACATGCCTCTGCTCGACAATGACAACTACCTCGCGAGCATGCAGTCGATCACCGAAGAAATGCAGTCGGTGGCACTCGCTGGCCTCGGACAGGACTACCCCGATCTCGTCGTCGAACGCGAAGTTGTCAGCGGATACCCGTCGCACGCTATCTCGGATCGTGCCGAGACGGCCCGACTCGCTGTGGTCGGCTCGCACGGCCGCGGAACCATTGCGCGCTTTCTGCTCGGATCGGTCAGCCACGAAGTGCTCGTGAACTTGACGTCGCCGACCGCGATCGTTCGCTAACGCGTTCTTGTGCCCCGTTCTCCGGCTTGCGGCCGCGAGAACGGGGCTTTTCTTGCTTTCAGGCGTAACCTGGAAGGATGCATGTGAATGAAAACCGCGAATGGAACAGGTTTTACGCCGAGGGCTCGCCCATCGACATTGACCTCCCGACCGGCTCGCTGAGCGATCTACTCGAAGAGCGCGTCGCCCAGTACGCACGCAACGACGCAATCGCCTTCTTCGGCCAGACCGTGTCGTATCGCGAACTCGGCGACCGCGTTTCGCGCGTTGCCGAGGGCTTGCGCAAGCTCGGCGTCAAGCAGGGTGACCGCGTCGCCCTCGTCATGCCGAACGCCCCGCAGCACGTCATCGCGTTCTACGCGGTACTGCGCCTCGGCGCCATTGTCGTTGAGCACAACCCGTTGTACACGCGCGACGAACTCGAAGTGCAGTTCCGCGACCACGGCGCTCAGATCGTGATCGCGTGGAACAAGGTGGCACCGCTCATTCAGTCGTTGCCCGCCGACCTCGGCATCGGCACGGTTGTCGCCGTTGACGTGACCACCGCAATGCCGCTCACGATGCGCCTGGCGCTGTCGCTGCCGATCGCGAAGGCGAAGGAATCGCGATCGAAGCTCACGGCCCCGGCTCCCGGAACCGTTAATTTCGCCGCGCTGGAACGCTCACGTCCGCTGGATGCTGCGCACCCTCGCCCGTCGGTGACCGATATCGCGTGCCTGCAGTACACGTCGGGCACCACCGGCAGCCCGAAGGGCGCCATCATCACGCACGGCAACCTGTGGGCCAATGCCCGCCAGGGCAAGGCATGGATGCCCAACTTCGTGCCCGGCAAGGGATCC
Organism: uncultured Microbacterium sp.; assembly: GCA_947503655.1. GTDB lineage: Bacteria > Actinomycetota > Actinomycetes > Actinomycetales > Microbacteriaceae > Microbacterium. Next base: position 6,172 of record CANNEP010000025.1, read on the forward strand.
ATCTACGGGCTCCTCCCGATGTTCCACTCGTTCGGCGTGCTGCTGTCGGTGATCTACGCGGTCGAGACGGGCTCGCGCGCCGTGCTGTTCCCGACGTTTGACCCGGAGCTCGTGTCGAAGGCGGCAAAGAAGTTCCCGCCGACATTCATTCCGGCGGTGCCGCCGATGTTTGACCGCCTCGCCCGCGTGGCGCGTGACGGCAACCTGGATCTCTCCGAAGTCGTGTACTCGATTTCGGGTGCCATGACCCTGACGCCGGCGGTCGTGGGCCGCTGGGAAGACGTCGCAGGTTCCATGCTCAACGAAGGCTACGGGCTCACCGAGACCAGCCCGGTTGCGCTCGCGAACCCGTTCAACGAGGAGTCGCGCAAGATCGGCACGATCGGCATCCCGTTCCCGTCGACCGACATCAAGGTCGTCGACCCCAACGAGCCGACCGTTGAAGTCGCACTCGGCGAGGTCGGCGAACTGCTGATCGCGGGCCCGCAGGTGTTCCAGGGCTACTGGAACCGCCCGGAAGAGACCGCGGCCACCCTGCTCGAGGGCGGCTGGCTCCGCACCGGCGACCTCGTGACGCAAGACGAAGATGGATTCGTGACGGTCGTTGACCGCAAGAAGGAAATTATCATCACGGGTGGCTTCAACGTGTCGCCGAGCGACGTCGAAAAGGTGCTGAACACGGTGGCGGGCGTGGCCGAGTCGGCCGTCGTCGGCATTCCGCGTGGTGGCGGCGCCGAGGTCGTGACCGCGGTCATCATCCTCGAGGAGGGCGCCACGTTCGATGAGGACGCCGCGCGCGACACCGCCCGCGAACACCTCGCCGAGTACAAGCGCCCGACCAGCTACACGGTGTGGGAAGAGCTACCGAAGTCGCTCATCGGCAAGGTGTTGCGCCGCATCGTGCGCGAGACGCTCATCGCCGATCGCAAGGCGACTCGGGCCATCGTTACCGACGCCGAGTAGGAATCGCTTGGGGGCCGTCCTTCGGGGCGGCCCCTTTTCTTTCGCCTAGAAGTCGTCGATCACGAGCTTCTTCATCGCGAGCATGTGTTCGTAGGCGTTCGGGCGCTGCATGAGTTCGCCCATGTTGGCGGGCACGATCTGCCAGCTGACGCCCCACTTATCGGCAAGCCAGCCACACTGTTCCGCTTCCGGAACGGCGCTCAGGGCGTCCCAATACCGGTCGATTTCGGCCTGGTCTTTGCACTGTACTTCGAGCGATACGGCGGGCGTGAACGGGTTATCGCCGCCACCGCCATCGTCCATCATCGAGAACCACTGCGGCCCGATACAGAACTCACCGAACATGATGCTTCCTTCGGGAGCGTTACCCGATGGTTCCGGATACTCCGCAATCATGCCGAGCGCAGCGTCATCGAACAGCTCGGTGAAGAAGGTCGCTGCTTCGCGCGACTTGCCGACGACGCCGGCCGAGAACATGAGTTGCGGAATTACGAACGGGCGCGGGTCGCCGTCTGGGTCGGTCAGCATGAGTTGCCAACTGACGCCGTAACGATCTTGGATCCAGCCGTAGCGCTTGCTCCACGGGTATTCGTCGATGTCCATGAGGGCGGTGCCCCCCTCAGTCAGGTGCGCCCACAGTGCGTCCATGCGGGCGCGGGCTGCCGCCGCATCACCGTCAAACATGAGCGGGTCGAAGTTCAGCATGAACGAAATCGATGGGTTGGGGTGAAACTCGCCACCTGCGTTGATGAGGGTGAGGTGGTAGCCGCTGATCGCGACGTCAACCACGAGGGGTGCGCCCGCGAACTCGGCCTGCCAATCGGGTACCTCATCGGGGTACCGGGCCGTGACGGCGGTCGTGGTGTCGTCGAAGATCGAGGCGTAATAGGTGCCGACTTCTTCGGCGTTGCCGGTGTACCAAATGTTGGGGATGATCTTTTGCATCGCGCGCTCCTCGGTTGGATACGGAGTAACTGTGCGCCTGATCGCGCCACGATTCAAGACCCACGCGCGTACAGGTTCTGCTATCAAAGAGAGATGACCAGCGACGCTGAACACCCCGCGGAGGCTCGAGGCCGCAGCGAGACCGCAGATCAGCGCGCCGACCGGCGCTTCACCGACATTCTGCAAGAGCTGCGCGTGACGCTGACGGGCACCCAGCTCACGTCAGGTTTTTTGTTGGCAGTTGCGTTTCAGTCCGGCTTCAAAGACCTCACTCACGACCTTCGGGTGCACTACCTCGTGCTCGTCGGGCTCGCAGCACTCGCAACCGTTTTGGGGCTGACACCGGTCTTGGTGCACCGACTGAACTCCGGCAAGCAAATCAAAGACCGCGTCGTGCGGGTCGCGAACCGGCTGTTGATTACGACGCTGGTCGTGGTCTCGCTCCTGGTCATCGGCGTGACGAGCTTTATCTTCGAAGTCGTGGTCTCTGCCGTCGCGGGGCTCTGGGCCGCTGCCGTATCGGTTGTTGTGTTGTTGGTGTTGTGGGGAATCGCGGCTGCGGCCCATCGCATCGACGGGGAATCTGTGCACTGATATCCGGCGAATGTATCGGATGGTGAGACGCCCTGTACAAGCGGCGCAGCGCGCCGATATGTTGTGGGCATGGCTCATATTGTGGCGACCGGTGCCGGCAAAGTGATGATGGATCGCCGCGACGATCCCACCCACGAGTACATTCTGAATCTCACCGGCAAGAGCCGCCCTCGCGTGCTGTTCGTCGGCACCGCAACGGGTGATCGTCCCGACTATATTTTGAGCTTCTACCAGACCTACGATTCTGACCGGTGTGCCCCGCACCACCTCCCACTCTTCTCGCGCGAGCGCGATGACCTGCGCTCGTGGATCACCGAATTCGACGTTATCCACGTCGGCGGCGGCAACACCGCCAACATGTACGACGTGTGGCGTCGCCAGGGCGTGTGGGACATCTTCACCGACATGTTCAACGACCCCGCGAACGAGAACCTCGTCTTCACCGGCGGCTCTGCCGGCGGCATCTGCTGGTTTGATGGCGGAACCACGGACAGCTATGGTCCGACACTGCAGGTTCTGCCGGAGGGCTTGGGCTTCGTGCCCGGCTCATTCTCGCCGCACTACGACGCCGAGGGCCAGCGTCGTCCGCTCGTGCACCGCGCGCTTCTCGACGGTTCTCTCGGCGCCGGGTGGGCGTGCGGCAATCTCGATTCGCTGCACTTCAATGGTTCCGATTTCGTGACGGCCATCAGCCCCACAAAAGACTCCCTCGCGCTGACTCTCACCGTCGAAAACGGTGCAGTCGTTGAGACACCCCTCCCCGTTCTTTCGCTCTAGCACCACCGCTGTCATCGCTGTGGTCGGTTCGCTCTTGGCGCTGGTGATTTCATGATTCGCGTCGTCGAACGCGGCACGGTCTTCACGCCCGACGACATCACGTTTTGGGCGGGCAAGGGCGAGGGCCGCACGCTCGAGGATGCCCTTGCCGAAGCCGACATTTTGGTGTCGACACCTCACGGCGGGTCGGCCATGCCCGAGGAGGTGCGCGAGTTCGTCGTTGACGACTACACAGAGCGTCTGCAGCTCGACTACACCGACTGCACGACCGCGCCGATTTATCGGGCCTAGGCGGCCATTGACCCGCGGGTGATCTATGTGGAGAACCCGCACCCGCGGCTGATTCGTGACCCGAACCGAGCCAAGCCCGCCGATGTGGCGGCGACGCTACGGGAAGCGCTGCGCCGCGTGGCCGAAGCGGGCCCCGGCAACCGGGTGGATCTCACGGGCGTCGACGCCATTCGCCCCGTGTCATTCTCTTTTCGACCCGTACTCGTGGTTCCGGAATCTGATGCTGAACTCACCCGACTAACCAAGACGTTCGCGGCCGTAGCCGCTGCCGGGCTCGAGGTATATGAGCGCACGCGCGGCCACCTTCAACGCCCTCGCCGCCGAGGCTGGCGCCGCTAACGTGCTGCTGGGTGCCGTGCAGGCCGAGTTCCTCCGCGAATACCTGCTGGGCGAGGCCGCTACAGCCGAGCTCCACACCTCCGGAACCCCGTGGCCCGTCCTCGACGAGTCTCACAGCACCGATATCGCCGCCCGCTGTCAGTCGGCCTGGAACTCCTTCCGCGACGCCCTCCCCCGCTGACCGGGCATACCCCGGCCGCGCATGTTCGCCAACGGACAGTGCTGGTGGGGCTGCGGAACCATGTGGCATCGTGACGTCGGATGGCGTCGCGTGACGAAAAACGGCGCAACCGAGCCCGCCCCCATTCCGCCGGGGTACGGTCGAAGGGTGACGAATGCCTCTCCGATTTCCCTGGGCGCTGACCCCGAACACCACGTTTCTGCCGACGATTTCAAGGCTGTTTTTCGTGGGCACCCGGGCGGCGTCGCACTGATCACCGCTGACGCTGGCGACGGGCCGGTCGCGCTGACGGCAACGTCGGTCGCCTCGGTCAACGTGGATCCGCCGCTGCTGATGTTCTCGGTCACGACTGTTTCGTCAGCGACGAGCGTCATCGTGAAGAGTGACACGGTCGTTGTGCACCTGCTCGACGTTGATGACATTCCGCTCGCCCAGCGCGGCGCCACGAAGGGTATCGACCGCTTCGGCGACACCACGCTGTGGCAAAAGCTCCCCACCGGCGAGACCGGCTTCACGGGTGCCCGCGCGTGGGTTCGTTGCCGGGTCATCAACCAGATGGATGCCAGCGGATCCACCGTGATCGCCGCTGAAGCACTGCAGGTGAGCATCAACCGCCAGGTGGGCGAAGGCTCGACGCCCCTCGCCTACGTCAACCGCGAATGGCACCGCCTCGACGAGACGTCACGCATTGATGCGGGCATGACGTTGCCGCCGAGCGCGTAGCGCTGGCTCGAATCTCAGCGAGTTAGAACCCGGCTGCCAGCTCGGCGAACACGTCGGCGGCCGTCTCGCCGATTGCGAGCGACGCCGCTTGCCCTGCCCACAGTGACAGCTTCGACGCATCGTCCTGCTCGGCTGCGACGCGACGGAACCCGCCGGTGAGCATATTTTGCGCCGGGAACCGCGCGTGCCCGACGGCGGCCAGTCGACGCATGGCGTCGTTCTCAATGCCCCGCGCGAGGCGTCCGCTCATCGCACGCGTCAGCACGGTTCCGCTCTCCGCGACGGTGTGCAGCGCCGCCTTGTGAGACGCGGGGGCGACCGATTCGGCGGTCGCTAAAAACGCACTGCCGACGACGACGCCCTGGGCCCCGAGCGCGAGCGCGGCGGCCACACCGCGGCGGTCGGCGACGCCACCCGCAGCCAATACCGGCACCTCGACGGCGTCGACGACCTGCGGAACCAGGGCGAAGGTTCCGAGGAGGGAATCCTCAGCAGCACCAATGAAAGTCACGCGGTGACCGGCGGCCTCCATGCCGCTCGCGATGATCGCATCGACGCCACCCGCCGCGAGCGCACGCGCCTCGGCAACGTTCGTGGCGGTTCCGACGACCCGTGTACCAACCGCGTGCAGCGCTTCAATCGCAACCGCACCGGGCACGCCATACACGAAGCTCGCGACGGCGGGGCGCGCCTCGATGACGGCGGCGAGCTGCTCGTCAAACGGCGGGAGGAAGTGTTCGGGGCGAGCAGGTAGGTCGAGGCCGGCTTCGGCGTAGAAGGGGGCGACGCCGGCGACGGCCGCGTCCCAATCGACGTCGGCGGGATCGGCTTCGTCGCCGGTAGGCCACCACAGGTTGAGGTTGATTGGTTTGTCGGTCGCGGCACGCAGTTCGGCCGCCGTCGCAGCGATGCGCTCGGCGGTGTAGCCGTACAGCCCATACGAGCCGAGGCCGCCAGCGTTGCTCACTGCCGCGGTCAGCGCGACGCTCGAAACACCGCCAAACGGACCGAGCACGATCGGCACGTCGATGCCGAAGAGCTCCTGGATCGACCTCGTCATGCCAACACTCCTTCTGCCGAGGCATCCGAGACTCCCCGCGCCGAAGCGACGAACGCTCGAATTTTGTCGAGATCTTTCACCCCCGGCGCCGACTCGACGCCACTCGAAACGTCAACGCCCCACGGGTGCACGTCGGCGATGGCGGCGGCGACGTTGTCGGGGTTGAGTCCGCCAGCGAGGAGCCAGCGGCCGGAAAGATTGTGGGCGGCGAGTGCGGAGAGATCCCACCGCTCACCCGAGCCCGGGCGCGGGGCATCGAGCAGCATCGCCTCATCGCCATACGCGCCCACGGTGAGCTCGTCGGTCTCAGCAAGCGACGTCGCACGCCACACGCGCGGAACGATCGCGCGGGCTCGTGCGAAGTCTTCCGCGGTGTACGAACCGTGCAGTTGCACGACGCTCGCACCGATCTCGCGGGCGATCTGCGCAGCCTCGGCGGCATCCAGATCGTTCGTCACGACAACGGTGTCGATGCGGCCGACGACGGCGGCAACGACCGCACGCGCCTCATCAACACTCACCCGGCGTGGACTCTTTTGCGAGAACACCACGCCAATCGCGTCGGCTCCCGCCGCGAGCGCCACCTCAGCTTCCTCGGGGTGACGCAAGCCGCAGACCTTCACGTACGTTGTCATGGTTCCACGGTAGACCCGCTTCGCACCTCGCGGCCCCCGCATGACCCGGCGTGACGAGGCGCAACCGGCGTCAATCGCCAGCACAACGCCGGAGTACCCTCGTAGGGTGCTGGGTATTGATGGGCTGACATGGGGCGTGCTGGCTTTTGTCATCATCGCCGCACTCTTCGCAGGCTGGGTTGACGCCGTCGTCGGTGGCGGCGGGCTCGTGCAATTGCCCGCCATGCTGTTGATCCCCGGGATCACGCCCGTGCAGGCGCTCGCCACCAACAAGCTTGGCTCGATCTTTGGCACCGCGACCAGCAGCATCACCTACTATCGGCGCGCGAAACCCGATATGCGCACCGCCACGATCATGGCGGTGATCGCCCTCATCGGCAGCTTCGTTGGCGCGTTTGTCGCCACGATCCTGCCCGCCTCGGTGTTCAAGCCAATCATCGTGCTCGCCCTCATCGGTGTCGCGCTGTTCACCGCGTTCAAGCCGGCTATGGGTGCGCAAGCCGCACTGCGGTTCCACGGTAAAAAGCACATCCTCACCGCGACCGCGCTCGGTGCCGTCATCGGTTTCTACGACGGCATGATCGGCCCGGGCACCGGCACCTTCCTCGTCATCAGCCTCGTCGGGCTCATCGGCTACGACTTTCTGCAGGCCAGCGCGAAAGCCAAAATCGTCAACTTTGCCACCAACTTCGGCGCCCTGCTGCTATTCGTGCCCCATGGTTCCGTTCTCTGGATGCTCGGCATCGTGGTCGGTTTCGCCAACATGCTCGGTTCATACGTTGGCTCGCGCATGGCGATTTCGAAGGGCACGAAGTTCATTCGCATCGTGTTCTTGGTCGTGGTCGCCGCCCTCATCGTCAAGCTGTCGATCGACGTGTGGGCAGAAAACATCGCGCCGATGCTGGCTGCGTAACGCCCGCATCAGCAGGCACCTGACACGCGGGATGACACTTTCGGCCTAGGCCAACTTCGTGTCGCATGCCACCGAGGTGCAAGAATGCTTGTCATGAAGGTTCTCTCCATCCAGTCCGCCGTTGCCTACGGCCACGTGGGCAACTCAGCAGCCGTGTTCCCCCTGCAGCGGATTGGCGTCGAGGTTCTCCCCGTCTACACCGTCAACTTCTCGAACCACACCGGGTACGGCGCCTGGCGCGGGCCGCTCATCAGCCCCGACGACGTGCGCGAAGTCATCACCGGCATCGAAGAACGCGGCGGCCTGTGCGACATCGATGTCGTCCTGAGCGGATACCAGGGCAGCGACGGCATCGGCGACGTCATTCTTGACGCTGTCGCCCGCGTCAAGAAGCTCAACCCTTCTGCGGTTTACTCGTGCGACCCGGTTATGGGCAACGCGAAGTCGGGCTGTTTCGTGGCACCCGCGATCCCCGTGCTGCTGCGCGAGCGCGTGGTTCCGCAAGCCGACATCATCACGCCGAATCAGTTCGAACTCGGATTCCTCACCGAAACCGAGCCCGACACCCTCGAATCCACGCTCGACTCGGTCGATAAGGCGTTCGCCATGGGCCCGAAGACGGTGCTGGTGACGAGCGTCGAGCGTCCGGATCGCCCGAGCGGAACCATTGAGATGCTGGCAGCGGATGAGACAGGTGCGTGGATTGTGCAGACGCCGCACCTGCCGATGAAGGCCAACGGCTCGGGCGATGTCACTGCGGCACTGTTTACCGCCCACTACCGCGAGACGGGATCAGCCGCGACGGCGCTGGCCCGCACCGCGTCGAGCGTGTGGGACCTGCTGGAGAACACCCTCACGTCGGGTCAGCGCGAACTGCAGCTCATCGAGTCGCAAGAGGCATACGCCCACCCGCGCATGCAGTTCGAGGTCACCAAGGTTCGCTAGCCCTGGGCTTCTTGTAAAGGCGGCTCCGCACTGCGCGGGGCCGCTTTTTCGTCACGCGACGGGCTCTGCTGGCGGGGCGGTGCGCCCAGCGGCGAGCACGGCCCCCATGCTGGCGGCCACGACGAGCACGATGCCGGCGATCTCAAGCATGGTGAGGTGCTGACCAAGCACGAGCCAGCCCACGATTGACGCGGTGGCTGGGCCGAGGCTCATGAGTACCGAGAACGTTGATTCGGTTATCTTGCGCAGGGCAAACAGCTCGGCCGTGTACGGGATGACCGACGAGAGCACGGCAACGCCGAGGCCCAACAGGATGATCGTCGGGTTGATGAAGGCGGGGGCGTCGATGACCAGCGCCGCCGGCATCACGATCACCGCACCGACGGTCATCGCCAGCGCCAGGCCAGAAACACCCGCTACTTCACGGCCAACCCGGGCCGCGGCGAGAATATAGCCCGCCCATGACGCGCCCGCGATAAGCGCAAACAGCACGCCGAGCGGGTCAAGCCTGTCCCAACCACCGCCCAGTGCGGCAACGCCGACAAACGCGAGGCCAGCCCACAACCACGCACTCTTCTTTTTCGCCATCACGACGGCGAGCACGAGCGGGCCGAGCACCTCAATCGTGACCGTGACGCCCAGCGCGAGCCGTTCCAGCGCGAGATAGAACGCGACGTTCATTGTGGTCAACACCACACCCAGCAGCACGATGCCGCGCCACTGGCGGCCCGTGAACGACCGCACGCGCGGGCGCGTCACGATCACCAGAATCACCGCGGCGAACACGAGGCGAAACGCGACCACAGCGACCGGGTTCGTCAACCCGAACATCAAGACGCCGAACGAGGCCCCGACTTCTTGGCACAGCAAGCCCAGGCCGACAAGAGCGACCGCACTGGCGCGGCCGTCACGCTGCATGGCCTGCGCTACGGGATCGGGCAGATGGCGCTGGTTTGGATGGTGGCAGCCTCCGCCTCAGCGGTCCACGGGATTCCAAACTCCGGAACCGTCTGGTTGCCGGCTGCCGGAGCGGTCGCCGCGAGCGCGACGAGCTGGAAGGCCAGCGAACGGACAATACCGGCGCCGTTGGTGGAGTTGTTCACCATGACAGCAACGGTCACGCCGGTTGCCGGATCAGACCATACCGCGCTCGCGTATCCGAGGGTGGAACCGGCATAACCGACCATGCTGTCTGAGAACTGCACGCCACCGATGGTCGTAGACCATGCCGGCAGGGAGTCTGCGATGGCGAGAGGCGCGTCATAGCGCCCAGTTTCCTTACCCTGCGCAAGCGTCTGCTCGGCGAGAGCAAGCCCGTACTGCCCGAGGTCGGTAATGGTTGAGACAACACCCGAATCGGTTGAGCCGGTCGTTGCGGAAATCTTCGTGAGGTCCGTCGGCGAGGCGCAGAGCCAACCTTCGGGCCCGTTCGACGTCAGGTACCCGTGAGGGCCACCCTTGCTCGGCGCAGCCGCGGCATCCCCCGGCAGAGCCGTATTCTCGAGGCCAAGCGGCAGGGTTACGTACTTCTCGAGGTACTTCTGCGGGGTCAACCCCGAAGCGCGCTCCAGCGCAATACCGAGGAGGAGGTATCCGGTATCGGAGTTGACGAACCGCTCGCCAGGAGCCGCGACGACGCCACGGCCCAGACCAAAGCTCGCGAGCTCACGGGCAGACCATTCACGCTCCGGCGAGCTCACCATGCGGCTCTTCGTGGCCGGCGCGATCGTGGTAAGGCCCGACGTCGAGTCACAGAGCTGATCGAGAGTGACGTCACTCAAGTTCGGAACACCCGACACGTAGTCCGTCACCGGGTCATTCAGTTCAACCGTGCCGTCAGCCACCATGCCGTACAGCGCATCACACGTCATCGCGCGAGTAATTTCGCCAATGCGGAACGTCATGTCAGGATCCATGGGCTTCGATCCGCCCAGCTCCGTGGTTCCGACTCCGGCAACCCAAGAACCGCTCCACGGCACCCAGACGCCCACGATGGCACCCGAAGCACCGGAACCTGCGATCGCCGCATTGACGACACTTTCCATTGACGCGACCAGTTCGGCGGGCAAGTTGCCCTCGGCGAGCGCGGGAGTATCGAGCGTCTCGACTTTGTCGGAGGTGCAACCGCTCAGAGCGAGGCTTGCCGTCACGAGGGTCGCCGCGAGCGCGCGGCCCATCCGCCGGGCGCGGCTCCGCTTTGCATTCACCGATACAGTCACCCGTTGAGTCTACGGTGTAGGCGCATTTTCTCCCCGAGCATAGGCTGTGACCATGACCTTTCGTTTTGACGACGCCGTGATCGCGGGCGTCCTGCGCCACATGAACGCCGACCACACCGCAGATAATCTGCTCATCGTGCGTGCGTTTGGCGCGGCCGATGCGACCGACGCGGTCATGACCGGCTTCACCGGTGACGAAGCCACGTGGACAGCAACGACCCCCGACGGCCCGCGGGAGATCACCGTTGCCTGGCCCGGTGGTTCCATTTCGGAGCGCCCGCAGGTGCGCAAGCAGGTTGTCGCGCTGTACGACGCTGCATGCGAGCGGCTCGGTGTGGAACCGCGACCCCACGAATAGACCGTTCATCGAAACCTCGGGCGGCGAGTGAGGTTAGCCAAGCCTTACTATGGAGGCATGGCTGAACTCATTCCTTTCTCTGCCGCCATTCGCGACCGCGCTTCTGGCGCGCACTCTGACAGCGAAGGCGCGGGCTTCATGGCGAGCCTGCTCAAGGGCGAACTCAGCCGCGAAGACTATACGGCGCTCGTCGTACAGCACTACTTCATCTACCTCGCGCTCGAAGAGGCGACCGAGCGCATGCGCAACGACCCGATCGCAGCGCGCTTCATCAGCGACAAGCTGACGCGCATTCCGGCACTCGAGACCGACCTCGCATTCTTGCTCGGCGACAACTGGCGCAACGAGATTGTCGCTCTGCCCGCAACGCAGCGCTACGTCGAGCGCATCGAACAGGTCGGCAAAACGTGGGCCGGCGGCTACGTCGCACACCACTACACCCGCTACCTCGGTGACCTCTCGGGCGGCATCTACATCGGCCGTGTCGTCGCCCGCCAGTTCGGTTTCGAGACGAACGGCATCGGCTTCTACCTGTTCGGCGACATTGCCGACCCGCGCGCGTTCAAAGACGTGTACCGCACCGAACTCGATGAGGCTGGCTGGAGCGAAGACGAGAAGGAGCGCATCATCAACGAAGTGCTCGCCGCCTACCAGTTCAACACCGACATCTTCACCGAGCTCTGGGCCGAGCACACCGTCGCCGTCGCGTAACGGCAGCCATAAGTCGCGCTACGACGTGACGGGGCGAGCGGTCGCTTGCTGAGAGCGGCGGACGCCGGCCATGAAGCGCTGCACGTCAGGGTCGACGCGAATGTCGCTGGGGCGAAGCGGACGCGACAAGTAAAGTCCGTCAAGGCTCGTCAGGCGTGACAGCGCGACGTACGTCTGCCCCGGCGCGAACGCGCCCGAACCCAGGTCGATGATCGCCTGGTCGTAGGTCTTGCCCTGTGACTTGTGGATCGTCACGGCCCACGCGAGCCGCAACGGAAACTGCGTGAACTCCGCGACGATGTCGCGCTTCAGTTGCTTCGTCGACGCGTTGTACGCGTAGCGGAATCGCTCCCACACCGTCGGCTCGACGTCGAACTCATCACCATCCACATCGACGCGCACGCTATCTCCGGAAATGCGCGTGACGGTTCCGATGGTTCCGTTCACGTACCGCGGCGGCTCCGGGAACGAGCCAATGTCGTTGCGCAAAAACATCACCTGCGCGCCGATCTTGAGCTTGAGTTCAGCGTCGGCGGGATAGTTCGCTTCGCCCCGGCCGAATTCGCCGTTGATCTCGGCGACGGCCGTCTGCTCGCGACCGGGGAGGGCGGCGAGGTGGCGACGGTTGATGTTGTTGACGATGTCGTTGCGGGTCGCGAGCGTGATGACCGGGTTCTCCGGGTCATCCGACGGCGTGCGCGCGCCCTGCGTGTTCAGAACGCCCGCGATATCAGCGGTGACGCGGCCGTAGCGCACGGCGTTGAGCATGGTCTTGAAACCGTCGTCCGACTGACGGTGAATGTCGACGAGCTCGACGATGTGCAGCGGCGCACCCGGGGTTCCGATGTCGAGCATGCCCGCGTCGCTCGCCTTGCCCGCCCACACGTGGGCGTCGAAGAACCAGAACGAGCGGTAGTGGTCTTGCACGTACCGCAACTCATCGCCGCGCGGCGGCACCGGGGCAAGCTGATACGGGTCGCCGAACATAACGACCTGCACGCCACCGAATGGTTCGCCGCGCTTGCCGCGCGCTTGGCGCAGGGCACGGTCCATGCCGTCCATCAGGTCAGCATTGACCATTGAAATCTCGTCGATCACGAGGGTGTCGATGGCGTTGAGAATCTTGCGGGTCGGGTCAGACTGCTCAATCTCGCTGTCGGCGATCAAGCCGATCGGCAGGCGAAACAGCGAGTGAATCGTTTGGCCCTCAACGTTGAGCGCCGCAACACCCGTCGGCGCACAGATCGCGATCTGCTTCGACGTGTTCCACGCCAAGTACTGAAGCAGCGTGGACTTACCGGTGCCCGCACGCCCCGTCACGAAAACATGCTCACGCGTGTCTTCAATCAGACGGAACACGGCTTCTTGTTCCGCCGAGAGGGGTGGGAGGTTCACGATTGTCCTTCAGCTGGGCTTCATTCCATCGTAGTTGCCCGGGTGTGCGCCGCGCCGCGGCGATTCACACCATCAGAGACCACCACTCAACGCTCAGGCTCTGCACCGGCGCGAATCCCTAGACTGTTCTCGTGGAGCCAGAGCAACGCCGCGGCAAGCGCAGACTCGCGCGTGACCTCACACTCCTGGCCCTGGCCGGAGTGCTCCTCGCCGTGGGCGGTTTCTTTGGCTACAAGCTGCTCTACACGAACGTCTACGGCCCGGGCGCGTTTGTCGAGAAATATTTGACGCTGCTAAGCGAAGGCCGCGCCGCTGACGCGCTTGTCGTACCCGGCGTGAGCGTTGATTCCACCGAGCTCGAAGAAGCTGGCATCGACCCCACAGCCTCCGACGCCCTCCTTCGCCGTGATGCCCTCGCACCACTCAGCAACATTGAAATCGTCTCTGAGCGCACCGATGGCGATCTCGTCTTGGTGACCGCTTCGTACACCGCCGGCGGTGTCAACGGAACCACGACGTTCGCCGTGCAAGAGAACGGCTGGGAGGGGCTGGCGCCGGGATGGAAGTTCGCCCGCACCCCGCTCGGCGTGATCGATCTCACCGTCTTCGGTTCGATGTCGTACTCGATCAACGGGTTCACGGTCGACAAGCGCCAGGTCTCCATCGACGGCGTCGACGCGATTCCCTCCGAGGCGATCCCCATGCTGGTGTTCTCCCCCGGCCTGTATTCGGTCGCTGTCGACACCGCGATCTCCACGGCGAGCGGAACCGCGGTGCTCGCCGACGTGCCGCTCACATCGGTACCGGTAGTTGTACAGACGCAGCCGACGCCCGAGTTCGTCGAGGTTATCCAAGAGCGCGTGAACGACTTCCTCGTCACGCAGTGCGCGTCACAACAGGTTCTGCAGCCCACGAATTGCCCGTTTGGCCTCACGGTCGAAAACCGCATCGCGAACCTGCCCACCTGGACCATTTCGCAACTTCCGGCCATCACCGTCGCACCCGATGGTTCCAATTGGCTCATCCCGGAGGTGAGCGCGGTCGCGACCGTCACCGTCGAAATGAAGTCGCTCTACGACGGATCAACGTGGGAGCGCGTTGAAGACGTGCCGTTCACGATGCGCGGCGCGATTCGCATGACGCCCGATGGGCAAGCGTCGATCAGTATCTCCGCCGTCGAGCTGGACTAGCGGAACCATTCAGTTGCGCTGCGAGCGCCGCAATGCGTCGTGCGGCTACTCGCCGCGGGCGGCGTCGCGCTCAGCCATGTACGCGAGCTTGGCGTTGTACTCTTCGAGTTCGGCGTCGCCCGTGCGGTCAGCGTGCCGGTCGCGGCTGCGCTGGAGGCGCTCGTCGCTGCGGCTCCACTGGATCGCGATAACGATGCCGGTGATGAGCGTCGGAATCTCACCGATCGACCACGCGATGCCGCCGCCCACGTACTGATCCGCCATCGGCGTATTGCCCCACGTGCGACCCATCGAGCCGTACCATTCGGCGGCCATCAGCCCCTCGTTCATCATGATGGCCATGCCGAAGAAGGCGTGCATCGCGGCGACCGCGACGAGCGTGATGAGGCGGCCCGCGTACGGGAAGCGGAACGGAATCGGGTCGATGCCAACAAGGGTGAGCACGAACAGGTAGCCCGAGATCAAGAAGTGGGCGACCATCCAGATGTGACCGAGGTGGTCATACAGTGCCCAGCGGAACAGGTCGGTGTAGTAGAACAGCCACAGCGAGCCGACGAAGATGGCGGCGGCAACGATGGGGTGCGTGATGACCTTGGAGTACGGCGAGTGGATTGCCCACATCACCCATTCGCGCACGCCACGGGTGCCATCGCGACGCTTGTCGACAGCGCGAAGCAGCAGGGTGATCGCGGAACCAAAGACAAGGCACAGCGGAATCGCCATGGCCAGCAACATGTGGCCCATCATGTGCACGCTGAACAGGTAGGCCTGGTAGGCGTTGATCGGGCCGTTCGTCACCCAGATCAGCAGCAGCATGCCGAGAATCCACAGGACCGTGCGGTAGATCGGCCAGTGGTCGCCCCGGCGGTGCAGACGGTAGACACCCATCAGGTACAGCACGATGCCACCAACGGCGAACGACAGCCACAGGATGTCGATGTTCCACTCGGAGAACCAGCGGTCGATCGTGAGCTCGGGCGGCAGCGGTGCGTTGGTGAGGCGCTCTGCGGGCGTGCGCGAGACACCGGTCGACAGCAGCGCCACAGGAGACGGTGTGCGGGCAAGAGCCGCGGCCACACCGCTCGCGATACCCATCACAGCAAGTTCGAGGGCGACGAGGCCCCAGAACGGCGCTGCCGTCTTCGCAGAGTCGGTCTTGGCGATGAGCTTGGTGCGGTACATCGCACCAAACAGGCCGAGCGCGAGGAGAGCTATGACCTTGGCGATCACGAGCACACCGTAGGGGGAGAACAGGTACTGCCAGTCGCCGAGTCCGGTGAACGCGCGCACCACACCACTGAGCGCGACGACGATGAAAGCGGCCAGCGCGAGCGACGAGTACCGCAGCAGCACCGTGGTGATGTTCTTCACGTGGGGACGCACGATGACGATCGCGAGAAGGCCACCGACCCAGACGCCGGCACCGATGACGTGCATGCCGAGCGACGAGACCGCGAGGTTGTGGTTAGCCAGGTCGCCAGCGTGGCCCTGCGTGACCATGGGCATCGCGACCGCGACGGTGAGGACGGCGGCGAAGAGCGTCGCGAGCCACGAACGCCACGCGAACGTCAGCACCGTCAGCGCGGCCGCACCGATCGTCGTGAGCAGCCACGCGGTTCCGAGCGGGTTGTCCGTCAGGTAGCGGCCCAACTGTTGCCCGAAGTCGGGGCCGAGTGAAACCTGCGGGTTAAAAACCAGGACGAAGTTGAAGAACGCTGCGGTACCCGCTGACACCGTCAGCAGACCGGCGGCGAATGACGCTGTGTCAAGCAGCACGTCGTAGGCGCGGTCGCCCGGCTTAAACGCGAACAGCGCCATCACGAGAGCGCCGAGAGCTGCCGCCAGCGAAAGGTTGACGAACATCTTCGCGATCGGCAGACCCCACCGGGCCACGGGGCCGGGGTCACCGAGGTCAAGCGGTGCCGCGCCTTGGCCATAGGCGAGTCCGATCACGATAGCGACGACAGCCGCGACGATCAGAATCACCGGGCCGAGGGCCCGCAACGTGCGCGGTTTCACCCTTCTAGCCTAGGCGCTCGCCCCTGGGTGCTCGCCCGTCACGTGCCCGGCGTGCGTGACCACAGAGAAAACAACAGAGGGCGCCGCGCGATGCGACACCCTCTGTTCAGAAAGCTGAATTACTTGACAGCTGCCTTGAGCTTGGAACCAGCGGTCACCTTGACGCGCTTGCCAGCAGGAATCTTGATCTCTGCACCGGTCTGCGGGTTGCGGCCCGTGCGTGCGGACGTGTCGACCTGCTCGAACGCGATCCAACCCGGGATCGAAACCTTCGCACCCTTAGCAACAGCGTCAGAAACCGTAGCGAACAGTGCGTCGAGAACACCCGACACCGAAGCCTGGCTCTGACCGGTTGCCGAAGCGATGCTTGCGACGAGCTCAGTCTTGGTGATGTTCTTGTCAGCCATGTGTTGTCCTCCAGCGGCGACATTTCGCCGCCTGTTATTGCTTGTGGTCTGCGGGCTTTCGCCCCCAGGTGGTCGATCGACCGCCTTGAATGTACCAATGGAATCTGACACTCGCCCGGTTTTCCGCGAGTTTTCACGATTTTTGACAGCGTGTCGCGTGAAGAATGAGGTTTTTGGGATTGATGTGACTGATGTGACTGCTCGTTATGGCTCCAGGTCACCAATGTGTGTCGATCCCGCTGTGCACCCGGCGAAACCCCCGGTTATGCGGCAGGATAGGGGCGGTTGACATTGCATTTCGGAGGTAACCGTGGCCCAAGCGCCCAAGTCCAACAAGAAGGTCGTTCGCGTCGAGTCGTCGACGCCCTCGTCAGCAGAGGCATCGGCCACGGGGGCTGAGGCCACCTGGAAGCCCACGGCTGAGGCGAAGAAGAAGGCCACGACCTTCCGCATCGTCGCTTTCGTGCTGTGGATTCTCGCGATCGCCGGTGAAGCATTCACGATCTTCTACGTGCTGCGTCAGGTACCGGTCAAGATGTGGCTACTGATAGTCATGATCGTCGTCATCGGCATCTTGGCGATCGCTGGTTCGCTCCTCTGGAAGAACGCCAACAAGCTTGACCCGGCTTCGCGTAAAGACACCGTGCGTTTCTTCATCCAGAACCAGCTGGGCCTGATCATGACGATCATCGCCTTCCTGCCGCTCATCATCCTGATCTTCACGAACAAGAACATGGACGGCAAGCAGAAGGCGATCGCCGGTTCCGTCGGTATCGTAGTCGCACTCGTCGCCGGCTACTTTGGCCTGAGCCTGAACGCACCGTCGGTGGAGCAGTACACCGCCGAGACCGGCATCGTGCACGCGATCACCGGCAAAGACGAAGTCACGTGGACCAAGGGCGGTAGTGTCTACCACCTGTGCGCCGCGGTCTCTGCCGTCAACAAGGAATCGAAAGACGGCCAGATCTACGTCGGCACGTCGCAAGACGCCCGCGACGCCGGCAAGGAGCGCCTGACGCTCCAGCTGCCCGCAGAGCTCAAGGAGTGCGGCTACGCCGACTACGTTCTCCCCGCGAACTGGGAGAAGGTCGTTCGCGGCGAAGAGCCCTTCGTCGCTGAAGACTGGGCACAGGGCACCCCGGCTATCGAAGAGTCCGGTGAGCCGACCGACGAAGAGTCCACCGACTCCGAGTAACGCCTACGCACAAAGGCTCCGAGCCTGCCTGACGGCGCTCGGAGCCTTTGTCGTAGGTGCAGGAACCACAAAGGACAGGACAGCCGCCGGGAACGCCAAAAGGGCGCCTCCCGAAGGAGACGCCCTTTTGTGAAAAGTGCTTACCAGCTCGACTTGGTAACACCCGGAAGCTCACCGCGGTGAGCCATGTCGCGGAAGCGAACACGGGAGATACCGAACTTGGAGAGGTGACCACGCGGGCGACCGTCGATGACGTCGCGGTTGCGAACGCGCACCGGCGAAGCGTTGCGGGGCAGCTTCTGCAGGCCGAGGCGGGCAGCTTCGCGCTGCTCGTCGGTCGAGGTGGGGTCAACCAGAGCCTTCTTGAGCTCCAGGCGCTTAGCGGCGTAGCGCTCGACGATGACCTTGCGCTGCTCGTTCTTAGCGATCTTGCTCTTCTTAGCCATTCTTAACGCTCCTCTCGGAACTCAACGTGCTTGCGTACGACGGGGTCGTACTTCTTCAGCACCAGACGGTCGGGGTTGTTGCGACGGTTCTTGCGGGTCACGTAGGTGTAACCCGTGCCAGCCGTCGACTTCATCTTGATGATCGGACGAATGTCCTGAGCCTTCTTCGCCATTAGAGCTTCACACCCTTCGCGAGGAGGTCCTTAACGACCGACTCAATTCCGCGAGCGTCAATAACCTTGATGCCCTTAGCCGAGACGTTGAGCGTGACCTTGCGGCCGAGCGATGCAACGTAGTAGGTCTTCTTCTGCACGTTCGGGTCGAAGCGGCGCTTCGTCCGGCGGTGCGAGTGGCTGATGTTGTGACCGAAGCCGGGAACAGCTCCTGTCACCTGGCACACTGCTGCCATGGTGTCTCCTTCTGTACCGTGAAGCCGGACGGCTTCACCCAAGATCCCTTGTCTGCACACGCCTTTCCACCACTCATTTCTGAGTCAGAAGGAAGGGAATGTACGAACTGCGTGCTGGAGTGCCCGCAGACAAGGGATCAGTTTAGCACGGGATCTGGCGTTCTCTGAACGGGCGCCGGCGATGGTTTCACGTGGAACCAGGGGCCGCGGAACCAGGGAGCGGCTCGGTTGCGCCACGGCCGGGCCGGAAGGGCGAGACGGTCGGGTCGTCCGTGATCCAGAAGCGCCACGGGAATGCGCTCGTGCCAGCGATACCCGCGACGCCGACGCGGGGCCCCGTCGAGAACGCAGCCAATGGTTCCGTGCGGAGCAGGAGTTCAGCGACGGCACCCGCCTGGGGCGCATGCGCGATCGCGTCGATGCCATCGTGACGCGGATGCCGGAGGCCGATCGCTTGGCCGAGCCGCCCCGGCCCGCGCGCGAGGTCGCGGTCGCGTGGCATGCGCGGGCCGCCAGGGCCGGGCAGGCTGCGACGCTCGCGGGCGAGCTCCACCCCTTCAATAACCTCACCGGCGCGCAACAGCATGCCGTCGCCACGCCCCTCGGGGCCGGCGGCCACGTTGACACACGAATGAATGCCGTGACTGAGGTAGACGTAAAGGTGTCCGGGTTCGCCCCACATCGTGGCGTTGCGATCGGTGCGGCCCATGCGAGCATGCGAGCCGGGGTCAGGAACATCGCCCGTTCCCTGCCCGTGATACGCCTCAACCTCGGTGATGCGCACCGCGACCGTGCCGTCATCGGTCGTGACGCGCAGCACGCCGCCGAGCAACGTCGGCGCGACCTCGACCGCGTAGCCGAGCAGGTCGGCGCGGGTCGCTGGCCTTAAAGCTGACTGCGCGAGCACCATGAGACATCGAATCCGTTCAATTCGCTGATGACGGAGCCATCAGTGACGTCGACGATACGCGTCACGGTCTTCGGCATGGGCCGCGTGTAGGTGTCGTAGGGGTTGTTCGCGTAGTCGGGCGCAACGATCGCGGCCACGTACTGCCCGCTCGGCGACACACAGAACTGC
Source organism: uncultured Microbacterium sp. (assembly GCA_947503655.1). Taxonomy (GTDB): domain Bacteria; phylum Actinomycetota; class Actinomycetes; order Actinomycetales; family Microbacteriaceae; genus Microbacterium. The sequence goes on from CANNEP010000025.1 coordinate 25,965, forward strand.
AGAATCGGCGCGGTCTTCTCGTTGACGACGACGGAGCGCACGGAACCATCGGCGGCAACGAGCTCGATCGCGTGGCCCGTGGGCATTCCCGCCTCGTCACGCTGCGTCACCGCCCACAGCTGACCGCCGTTCGCAGCCGGTTCGACCCGGCCCGGGGTGCCGCTCAGGGCCGGGAGCTCGATCGGGGTTTCAACACCGGTCTGCAGGTTGACGCCGACCGGAACGCCCGAGCGATCGATAATCGCTTCGTACGTGCCGCGGGATATGCCGTCAATCGCATATGCGGTTCCGAGGAGTGCCGAACTCTCGCCCTCGGCAAGCAGCAGGTCGCCAGCGAAGGTGACCACGAGGATGCCCTGGGAGTCGGGTACGAACATCCAGTCCCCCACCGAGGGGTCTGTGCTCGCAAGCTCGAGTTCGACCGGTGCCGCTTCAGGGTCATGAACTGACGCAGTGTAAAGAATGCTCGCGCGGCCTGACGTTTCGGTCAGTTCGCGGTCGGTGAAGAGGTAGCCGAACGCGCCGCCCCGGTGCGCGACCTGGAGGCTCGTGACGTAGCCGTCGCCAGGGAGCGTGACGTAACGCGGGTTCGTGCCGTCACGATCGGTGATGATGATGGCGCTGCGCTCGTCTTCCTCAACGAGAATCACGAGAGCATCGGGAGCGACCCGCACCTCTTCAATGTGCTCGTGCGTGAAGATCGTCTCGCGCGTCATACCGTCGATTGGCATCGCGACGATCATGTCGAACCCGCCCGTGCCCTCTCGTTGCAGCATGACGATGGAGGCTGGCGCGGTTGTGACGCTGGTTTCGAGCGTGACCTCGGGGCCGCCACCGACCGCGCTCACACCGGCGATCTGCACGGCGTAAGTGGTGTCGTCGTTGAGCGGTGACGTAAAGCGCACCCCGATATTGCGGCCCTGCGCATCGACCGTGAAGTCCGTTGCCGGGGTGACCGTGACGTCGTCGGCAGTGATGCCCTCGAGCGCCTGGTTGGTCGTAAGGGTAAGGCGTGTGCCGGAAGTTTCAATCGCCGCGGAACCATCGAACGTCACGTTCGTGAGGCGCGGACCCTGAATGAGCGCCGCGGCGGCACCCACCCCCGCGAGAAGCGCGAGTGCCCCGACAACGGCCGTCACCCGACGCCAGAACGTGGCGGTCGTGGGCCGATTGCGCTGGCGGCGCTGCTCAGTACTCATACGGATCCGCCGGCTCATCAATCGGGGTCACGCTCGTCGTGCGCACGACAAGGTCGCCGTTCGCATTCGCTTCGACGATGCCGTCGACGCTCACCCACTGCCCCGTTTCGGGGCCACTCGCGAGCTCAACGAGCGGAATACTGGCTGGTTGCGCGTCGATCACGCAGTGCGTCACGACGAGGCGAGTGAGCTGCATCGCGCCGTCAGCCTTTGAAGGAGTAACGAACCCGGTGAGCGTGACGGTCGTACCCTCATACAGGCGCGAGTCGGGTGCCGTCGCGAAAACGCTCGCCCAGTCGCCAACGCCGAAGGTCGCGGTATCGCCCGTGGTGGCGAGCGCGATGACGTCGTCGCCGCCAAAGAGCGGTGTGACCCCGAGGTCGCGGTCCATCGCGGTCTGGGCAGACAGCGAAGCCGGCGGCAGAACCAGTGCTGCCGCCACGACAACGACAGCAATGGTTCCGCCCACGGCGGCCGCCACCGTTCCCGCGATGCGGCGCCCCGGTTTCTGCGTCGCGTCACCATGATCGTGGTCATGCTCAGCCTCACGGCCCAGCGGAATCGCAAACGACGCGACGCACCCGACGAGCGCGAGCACCGCCATCGCGATGGCGAACCAGGCACCGTCCGGGTTGATGTAGAGCGCGAGGTTGCCGGTGACGGCAAGCACAATCGTGGCAACGGCGATCGCGGCGGCGACGCCGACGCCCAGCAGGCGCGTCACGAGCGACGAGGCGGGAGACATCGATGCGTTAGACAAAGAGGTTCACCCCGATTCCGAGCACGAAGGCAAACAGCAGCACGATCGCGACGATGATCGCGAGGGTGCGGGTGGTGAACGTGGTGCGCATGAGCGCGAGCATCTTGACGTCGACGATCGGCCCGACGACCAGGAAGGCGACGATCGAGCCCGATGAGAACGTGCTTGCGAACGAGAGCGCGAAGAACGCATCGACGTTAGAGCAGATCGCGACGATCATCGCGAGCATCATCATCGTGACGATCGAGAGCACCGGATTAGACCCAATCGCGATTAATGCCTCTCGCGGAATAAGCACCTGAACGGCGCCCGCGAGAGCCGAGCCGACGACGAGTGCTGGCATCACGGCGCGCAGCTCGATGATGAATTGCGTCAGCGTGCGCTCGGTCTTCGCGCCGTGAGCGTGGTGGGCGGCATCGCACGTCGCGAGGAACTTCTCGGTGAGCAGGGCGTCGGGGTTCGGGTGGCGGGAGAACACCCAGCCGATGAGGTTTGCCACCACGAATCCGCCGACCAAACGGGCGATGAGAATGCCGCCGTCCCAGCCAAACGCGGCGTGAGTTGTGATGATGACGATCGGGTTGACGATCGGTGCTGCAACCAAGAACGTGAGGGTATCGGCAGGTGTGAAGCCGCGCATCATGAGTCCGCGAGCGAACGGAACGTTGCCGCACTCGCACACCGGAACCACGACGCCGAGGAGCGAAAGCACCATACGTCGAGCCCATGCCCGTTTTGGCATAAGTCGTTCGAGCACGCCCGACGGCAACCACACCTGCACCACGATCGAGAGCGTGACGCCCAGGATCACCCACGGCAGCGCCTCGATGAGCACGCTCAGCGCGAGGGTGAGTCCGTCTTGTGCGCGGTCAGGCAGGTCGACGCTGAACAGCGTCGGCGCCCACAGGTCGATCGCGACCAGCGCGGCGATGACGGCGAGCCCGATGCCGATCAGTATGGCCACACGACCCGTCGATCGCGTGGATGATGCCGAGTGAGAACGCGTTGCGGTCACGAGTCGCTGCGGGCCGCCCCGCACGATGCGCACAGACCGAAGATGTCGACGACGTGCTCTGCCTCCGTGAAGCCGTGTGCCGCGGCCATGGAGCGCGCCCACTGTTCTACGTCGGTCGCCGCGATTTCAACGGTGCGTCCGCAGCGGCGGCAAATGAGGTGGTGGTGGTGCCCGGCCGACGAGCATGCACGGTAGAGCGATTCGCCCTCGGGACTCTGCAGCGAGTCGGCGTCGCCGTTGGAGGCGAGTGATGCGAGCGCCCGGTAGACGGTTGCCAGACCAATGCCGGTGTTGTCTTCGCGGAGCGCCGCATAGAGCGCCTGCGCGCTCACAAAACCGCCCGCGTCTGCGAGTGCTTCACGCACTCGTTCGCGCTGCCACGTGTTTCGCTGAGCCATGATCTGAGCCTACTGAGGATTCCTGAGTGCGGTTACAGCAGGCGCGTGACGCGGTCTCGCCGCGCGCCGATAATGCGGCACGCGATGTAGATGACGAAGCTGACGGTCGTGATATACGGGCTGACCGGAAGGGTGCCCATCACGGCCAGCAGAATACCGCCGACGGCGGAAACGATGCCAAAGGTCGCGGCAAGCACCGGCACGGCGATCGGGCCGGTAGCGACGCGCATCGCTGCGGCGGCCGGCGTCACGATGAGCGCCATCACGAGCAGCGCGCCCACGATGTGCACCGCGACCGCAACGATGAGCCCGAGCAGCACCATGAAGACGAGCGACACAGCGGTCGTCGGAACACCACGTGCTGCGGCCGACTGCGGGTCGAGTGAATCGAAGCGCAGCGGACGCCACATCAGCAGCAGGCCGATCAGCACAATCACCGAAATGATGAGAAGCGACGCGAGCTGCGGGCTCTGCACCGACACGATCTGACCGGTGAGCAGGCTGAATCGGTTGGCGCTACGGCCGTCGTACAGGCTCAAGAACAGCACACCGAGGCCGAGACCGAACGGCATCAGCACGCCGATGACGGAGTTACGTTCGCGGGCCTTGGCACCCATCAGGCCGATGATGGCCGCCGCGATGACGGAACCAACAATCGAGCCAGTGACGACGTCAGCGCCGATGAGGAGGGCAGCTGCGGCACCCGCAAATGAGAGCTCACTGATGCCGTGCACCGCGAACGCCATGTCGCGCTGCATGACGAATGTGCCGATGAGTCCGCCAACGAGGCCGAGGACGGCACCCGCGACGATCGACATCCACACCAGGCCGACGATTTCGCCGTAGAACGGCACGCCGCCGAACATCAGCTCGGCAATGTCATTCCAGTTCACAGGTCGTCTCCGTGGGCGTCAGCTTCGGCATGGCAGTGGGCTTCGCCAGCATCGGGGGCACCGACGACGACGAGGCGACCACCCGCACGAAGAACTTCAACAGGGGCACCGTACAGGTCACTCAGCACCGCGGTGTTGAGCACTTCGGCCGGGGTGCCGAGCGTGAACTTGCCACCCGCGAGGTAGAGGATGCGATCGACGGAGTCGAGCACGGGGTTGATGTCGTGTGTCACGAGCACAACACCGGCTTGCGTGCGCCGCCGATAGTCGTCGACGAGGGCGACGAGGCCCTGCTGGTTGGCGAGGTCGAGGCTCGTGAGGGGCTCATCGCACAGCAAGAGTCCGGGTTCGTCAGCGAGCGCCTGACCGGCGCGCAGCCGTTGCTGCTCGCCACCGGAAAGCTGACCGACGGGGCGGTCAGCGAAGGAGCGGGCGTCAACGGCGTCGATGAGTTGTTCCACGCGCTCGGCGTCAGCCTTGCGGCGAATCGGGAAGCCAAAGCGGTGGCCGGTGACCCCCAGCGTGATGAGGTCGCGACCGCGCAATGAGGTGTCTGGCGGCAGTGGGCGCTGCTGCGGGATGTACCCAATGCGGCGATTACCTTTGCCCGCAACCGGCGCACCCAACACACTGATGGTTCCGGCGCTCAGCTTGTCGAGCCCCAGAATCGCGCGTACGAGACTCGTTTTGCCGGAGCCGCTAGGGCCGAGCACAGCGATGAGCTCGCCGCCAGCCCACAGCGTGCGGCCGTCGCGGTGGAGGGCTCCGCCGCGGATCTCGAGGGGGTTGTTCACGAGGCGTGCTCCAATGTGCCGGCGAGGGCGGCGACGTTCTGGCTCATCCAGGTGACGTAGGTGAGACCATCGGGCAGGATTTCGGAAAACTCCAGCACCGGGATGCCAGCCTTTTCGGCGTCACCGATGATGCGCTCGGTTTCGTTGCCACCGGTCTGCGCGTTCGCGATGACCACGGCGATGTCGCCGTTTTCGAGCACGCGCAGGGTCTCCAACAGCGTCGCGGGGGCGACATCTTGCCCCTCTTCGACAGCCTCCAAGAAAGCTGCGGGGGTGCTGTTGTGCATACCGAGCAGGTCGGTCAGGCGCAGCGCCACGGGCTCGGTCACAAGGATGTGGGTGTGCTCCTGCGCGGCCGCGAGCGCCGTGATCTCAGCGGTCAGCCCATCGAGGTCGGCGTCGAGCGCCGCGGCATTCATTTCGTAGTACGCGGCGTTCGGCGGGTCAAGCTCGCTGAGGTGTTCAGCGATGTCTGCGGCGAGACCCGCGATCACCGCAGGGTCGTACCAGACATGCTCATTGAAACCGACGATGTGGTTGTGGCCCGCGTGGTCGGCTTCGGCTTCGCCGCCATGCGCGTGCCCGTCTTCGTGCGCGTGCCCGTCTTCGTGAGCGTGTTCATCGTCGTGCGCGTGCTCGTCTTCGTGCGCGTGCTCGTCGTCATGAGCGTCGGCCTCATCCTCATCATGACCGTGGTTATCTTCACCACCATCGCCCGGGTAGTCCGGAGCAAACGAAACGGCCTCAATGACCGGGATGCCATCGGTCGTGACCAGCCCGGCGACGAACGCATCGTATCCGCCACCGTTGCTGACGATCAAGTCAGCACGGTTCACGACGAGCTTGTCTTTTGACGAAGGCTCGTACTCGTGCGGGTCTTGTGCAGCGGAGGAGATCAGTGAGGTGACCGCGACGTGCTCTCCGCCAATTTCTTCGACGATACTTCCGTACACACTCGTTGTAGTGACGACCTGCACACGGTCGTCTGTGGTCGCCGGCGTTGTGGAACAGCCAGCGAGGGCGAGCGCAGACACGGTGAGCGTAGAGAGGGCTAGGGCGCGAAGCATGCCACGAGCTTAACGCTAATGAGAATCGTTATCAACTTGAGGGGCACTGCGTACCCGAACAAATTCTCAGCGCTTGGCTAAGCGCTCGTGCTTAAAGTAAACGTGGATCACGTTGTTAAGGGGACAAAAATGACCAATCCAACTGTTGTACCGCCCGTCGTTTATGTCGCGATTCGCACGCGCAACGAGGGCACCGAAATGGCGGCCGAGATTCGCGAGCTTCGTGATGGCCGCAAAGCACTGCTGACGTACACGTCGCTCGATCGCCTGCTTTCGCTTGCGGGCCCGAACCAGTCGTGGATCGTCATCCGCACCGAAGAACTCGAGGGGCTCAAAAAGGAGCAACCCTTCGACGTCGTTATCTTCGACCTCGAGATTCCGGAGATGTATCGCGCGGACGGAGCAATCGCATGACCGACATTGCGATGGATCCGGAGGTCATGAAGAAGCATGCCGAAGCGCATGATCTCGTCGTTGAAGAGGCCCGGACCGCACTCAACAAGACGCCCCGTAGCGTCGATGCGGGCCTGGGTTCGAACTCTGTGGCGACCATCATTACCAAAGTGGTCAATCATGTTGATGCCGTCTATCGAGTGCACGGCACGTTGGCTGAACTCACACGCGGCATCGCAACTGACTCGACGAAGACAGAAGAGGCCATGAGCACCAGTATCGAACGGCTTGCTAAGGAGGTGGATGACGACCAATGAGCGCTATCGACACGTTTGTGGCCGGCACGCCGTCCGAGATCAAAGCCGCAGCAGAGCTGCTTGACCCCGCGCTTAAGTCAGCCCTCGATTACTCCAAGTCCGCCGGTCAAGTCATTCCAACGTCCGTACGTAGCCACTGGTACGGACGTTCAGCGGACGCCTACGTTTCACTCCTGCATGACATCGGTGACGCCAGCAGTGATCTCATCGGCTTCACTCGCGATGGCGCGGAGAAGTTGCGTGCATATGCCGGGCAGCTCGAACGCATGCAAAACGACTTCGCTGACCACCGCGATAAGGCGTCGGCCGAAGGCCTTTCGGTCTCAGGCAACACCATCAGCGCCCCCATTGCGCCCACCAGCTATGTGGTCACGGATCGCGATGACCCCAATTGGGATGCCTGGCAGCGGTATCAGGACCGCGTGAAAACCTACAACCGCATTGCCGAAGATGTCGGCTCCTGGTGGGGTGAATTGGAAGTTTGGGTTCACGAGAATCTCGATGCTTTCGCTGGAACCATTCCCACAGAAAGCGCGCTGACGACCGCTCTTGGTGCGCTTGCAGATGCGGGTGCAGACATCCCAAAGGAATACATCGGCTATCAGGGAGACCTGTGGAAGGCCAACTCGGAGTTCCTCACGAAAGAGGGCGAGCGGTTACGCTCAGAGGCCGCCGACTGGGTGCGCAAACTCCGCTCCGGTAACCCCGCTGTGCGCGCTGCGGCCGAAGCCGCGAACCCACATGGTCTGCGTTGGCAGGCCAGCGAGGTGGAAGAGCTCGCGCAGAAACTCGGCAAAACCGCGAAATGGGTTCCCGGCGTGGGCTGGGTTCTCGATGGCGTCGACTTCGTGAAGGCACTAGAAGGCGATGGATCGCCGAGTTCGGTCGGCGTCGAAGTGATTGCCGGCACCGCAGGCGGAATCCTCGGCGGCATCGCGGTCGGCGCAGGCATCGCGGCCGCCGGAATTACTGCACCGGTGTGGGTTCCCGTCGCGGCGGGCGCAGCGATCGCGATTGGCGTCGGCGCGGGCGCCGTCTGGGCGTACGAAAGTTGGGTGCCGCAAGACGTGCGCGAGGCAATCGATGCTGGCCTCAGCGATGCGTGGGATGCCACAACTGACTTTGCCGAAGACGCCTGGGATAACACCACCGAGTTCGTCGGCGATGTCGGACACAATATTGGCAAGGCATGGGATGGTCTGTGGAACTAGGTAGTACTGATGTCGTGGTCCCGCCTCGCGCGGGCTGGCAGGCACCGAAAGGCACCCTGACGCCCCTCTACGTGATCGCGGCGGTTGTCGCTGTGATCATCGTGGTGTGGCTGGGCTCGGTCACGGTCGCCACGGGTTCCCCCGCGATCGCTCTTTTCGCACTCAGTGTGCTTGCGCTCATGGGCGTCGGCATCGGCATTCTCGCCGCAAAGGCGCGCGCCACCCGCCCGCTCGTGGTGCGGGTGGCTGCCACCACCGACACCGTGACGTTTGATGCCGGAGACGGCACCCGCCCCCTGTTGCGTTCGCTCGCTCCGATCGGCGTCGTCATGCTCGTAAGCCTCATCGCACTTCTGATCCGCAGCGAGCTCTACGGGGAGTCCGGCGAGGCCGTGTTCTCCGGCGTTGGCCGCTTCGGTTCGGTCGTGTTCTTTGCCGTCAGTGTGCTCGTCATTCCACCCAGCATTCGTGCGTGGCGTGGCTCCACGGGCGCGGCGCTCGTGCTCTCGCGCGAAGGCATCACCCTGTCGGTTCCGCGCACCGGCGGTTCGGCGGCGTGGGCAAGCATCGGTGATGCCTCGTTCGCTTCCGAACGCGCCACGGTGTTGGCAAGTACGGGAAGCTTCTCGTGGGCCTCTCGCGACCTCGCGAGCGACCCGGTGGTGCTGACCGACTTAATCCGGTATTACGCAGAGAATCCTGCGGCACGCACAACCATTGGTTCCGGAACCATGGAACTCCTGCACTCCGGCCGCTTCTAGTCGGCAAGCACCGGATGCAGGTGCCTAGTCTGTAGGGCGGTGCGCGCCTGGCGCGCACCCGCCTGCAGGCTCTCGGCGAGGGGCGCGCCCATGATGTGTGCAGCCAAGAATCCGGCCATGAAAGCGTCGCCAGCACCATTCGTGTCGACGATGCGATCGATGGGTTCGGCGGCCGTGCGCACGATGACGCCATCATCGGCCACTGCGATCGCCCCGCGCGCCCCGAGCGTGCACACGGCGATCGTCGGGCCGCGTTGCACACACGACCGAATGAGTGCTTCGGGGCTGTCGGTGGCATCCCCGTTCATGAACACGATGTCGGCGTTGCGCAGAAACGGCTCGTGAAACTCGGCCGCGCCGTCGTAGTCATGCAGATCAACCCAGATCGTCGGCGGCATCGCCGTCGCTCGCAATTCGGTGATGATCGCTCGCCCGGTTTCGGTGAGGTCGATAACCGCGTGGTCGGAACCATCGAACGCGGCGACCAGGTCGGCGTGCTGGTGCGCGGAGGCGGGCGCGGGTGTAGAGAGGTACAGCGATACGCGTTCTCCTGCCGTCGTCATGAGGTTGAGGTGCCGCTCGGTGCGGTCAGCTTCGTGCGCCGTAACGGTGACACCTGCGCCGCGAAGAGCATCGGCCACCCGGCGTCCGTCATCATCGGATGCCAGTAGCGTGTGCAGCGCAACGTCCAGACCCAGCGATGTGAGATGCAACGCCTTGCCAGCGCTGGTTCCGCCTACCGCATGCCATCGGTCCTGCGCAAACTGCATGTGGGGCACGGGTTCGGGCAGGTGGTCGAGGAGCACCATTTCGTTCCACGACGCAGGGCCGAAGATCACAACGCGCGCCGGCGAATCTGCCATGTCAGGCGTCTCTCGATCTGGACGCTACGCCAGCCGCGTCGAGCCGCTCAAGCAGCCAGTCAATGCGGGCGGCCTCGTCGCGGTGGTACCGTACCGACCACTCCAGGGCGACGGTCGCGTAAGCCCACTCCGACACTTTGGCGGAGTTTGCGGCGTGCTCTTGCGCGCGTGCGGCGCGGTCGAGGGCATCATGCTTGTGCTCAAGCAAAAGCTCGCGCAAGCGCCCCTTTTTGCCGTTGTGCGCAGCCCACACACGCAACATGAGCGGGTGCTTCAAAACCACCGGCTCGGGTGGCAGTTCGTCGGCCCAGCGGGTGATGTTTTCGCGACCGAGATCGGTGATCGTGTACAACCGGCGCGCCCGCGCCTCGTAGGTGGTATCAATTCGCGACTCGGCGAGTCCGAGGGCCTCGAGGCGGCGCAATTCCGCATAGATCTGGCTGTGCGATGGCGCCCAGTAGAAGAACGCGAGGCTCTGCTCGGCCCAGCGCTTCACGTCGTAGCCGGAGAACTCGCCACCGAATGACAGCACACCTAGTGCCGCCCACGCGGTGGGCGGAATTTCAACCAGAGGGGCGTCGTCAGTGGCGGTCACGGTGCCCATCTTCGCACGGCGGTCTTGACCGCGTCGCGTTGTCGTGGCATATTTCTATTCAAAGTATGTCAAATAGACATATTCACGGTCGAAGGAGACCGATGAACGAAACACAACAAATGCTCGCCGTGCTGAACGAATCGTTCCCGCGACTCACCGCGATGAGCCCGCTTGAAGCCCGCGCCGCGGTGGATGCCCGCGTCGTTGCCGCGACCAATATCGATGCCGTCAGCCGCACTGACGACGTAAGCATTGGTTCCGACAACCTCCTCGTGCGGGTGTACTACCCCTACGAAACGGTCGACGGAACCCCGGTGGTCGTTTTCGCGCATGGCGGCGGTTATCTGCATGGTTCCATTGCGAGCCACGACCGCTTCTGCCGCGAGTGGAGTGCTGAAATGCACAGCATCGTGGTGTCGGTCGAGTACCGCCTCGCGCCGGAAGTGACCGCGCTCGAATCGATCGACGACATGGTCGCGGCGGCCGAATGGGCAGCCGCGCAGTGGCCCGATCGCGGCCTCATTCTCTCCGGCGACAGCGCCGGTGGCGGCATTGCCGCGAGCGCCACGCTCACGCTGCGCGACCGCGGCAGCTCACCCGTTGTCGGCCAAGTGCTGTTTTATCCGATGCTTGATCCCCTCATGGCATCTGACACCTACCGCACGAATGCGGAGGGCTATTTCGTCACCGTCGAGCTACTCGCCTACTACTGGAAGCAGACGATCGGAACCGCACCGGAGTTGCGAGAAGACCCGCGAGTGAATGCGCTGCTGGCATCGCACCACGAGGTTCCGCCCACCATTATCGTGACCGCTGGCCTCGACCCGCTCGCCGGCGAAGGTGTCGCCCTCGCTGAGGCGCTCGCCGATGCCGGCACCGCCGTCGTGCACCGCCGCTACCCCGACCAGTTTCACGGCTTCATCACCTACGGCGCCTTTGGCCCGGCGCAGAGCGCGCGCCGCATTCTGTGGGCCGACCTGCACACTCACCTTCACGTTCCTGCACAGGAGGCACG
>CANNEP010000026.1 GCA_947503655.1 uncultured Microbacterium sp.
CGTTCGATCGCTCAGCACATTTCGTTCGCGAACCCGTCGTTCCTCTCGAAGGACGACGTTCCCGCAGACGAGATCGAGAAGGAGCGCGAGATCGTTACCAAGATCTCGCTCGAAGAGGGCAAGCCTGAGGCTGCTCTCCCGAAGATCGTTGAGGGTCGCGTTAACTCCTTCATCAAGCAGGTTGCATTGCTCGAGCAGGACTACGCCAAGGACAACAAGCTGTCTGTTGCAGCGGTTGCGAAGGACGCCGGTATCACGGTGACCGACTTCGCCCGTTTCAAGGTCGGCGCGTAACACCTATGTGAGGGCCCGGATCGATATATTCGATCCGGGCCCTTCTTCACGCGTCCAGGCCGGGCGCACATAAATCACAGCGATGAAAGGAGCCGCCATGGCTACCGAAGAAACCGGACGCCGTCGCGTCCTCCTGAAGCTCTCTGGTGAAGCCTTTGGTGGCGGCCAGCTCGGTGTTAACCCCGACGTTGTGAGCCAAATCGCTCGTGAAATTGCCGCGGTCGTTGACACGGTTGAGGTCGCTATTGTCGTCGGTGGCGGCAACTTCTTCCGCGGTGCAGAACTGAGCCAGCGCGGCATGGACCGCGGTCGTGCCGACTACATGGGCATGCTCGGAACCGTCATGAATGCCCTCGCGCTGCAAGACTTCCTGGAGCAGGCAGGTGCCGCAACGCGCGTGCAGTCCGCTATCCAGATGACGCAGGTCGCAGAATCGTACATTCCGCTGCGTGCTGAGCGCCACATGCAGAAGGGCCGCGTTGTGGTCTTCGGCGCCGGCGCCGGTCTCCCGTATTTCTCCACCGACACCGTCGCCGCACAGCGTGCGCTGGAAATCGGTGCTGACGAAGTTCTCGTTGCAAAGAACGGCGTCGATGGCGTTTACTCCGCCGACCCGCGCGTTGACCCGAACGCTGTGAAGCTTGACCGCGTCACCTACCAGGACGCACTGCAGCAGGGTCTCAAGGTTGTTGACTCAACCGCATTCAGCCTCTGCATGGACAACAAGATGGACATGCGCGTGTTCGGTATGGAGCCGGCAGGCAACGTTACGCGTGCGCTGCTGGGCGAGCCCATCGGTACTTTGGTCACAAGCTGACCTGCCTCCGCCTACTAGACTGAGAACTTGATTCTTCCTATCCGATTGGAGCACGCATGATCGCCGACGTGATTGCTGAAACCCGTGGCCGCATGGAGCGCGCTGTCGAATCAGCGAAGGAAGACTTCGCCACCGTCCGAACGGGCCGCGCTAACCCGCAGCTCTTCCAGAAGATTCTGGTGGACTACTACGGCACGCCGACGCCGCTCGCACAGCTGGCTTCGTTGAACACCCCCGAGGCACGCACGATTATCGTGACGCCCTACGACAAATCGGCGCTGAAGGCCATTGAAGACGCCATCAGCTCGATGCCAAATCTCGGCGCAAACCCGAGCAACGACGGCAACATCGTGCGTGTCACGATGCCCGAGCTGACGGAAGACCGTCGCAAGGAGTTCGTCAAGCTGGTGAAGTCGAAGGGTGAAGACGCAAAGGTTCACGTTCGTGGCATTCGTCGTAAGGCCAAGGATGAGCTTGACACGCTGAAGAGCGAGGTCGGCGAAGATGAGGTCGCTCGTGGCGAGAAGGAGCTTGACGCTCTCACCCGTGCGCACACTGACCTCATTGACGAAGCGCTGAAGCGCAAAGAGGCAGAGCTCCTCGAGGTCTGACGTTATGAGCGCCGATCCCCAGGACGATGCGCTCGAGTCACCGCTCGACGCGCAGCACGACGACGCCACGAGCTCCGGGCACGGTGCGGCAGCTCAGTTTGAGGCGCGCCGTGCTGAATTTCGCGACCAGGTCGCAACCGCGCGCGAGCACTTCGAAGAAGTAAACGAAAAGATCAAGCAGCGGACGGGCCGCGACCTCATCCTCGCGGTCCTGTCCGGGCTTGTTCTTGCCGCGATCGTTTTTGGCTCGCTGCTGTTCTTGCCGTCGCTGTTCGCGAGCATTGTGATCGTCGTCAGCGGTCTTGCGACGTTTGAGCTTGCGCGTGCCCTGGAAACCGGTGGCCGTAAGGTCGACGTCTGGGTGCAGATCGCCGGCGCCGTGGCGCTTGCCGCCACCGGTTATTTCGGCAGCGCTCTGTGGCAACTCTGGGTCATGACGTTTGCCGTTGTCGCCGTGCTGATCGTGTGGCGCATGGTCGCGCAGATGGCGGCGCGCGACGGACGCACGTACGGCGACGTGCTGGCTGATATCGCTGCGGCCGGTTTCTTGCCCATGTACGTGCCGTTTCTGCTCGCGCTGGTGCTTATCTTGCAGCAGCAGCCCAACGGTGCCGCGTGGATTCTCACGTTCATCATCGTTGTGATCTCTGCTGACACAGGTGCATACGCGGTTGGGGTTTGGATCGGCAAGCACCCCATGGTTCCCCGCGTGAGCCCGAAGAAAACGTGGGAAGGCTTCGCCGGTGCCGCACTCGCTGCGACCACGGCGGCGACGCTGCTCGCATACTTTGTGCTTGACCTGCCGTTGTGGGCTGGTGTCATCATGGGTCTCGTGATTCTGGTGACCGCAACACTCGGAGACCTGGGAGAGTCGCTCATTAAGCGCGACCTGGGAATCAAAGACATGAGCTCGTGGATTCCGGGTCATGGCGGCCTGCTTGATCGCCTCGACTCGATTTTGCCGTCGGCTGCCGCGACGCTCGCGCTCTGCTACTGGCTCACTCCGTTGGTAGGTGCATGATGTCGGCTGCCGTATTCCCGCTGACATCTGGTCGTGAAAAGGGCTACGAACAACGTGCCGTTGACGCTTTTCTTGCGCAGGCCCGCGCGGCATTCGAGCGCCGCGAGGGTGCTCCGACGGTGACGTCGCAAGCCATTCGCGAAGTCGCCTTCCCGCTCGTCAAAGAGGGATACTCCATATCGCACGTTGATGGCGCACTCGGGCGAATTGAAGATGCGTTTGCTGCTCGCGAGCGCGACGCTGCAATGCGCCGCGAAGGCGCTCGCGTGTGGGTCGATAACGCACGCGAAGCTGCCGAAGAGATTCTGCAGCACCTGTCGCGTCCGGCAAAACAGCGCTTTGCCCGAACCTCAGCGCTCACCTACGGATACCGGGTCGATGAGGTCGACATCGTGGCAGACAAGCTCGTTGCGTTCCTTGAGCGCGGCCACCTCGTCACCGTAGAACAGGTGCGCGCGGCAGCGTTTCGGATGCAGCGCCGTGGCTACCGCGAAGAGCAGGTCGACGCGCTGCTCGATGCTGTTGTTGACGTGATGCTGGCGGTTTCTCCTACGCGCTAATGGCTTGTTCAGGCAAGCGTGGGTACACTGGAAACACTGTGACTCATCGCAAAGACCTCCGAACGCACCGCGCATCCCAAACTGTTGACGTGCAGTTCACGCCGCGTCCGCGATCTGCTGCGAACACGAAGCCCTCGCGAAAGCGTGCCTTGGCGTCGATGTTCGCCATCATGGGTGTTGTCGCTTTTGGCGGCGCTTTCGCGATTCCCGCGGGTGCTGCGCTGGCCGGTACGGCCCCCGAAGCACAGCCCGCCGATTCCTCGCTGTATGACGCCGCCGTTGCCGGTGCGCAGCAGCTGATCGTCGATGACGTTGTCGTTGTCGCCGCCCTCGATCGCTCCAGCAGCGTCTACGAGGCCTACGTCACGCCGACGCCGACGCCGACGCCGACGCCGACGCCGGAAAAGAAGTCCTCCTCGTCATCGGGTTCCAGTGGTAGCTATTCGCCGCCGTCGTACTCGGGCGGTGGCTCGAAGGAAGACTGGCTGGCAGCGGCGGGCATCGCGCAAAGCGATTGGGGCTACGTCGACTACATCGTGAGCCGTGAGAGCGGCTGGAACCCGAACGCGACGAACTCCAGTTCGGGCGCGTGCGGTCTCGTGCAGGTGTACCCGTGCGGCAAGATCGATAACGCGTATGACCCGGTTGTCAACCTGACATGGGCAAACGGTTATGCGACCGGCCGCTACGGCAGCTGGGCAGGCGCATACGAATTCTGGACCACCAACCACTGGTGGTAAGTCGCTGTCATGCCACGGTCTAATCGCCGTCGTCGTGACAACACCGACGACGATTCATTCGAGCGTTTTCTCGGCGGCATGAAGCGTACCGAGAGCCGTCGCGGCCTCGAGTATTATGTGCAACCCGTGTCGCCTGCGAAAGCGCTCAAGGAGTACACGTGCCCCGGGTGCTCGCAGATTGTTCCGCTCGGCGTCGCACACCTTGTGGTGTGGCGCGCCGATGGCATCATGGGCGACGCGGCTGACCTCGCCGCGCGTCGACACTGGCACACACACTGTTGGAGGACGAGTTGACTGAGATCCGCGGCCCACGAGAGCTTCCGGCGCGCCGGGAGAACATCGAGTTGCAGACCGCTGACGGCCTCACCCTCGTCGGTGAACTCGCGTTGCCTCTGACGGCGGAGCCTGTCGCCACCCTCGTCACTCTGCACCCTCTGCCCACGCACGGTGGCTTCATGGACTCGCACATCCTGCGCAAGGCCGCAGCTCGTCTGCCCGCATTGGCTGATCTCGCGGTGCTTCGTTTCAACACCCGCGGAACCACGTCACAGCGCGGAACCAGTGAGGGTGCGTTTGATGGCGGTGTGGCTGAGCAGCACGACGTGGCCGCCGCCATGGCGTTTGTCAGCGAACGTGGTCTGCCAAACCCGTGGCTCGTGGGCTGGTCATTCGGTACGGAGCTGGCGCTGAAGTACGGCCGTCACCACGACATTCTCGGTGCGATCCTATTGTCGCCGCCGCTGCATCGCGCGACCGCTGATGAAGTCGCAGCGTGGGCGGGCGACGAGCGTCGTCTCGTTGCGCTCATTCCCGAACACGATGACTACCTGAAGCCCGCTGAGGCGGCCGAGCGCTTTGCGTCGGTGCCGGAGATCGAGCTCATCAACGTCGACGACGGTAAGCACCTCTGGGTGGGGGAGACGCAGACCCGTCGTGTCCTCGATGAGATCGTGCGTGTCGTCAATCCCACAGCGCTGCCGATGCCAACCGAGTGGGCTGACTAGGCTCAGCGTTCGTTCTGTTGCGGGATGATCACCTGGCGGTAGATGATCAGCAGGCTCGCTGCGACCGGAATCGCGATGAGCGCGCCCAAGAGCCCCAGTAGGGCCGCACCGGCAAGCGCGGCAATCACGACGACCGCACCGGGAATCGAGACGGCGCGGTTCATGATGCGCGGTGACAGGAAGTACGCCTCCACCTGCATGTAGATGAAGTAGTAGATTGCCGCGGCGATCGCCGTCTGCGCGGATCCGACGTCGGGGATCAAACAGGCCAGGATAATGAGGATCGAACCGGTCAGCGTTCCGACGAGCGGAATGAGGCTGGAGAAGAATGCCACCACGGCCAGCACAGCGGCAAACGGCGCGTTGATGATGTTGAGGAAGATGAACGACAGGATGCCGTTGATCAGGCCGAGACTCACCTGGCCGATGACGTAGAAGCCGACGGAGTCGGTGATCTGGTCGCTCAGGTCAACGAACCGTTCGCGGCGCGAAGCCGGAACCAGCTGGTTGACAGCCGCTTTCAGGTGCGGCGTCGAGGCAGTGAGGTAGATCGTCAGAATGAGCACGATGAACGCGCCAGCGAGGCCGCCCAGAATATTGAGGCTGAATTGCCACACTTCGCCGGCGTAGTTCTGGATATTACTCAGCACGAAGTTCTGTGCCTCTTGGAAGACCAGCTCGACATCGACGCCGGGCAATCTTTCCTGAGCCCACGTCAGGAAATCCTCGTAGGACCCCTGTTGGTTCAACTGGTTAATAACCGTCGTGATCTGGTTCACCAGCTGAGTGATCTGCTCCACAATGATCGGCAGCACGATTAAGACGACGCCGGCAAAGAGGCCGAGAATTCCGAAGACGGTGAGGGTGACAGCGAGCCAGCGGGGCAGCCCACGGCGTTCGAAGAACGAGACCACCGGATCCAGTCCCAGGCTCAGAAAGAGTGCGGTGCCGACGTACAACAGGATCGTCGACAGCCCCTGCACGGCCGAAATAATTAACAGGCCAACGCCGACGCCCAGGGTCGCAACCAGGGCGGTGCGGAAGGGATTGTGAATCTTCACCGAACTCCTCACAGAACTCAGGCCAGAGTAACCCCAACGACCCCCTTCAGCAGGATGCGCACGCATGTCGGGGCAACTTTCAGTGATGTTCGCTAACCTGAAATGTCGAGAATCAAGCGATCGGCGCTCGGCGCCGTCGCGAAGGAGTTCATTTCGTGCGATTTTTATTGGCTGTTGTGTCGTTCTGCCTGGCGTTTCTGTGCGCTGCGGTCGGAGTCGGCCAACGCACCCTGTGGCTCGGGCCGAACAGCCACCAGGAGCAGTTTCCGGTCGAAGCGAGCGAGAAGTACACCCTCGTTGACGCTGGTGTTCTTGGCTACCTGCCCGGTGGTCAGACGCTGATCGCACGTGGTGAAGGAGACATCTTCGCCGCTTACGGTCGCACCAGCGACATGGTCGCGTGGCTCGCTGACACGTCGTACAACCACGTTGTGGTGGAAAAGGTCGATGGCGAAAAGAAGATTGTTTCGTCTGTTGTTGACGCGGTGGTCGTAGAAGAAGAAACCGCAGATGAAGCGGTTGCCGAGCCGACGCCAACTCCGGCGGCAACCCCAGAGGGTGAAGTCGCGGTCGAACCCGGACGCAACCCTGCTGGTTCCGATCTTTGGATCGCCGAGTTCTCCGATGTCGACTCCCTCATTCAGACCTTCAACCTGCCGGCCGACATGAGCGTTCTGGTTGCTGCCGACGGCACGGTGCCAGCACCGGCCGATATTTCGGCAAAGTGGACCCTCGATAACTCGACGCCGATGGCCGGCCCCCTGATGGTCGCCGGTGGCATTTTCGCCCTCATTGGTGTCGTGCTGTACGCCCTCGGTATTCGTCACATGCGCCGCAAGCGCGGACCGCGTCGCCGCGGACTTCCGCCGCTTCCGGTGACGGAACCATTGAGCCTGGCTGAGATTGAAGAGGCTGAGGGCAAGGGCGTGATTTCGTCGACGCCGAAGAAGACGGAGCGTCGTGCCCTTGTGGTGCTGCCGCTGATTCTGGTGTCTTCGCTCGCCCTTTCGGGGTGCTCGCCCGACGTCTGGCCGCAGGCAGGCAACGAAACGCCGACGCCCACCCCGACGCCCACCGTCATCGCGCCGGAAGACCAGAAGGCCCCCGTGCTGCTGGAGTCTCAGGCGACGCGCATCATGACGAAGATTTCTGAGGCTGCCGCTGCCGCCGACACCAGCCTTGATGCCGCCACCGCCGGCGAACGACTCAGCGGCCCCGTGCTCGAGGCCCGTTCGGTCAACTACACGCTGCGCGCCAAGATTGCGGAATACGCGGCTCCGTCTGCGGTGCCCGCAAATTGGACCATCCTGCTCCCGCAGGCGGCCGACACGTGGCCGCGCTCGTTCCTGGCGATCTACAAGGACGACTCTGACACCACGATCCCGCCGGTCATCATGATGGCGACGCAGGCAGACCCGTGGGCCAACTACAAGCTGACGTACGCCGGTCAGATGGAAGCGTCAGCCGTTGTGCCGGGGCTCGCTCCCGCAGACATTGGCGCGACGCTCGTGAACCCGGATAACCAATTCTTGCTGGTGCCGCCGAACGACCTCGCGGCCATGTACTCCGACATCATCGAGAACGGCGAGAACAGCGAGTTCGCGGCGATCTATGACCTCGCGGGCGACCAGTTCCGCGGCCAGCTGCTTGCTAAGCGGCAGGAGAGCCTGGACGCCTTCAACACGACCGCTGCTGGCACGGGTGAGATGACGTTTGCGTCGGCACCGGGAACGGAAGCACCGGTCGCGCTCGCGACGCTCGACAGCGGTGCAATCGTTGCGGTGACCGTGAACGACACCGAGTCGCCCCGTTCGATCAACGCCGACGCGGTAATTCGTATCGGTGAGAACCCCGTGCTGACGACGCTGACGGGTGTCACGGAGGCCCCGACGGGCTTCTTGACCACCTACACGAACCAGCTGTTCTTCTACGTGCCAGCGCAGGGTTCCACTGAGCAGATTCGTCTGCTCGGATACTCATCGTCCATCCTGAAGTCTGAGGTTCTTCCATGAGTGAACAAGCCCCCGGAGCCGTCTTGCGCGGCGCTGTCGACCTGTCGAGCCTGCGTAACCGCGCGAACCAGCCCGCGGCTTCGAACGCCGCAGCGTCTGATGCACCGTCGTACATCGTCGACATCACCGATGCGACTTTCCAGCAGGTGCTCGACATCAGCCGCGGTGTTCCCGTCGTCGTTGACATGTGGGCGGGGCGCAGCGAAGCCAGCACCCAGCTCAGCGCGACGCTGGAGAAGGTCGTCACGGAGCTTGCCGGCCGCCTGCTGCTCGCGAAGGTCGAGATCGAACGCAACCCGCAGATCGCTCAGGCCTTCCGCGCGCAGTCGATCCCGCTCGTCGTTGCTCTCGTCAACGGAGCTCCGGTTCCGCTGTTCCAAAGTGCCGTCACCGAAGAGCAGGTGCGTGCCACGTTCGACCAGCTTTTCGAGCTAGCGACGCAACAGGGCGTGACCCAGGTCCTTGGCGGCGCTCAGGAAGACGGTGAGGAAAAGGCGGAACCAGAACTGCCACCCCTGCACCAAGAAGCTTTCGTCGCTATTGAAGCTGGCGATTACGCCACCGCGATCACCGCGTACGAGAAGGCCCTGGCCGAGAACCCGCGCGACGACGAAGCACGTGCCGGCCTCGGCCAGGTCAAGCTGCTGCACCGCGCGCAGAGCCTCAACCTGCAGGAAGTTCGCGACGCTGCCGCGGCGAACCCGCGCGACGTGCAAGCGCAGTTGAACATCGCCGACCTCGACCTCGCTGGCGGCCACGTTGAAGACGCGTTTGGTCGCCTCCTCGACCTGTTCGCTGAGCTGCCGAGCGACGAGCGCACGCCGGTGCGTGAGCGCCTGCTGGAGCTGTTTGGTCTCGTCGGCGACGCTGACGCCCGCGTGATCCGCGCCCGCAGCCGCCTCACGTCGCTCCTGTTCTAGAACTTCGAAACGCCCCGACGTGTTTTTGTACGTCGGGGCGTTTCGTTTTGCTCTTGTCGCGTTCTCGCTATTTCTCCGGGCGCTTGCCTCCGAAGCGCAGCCAAATGGTTCCGAGCGGCGGCAACGTGACGTGTGCGCGGCCGCTGGGGTCTGTTCCGACGGCGCCAAAGTTTCCGACGCCGGAACCACCGAACGCGGTGGCGTCGGAGTTCAGCACTTCGTACCAGGCGCCATCATGCGGCAAGTCCAGCGGCAGTTGGGTAATGGTGCCGCCGGAGAAATTCGAGATGCTCACAACCGTACCGTGCGGCGTGATGCGGGCGAACGCGATCACGTCGCGGTTTTCGCTCGGTGCCCCCAGCAGGCGGAATGATCCACCGTCGCTATCGCGCCGCCACAGCGGCTCGAGCTCGCGGTATGTGCGGTTGAGATCGGCAACGAAACCGGAAAGCTGTTGGTGTGACGGCTGCTCCAGTAGGTACCAGTCGAGCCCCCGAGCCTCCGACCACTCCGACATCTGGCCGAACTCTTGGCCCATGAACAGGAGCTGTTTGCCGGGATACGCCCACATATACGCGAGGTAGCCGCGCGCACCGGCGAGCTGATGCTCGTGGCTACCGGGCATCCGCGTCATGAGCGTGCCCTTGCCGTGCACGACCTCATCGTGACTAATCGGCAACACGAAGTTCTCGCTGAACGCGTACACAAACGTGAACGTCATTTCGCCGTGGTGGTGGTTGCGGTACAGCGGGTCAACGCTCACGTAGCGCAGCGAGTCGTTCATCCACCCCATGTTCCACTTGAAGCCGAAGCCCAATCCGCCACGGCTCGTCGGTGCCGTGACACCGGGAAAGCTCGTGGACTCTTCGGCGATCATCGCGATGCCGGGGTGCTTTTTGTAGGCGGTCGCATTGACCTCCTGCAAGAAGTGAATCGCTTCGAGGTTCTCGCGCCCGCCGTGAATGTTGGGCGTCCACTCGCCGTCTTCGCGCGAGTAATCGAGGTACAGCATCGAGGCGACCGCGTCGACACGGAGGCCATCAACGTGGAATTCTTCGAGCCAATACAGCGCGTTTGCAACCAAGAATCCCCGCACTTCGCTGCGGCCGTAATCGAAGATGTACGTGCCCCAGTCTTTGTGCTCGCCACGCTGCGGGTCGGGGTGTTCGTACAGCGCTTCACCGTCGAATCGCGCGAGTGCGAAGGCGTCTTTGGGGAAGTGCCCGGGCACCCAGTCCATGATCACGCCGATATCGGCCTGGTGCAGGCGGTCAATCAGATATCGGAGGTCGTCAGGCGTGCCGAAACGGCTCGTCGGCGCGTAATAACCCGACACCTGGTAACCCCACGATCCGCCGAAGGGGTGCTCCGCGAGCGGCATGAACTCGACGTGCGTAAAGCCCAGCGACGTCACGTAGGGGATGAGCTCGTCGACCAGCGCCCGGTACGTGAGACCGGGGCGCCAGGAACCAACGTGCAGCTCATAGATCGACATCGGCTCGTGCGCAGGCTCGCGTCGGGCGCGAGACGTGAGCCAATCATCGTCATGCCATTCGAACGACGATGCCGTGACAACCGACGCGGTCAATGGCGGAACCTCCGCAGCACGCGCCATCGGATCTGCTTTCAGCACCCAGTCACCACGCTGGGTGCGGATTTCAAACTTGTACGTGGATCCGGCCCCCACCGCGGGGATAAACAGTTCCCACACGCCGCTTGACCCCAGCGAACGCATCGCGTGGAGGCGACCGTTCCACTCATTGAACGAGCCCACGACGCGTACCGCTGCCGCACGCGGCGCCCACACAGTGAATGATGTTCCGTTGACGCCGTCGTTGGTCGTTACGTGGGCGCCCAGCGCCCGCCAGAGCTCTTCGTGGCGCCCCTCGCCGATGAGGTGCAGGTCGAGGTCGCCGAGTGTGGGTGTGTGACGGTAGGGATCATCCGCCCGCGAAACGTGATCTCCGTACGCCGTCTCGATTTCGTATGTCGTTGTTCCGGCGGGCACAGCACCGTGCCAAATACCGTCGCTCCAGTGGCTGAGCGGCGTTCGCGTGCCATCCGGCAGCACGACCGTGACGGCGTCGGCTAGCGGCCGCAGGGCGCGCACGACCTGAGTGGAACCATTGGTATGCATTCCGAGCACATCGTGCGGCGCGTGCCACCGGCCTTCGCCAATGGCTTGGAGGATTTCGCTCTCATTCATCGTTTCACCCACAAAACATGTGCCGGCTGTGTGAATGCGTCGAGCCGGACGTAGTTATGGTCGCTCCAGGTCCACTCAGAACCGGTGAGCACGTCAACGACCGGGAACTGCTCACCGAGTGGAATGCCGAAGACGGTGGTGTCAAGGTGCACCATCGTCTCTCTTACGGAATGGGGGTCGACGTTGACGACAACGATGATGGTGTCGTCGCGGCCGCTGGGGCTGAGCGCGGCGTCGACATGCTTGGAATACACCAGGATCGAGTCGTCTTCGGACTCGTGCACGGTGAAGGATCGAAGTTGTTCGAGCGCGGGGTGCACGTCGCGAATTGCGTTCAGCGTGCGCAAGAGCGGAGCGAGCGAATCGCCGGCGGCTTCGGCGGCGACGAAGTCACGCAGCTTGTACTCGTACTTTTCGCTGTCGATGTTCTCTTCAGCACCGGGGCGGGCGACCGATTCGAAAAGCTCGTAGCCCGCGTACACGCCCCACGTGGGAGCGGCGGTGGCAGCGATGATCGCGCGGATCGCGAAGGCCGCGCGGCCGCCGAACTGCAGGTATTCGGTGAGGATGTCTGGGGTGTTGACGAACAGATTGGGCCGCAGGAAGTCGGCGGTTTCGGTGGCGAGCCCAGTGAGGAACTCTTCGAGCTCGGCCTTCGTGTTGCGCCACGTGAAGTACGTGTAGCTCTGCTGGAACCCGGCCGCGGCGAGAGCCTGGAGCGGCGCCGGCCGCGTGAATGCCTCGGCGAGGAAGACGATGTCGGGGTTCTCACGCAACACCTCGGCGATGAGCCACTCCCAAAACTGGAGTGGTTTCGTGTGCGGGTTGTCGACGCGGAAGATCGTGACACCCTGCGCGATCCAGTGCTTGACGACGCGGAGCACTTCGGCGCGAATACCCGCGGGGTCGTTGTCGAAGTTGATGGGGTAGATGTCTTGATACTTCTTCGGCGGGTTTTCGGCATACGCGATCGTGCCGTCGGGCAGCGTCGTAAACCACTCCGGGTGCGCTTTCACCCACGGGTGATCGGGTGCCGCCTGCAGAGCGAGGTCGAGGGCGATCTCGATACCCTCTTCCTTTGCCGCCGCGACGAACGCGCGGAAGTCGGCCATGGTTCCGAGATCCGGGTGCACTGCGTCGTGGCCACCCGCGGCGGAACCAATGGCCCAGGGGGAGCCCGGGTCACCTTCGACGGTCGTGAGGGTGTTGTTCGGACCCTTGCGGTTGATCGTGCCAATCGGGTGAATGGGTGGGAGATAGACAACGTCGAAGCCCATGCCAGCGACCTGCGGGAGGCGCTGTTGAGCCGTGGCGAAGGTTCCCGAAGCGATGGTGCCGTCTGCGCGGCGCGTGGCACCTTCGGAGCGGGGGAAGAACTCGTACCAGCTGCCGACGCCGGCGCGTTGGCGTTCGACGAGAAGCCTTCGTGGTGCGTCGACGGTGATGAGCGACATCACCGGGCGTGCGTGGAGGAGGGTCGTGAGAGCCGGGTCGTCGACGACCGCGAGGGCCGCGGCGGTATCGGCGGTGGCATCGCGCAGTGTCGTGATCGCGGCCTTGAGTAGCTTCTTGTCTTCGGCGGGGTGCTTGCCGGAGGCGATGGCGCGTTCTAGGACGAGGGCGCCAGCCTCACGCATGACGGCGACGTCAACGTCGACCGCAAGCTTGAGGTGTGCGGCGTGCTGCCACGTCGCGAAATCGTCGGCGAAAGACTCAAACTGGTATGTCCATTCGCCCTGTTCGAGGGGCGCGAGCAGTACCTGCCAGCGGTCGAGACCCGTTCCGGTGTTTTGCAAGCGGTGCAGACTCTGTTCGCCACTGGGGGCGGTGAGTCGCACCTGAACGCCAATGAGGTCATGACCTTCGCGAAATGCGGTCGCACCGAAGGGGATGACTTCGCCGACATATCCCTTCGGACGATAGGAACCCGGAGCCGCTGGCACGACATCGCTGAGGGGGATGCGTCCGCTCAGGGTGTCGCGCTTTTTCTGCCACGCCGGAGCGGGCCGTAGCGGGATGGGGTGCGAACTACGAACCGATGCGATGCTCAAAAGTGTGGCCACATTGTGAATCTACCGCTGTAATGCGTCGCGTGGGTGTGCAGGGCGTCACACGCGCGTCACTCGGCGGCGAACAGGTGCATCGCAGTGCCCTGAAGCGGAACCAGGTCGCCGGCCGAGAAGGTGGAGCGGGCTGGCAGTGGGGCCTCTTCTTCGCTCGACCACAGGGAACGGAATCGTGTAACACCGGATACGGATGGCAGCGTCACTTCGACGGGAGACTCTTTGCCATGCACGATCAGCAGGATGCGATTGTGCGGCTTGCCGGTGGCGGGTGTTTCGGCGGAGAAGTACTGCAGGGTGCGGTGCTCGGGGTCTCGCCACCGGTCACCGGCCATGGTCTCGCCATGTTCGTCGTACCAGTCCATCTCACTGGAACCGGGTACGTGGCGGCCGAGCTCGTCGTAGCGGGCGGGGCGGAGAGCGGCGTTTGCTTTGCGGAGCCTGATGAGGGTGGCGACGTGGTCGCGCAGGTCAATCTGCCACTGTGCCAGTTGCCACGACAGCCACGTGAGCTCGGAGTCGTGGCAGTACGCGTTGTTGTTGCCGCGCTGCGTGCGCCCAGTTTCATCACCCGCGGTGATCATCGGCGTGCCCGCCGACAGCAAGAGCGTGCCGAGCAGGTTGCGCATTGCCTTTCGCCGGAGAGCGCGAATCACGGGATCATCGGTAATGCCCTCGGCGCCATGGTTGAACGAGCGGTTGGTGTCGGCGCCGTCACGGTTGTGTTCACCGTTATCGAGGTTGTTCTTCGTGGAGAACGACACCAGGTCGCGCATCGTGAACCCGTCGTGCGCGGTGACGAAGTTGATGCTCGCGAGGGGGCCGCGTTCGGGGGAGAAGGTCTTGGACGAGCCAGCCAGACGCGTTGCAAAGCCACCAATGCCAGCGGGGGCCACACTCGCGCGGCGAGCGTAGTCAATGTCACTCAGCCAGAAGTTGCGTACGCGGTCGCGGTAGCGGTCGTTCCACTCTTGCCAACCGTCACCAAATGCCCCCGTCTTCCAGCCGTCGATGCCGACATCCCATGGTTCCGCTATCAATTTCGTGGTCTTCAGAACGGGGTCGTTCATGATGGCCTGCAGGAGCGGGTGCTCTGCGGTGAAGATGTGGTTTTCGTCACGACCGAGGGCGGTGGCGAGGTCAAAGCGGAACCCGTCGATCTGGACGTCTTGGGCCCAGTAGCGCAGAGAGTCCAGCACAAGGCGAGCGGCTGCGGGCGTTGCGGTGTTGAGAGTATTGCCGACCCCGGTGGTGTCGATGTAATCACCGGTCTCGGGGTTCTGCCGATAGTAGGAGGCATCATCGAGTCCGCGCAGGCTTGAGGTGGGGCCGCCGGGGCCCTCTTCTGACGTGTGGTTGTAAACAACGTCGAGGATGACTTCGAGCCCGGCGTCGTGGAGGGCCTTCACCATCTCTTTGAATTCGCGGAGGACGGCGCTGGGCCCTTCGCGGCGCGCGGCGATCGTAGCGTATGGCGCGTGGGGCGTGAAGAAGTTGAGGGTGTTGTAGCCCCAGTAGTTGGCGAGCCCCTGTTGCAGGAGCCGTGGTTCCGAAATGAAGTGATGCACCGGCAGGAGCTCGATCGTCGTGACGCCCAGGGTTTGGAAGTGCTCGATCATTGCGGGGTGGCCGAGTCCCGCGTACGTGCCGTGCAGAGCGGCGGGCACATCGGGGTGACGCTTGCTCATGCCCTTGAGGTGGCCCTCGTAGATGATCGTCTCGTCGAGGGGGATAGCGGGCTTCGTCGTCGTTCCCCAATCGAACGCGGTGTCGACAACGACGCTCCGGAAGTCGTCGTAACCGTGTCCCTGTGCGAGACCGCGGGAATAGGGATCGATCAAGAACTGGTCTTTATTGAACCGGGTGCCCTCGGGGCCATCAGCGCGGAAGGCATAGTGCGTGCCAACGGGGAGAGCGTCAGTCGTGGCCTCCCACACGTCGCCGTCTCGCTTCGTGAGGGGAACGGTACGGGTCACCCAATCGAGGTCAGCTTCGTTGAAGGTAACGAGTTCAATCGCCGTGGCGCGCTGCGACCAGACGCGGACGGTGGTGCCGTGATCGCCGAGTGTGACGCCGAGGTTGTCGAGCGTTGTGTCGAGTAGTGCTTCGCGCAGGCCAGATGCGGTCACGTCGGTCGTCATGCGTTACAGCATAGGGGCACGTGTTTACTTCGGTGCCTGCTGCGGCTCAAGGGTGACAACATAGAAGGATGACGGTGTATTTGGATCACGCGGCGACCACGCCGCTTCGGCCCGAGGCGCGCGAGGCGTGGCTGGCGGCGATCGACACCGTCGGCAACCCCTCGTCGATTCACCGGTCGGGCCAGGCTGCTCGCCGGGTGTTGGAAGACGCGCGGGAACGGCTGGCCGTCGTGCTCGGGTGTGACGCCATTGAGGTGGTGTTTACCTCTGGCGGCACCGAGGCGATCAACCTGGCGCTTAAGGGGCTGTGGTTCTCGCGTTCAGCCGATCGGTCGGTCGTGGTGTTGCCCGATGGGGAGCATCACGCGACGCTCGACGCGGTGGAGTGGTTGCGCACGGGTGAGGGGGCTTTGGTGCGGCCGGTTGCTCTCGATCGTTATGCGCGTATTGGCGTCGACGCTTTTGCCGAGGCGCTCGCGGCAGGCGTGGCTGTCGCTACCGCGATGGTTGCGAACAACGAAGCCGGAACCATTAACGATGCGATGGCGCTCGCGGCGGCTGCAGCTTCGGCTGGGGTTCCGCTGCACTTGGACGCTGTGGCTTCCTTCGGCCACGTTGATTTGCCTTTCTCTTCGTTGGCGCGGACGGCCGCGGGCGGCGCTGCCCTGATGAGTGTTTCGGCGCACAAGATTGGTGGGCCGCCGTCGATCGGTGCGCTCGTCGTGTCGCGCCAAGCCAGCATTACCGCGTTGCACCACGGCGGTTCGGCTCAACGCGGGTTGCGTGCGGGCACACCCGACGCGCCCTCGGCGGCCGCCTTTGCCGCGGCCGCGGAGGCGACGTTTGCGGAGCGTGTGGAGGAAGATGCCCGACTGCGGCAGCTTCGCGACGCACTCATCGCTGGTGTCGGCTCCGTGGTTCCGGAATCGGAGCTTCTCGGCCACCGTGATGAGCGGCTACCGGGCAATGCGCACTTCTTGTTTCCGGGGGCGGCGGGGGAGTCGATGCTCTATTTGCTTGACGCCGCCGATATTGCCGTGTCGACCGGGTCGGCATGTCAGGCCGGAATCGCGGAACCATCACACGTTGTGCAGGCCATGGGCCGGAGCGAGGCGGATGCGCGGAGCGTGTTGCGCATGACGGTCGGGCACACGACGACGGCCACGGATATTGACGCGGTTGTTGCGGCGGTGGGCGACGCGTACCGGCGGGCGTCGGGGCGGCGGTAGGTTTCTGCTTCGGTTGGGTTCTTCGCGCCTGCGGGTGTTTGACGTTTGGGCGTTGCCGAGCCTCCCAGGTTGATCGGTCGTAAACTGGTACCTATGCGTATTTTGGCTGCCATGAGTGGTGGAGTGGACTCTGCCGTTGCTGCGGCTCGTGCGGTTGAGGCCGGACACGAGGTTGTCGGCGTTCACTTGGCGCTGTCGCGCGCCGGCGGCACGTTGCGCACCGGCTCACGCGGATGCTGCACGATTGAAGACGCGATGGACGCTCGTCGTGCCGCCGACAAGCTCGGGATTCCGTTTTACGTGTGGGATTTCTCGGAGCGGTTCCGCGAAGACGTCATCGCCGATTTCGTCTCGGAGTACCAGGCGGGCCGCACGCCCAACCCGTGCATGCGGTGCAACGAGAAGATTAAGTTTGCTGCTCTGCTGGAGCGCGCGATTGAGCTCGGCTTCGACGCCGTGTGCACCGGACACTACGCGAATCTCGTTGAGGGCTCGGGCGGTCTCGAACTGCACCGCGCGGCCGACAACGCGAAAGACCAGTCGTACGTGCTCGGTGTATTGACCACCGAGCAGCTTGCGCACACATACTTCCCGCTCGGCTCGACGCCGACGAAAGCGCTCGTGCGTGCCGAGGCTGCTGAGCGCGGTCTGACCGTCGCGCAGAAGCCCGACAGCCACGACATTTGCTTCATCCCCGACGGCGACACCAAGGGTTGGCTGGCTGAAAAGGTTGGCACCGCGACGGGTGACATCGTTGACCGTGAGGGCAACGTTGTCGGCTCGCACGAGGGTGCGCACGCGTACACCGTCGGTCAGCGCCGCGGCCTGCACCTGGGTGTGCCGGCTGCCGATGGCAAGCCGCGTTTTGTGCTTGAGGTCCGCCCGGTGTCGAACACGGTTGTAGTTGGCCCGAAGGCCGCGCTTGCCACCGCACTTATTGCCGGTGCGCGGTATTCGTGGGCTGGTGCAGGCCCAGTGGAGAACGAATTCCGTTGCCACGTGCAGATTCGCGCGCACGCAGAGCCGGTTCCGGCTCTCGCCGTTGTGTCAGATGACGCCGTGACTGTGACGCCCGACGAGCCCCTCGATGGTGTCGCACCCGGCCAAACCGCGGTGCTCTACATCGGCACCCGCGTACTCGGTCAGTTCACGATCGACCGCACCGAATCCGCCGTCCCCGTCGGGTAATCGCGTACGGGCTTCTATGCCCGCGTCGGTTTGATGAGCCCGTGCTACCGCCTTCAACGCGCGGCGCCCGCACTCAGCTGCACCCGTGGTTCCGCCGTTGCGCACGACCGTTATGCAGGAACCGGTAGCCGTGCCTCCGGCGTGTTGGCCGCAACACGCCGGGTGGGGCACCGTCGGTTCCGACGTAACGGGGTGGCTGCGGGCGAAGGCGAGCCGCCCGACGCAGTGTGAGTTGTTCATACCCAGTGTCCGATGCGCGGCCTATCGTTGATGTGTGAACGGTTCTGAGCACACGACGCCCACCGACCTTGCCACGGCTCGCACCGAGGCCGAGCGTCTGACGACGCTGATTCTTGACGCCCGCGATCAGTACTACGGTGCTGACCGGTCGCTTGTCGACGACGAGACGTACGACGGTTGGATGCATGCGCTCGAGGCGATTGAGCAGGCGTTCCCTGAGCTGGCGGGGCAAGATTCGCCTACCCAGACCGTTGGCGCCGCTGAGAACAGCATGCTCACACCCGTCGAGCACGCCGAGCGCATGCTGAGCCTCGACAATGTGTTCTCACCCGAAGAACTCTCTGACTGGATGACGAAGACGAAAGCCGCAGCCGGCGGTTCCGTCCGCTGGCTCACCGAGTTGAAAATCGACGGTCTCGCTATATCGCTTCGCTACGAAAACGGTGTGCTGACCTCGGCTGCAACCCGTGGCGACGGACGCGTCGGTGAGGATGTCACCGTGAATGCCGTGCGTGTCGCCGGTATCCCGACGCGCCTTAAAGGCACCGGGCACCCGGCGATCGTTGAGGTGCGCGGCGAAGTGTTCATTCCCGTCGTCGAGTTCGAGGCGCTCAACGCTCTACAGGCGCGTATGCGCGAAACCGTCGCCGCCGACTTGATCGAACGCCGCGGCTTCACCGCCGAGGCCGCCAAGAAGTCGGCAGAGCGTCGTTTTGCCGCCTTTGCGAACCCGCGTAACGCGGCGAGCGGCGGCTTGCGCCAGCAACTGGAGAAGAAGGAGGGCCTCGAGCTTGAAGCTGGCGAAGCTCGCATCAAATCGTTGCGTCTGTATGTGCACGGCATCGGGGCGTGGCCGGAACCACCGGTTGCGTCGCAGAGTGAGGTATACGAATTGCTCGCGAGCTGGGGTCTGCCGATGAGCCCGCACTTCCGCACGTTTGAGTCCAACGCTGAGGTCGCGGAGTTTGTCGAGTACCACGGCGAACACCGTCACGACATTGAGCACGAGATCGACGGCGTCGTCGTGAAGGTCGATGATCTTGCGATGCACGCCGAACTCGGCATGACGAGCCGCGCACCGCGTTGGGCCATCGCGTATAAGTACCCGCCGGAGGAGGTGCAGACGCGTCTGCTCGATATTGTCGTGTCAGTCGGCCGCACCGGTCGCGCAACCCCGTTCGCGGTGATGGCGCCCGCACATGTTGCGGGGTCTGTCGTGCGCCAGGCGACGCTACACAATCAGGAGGTCGTGAAAGCGAAGGGTGTTCTCATCGGAGACATGGTCGTCTTGCGAAAAGCCGGTGATGTCATCCCAGAAGTCCTCGGCCCGGTAGCTGAACTTCGCGATGGTACCGAGCGTATGTTCGTCATGCCGACCGAGTGTCCTGAATGCGACGCTGAGTTGCGACCAGCTAAGGAAGGCGATATTGATCTTCGTTGCCCGAACTCTCGCTCCTGTCCGGCACAGGTTCGCGGTCGAGTCGAGCACATCGGATCCCGCGGCGCCCTAGATATCGAGGGGCTCGGCGAGGTGTCTGCAGCAGCGTTGACTCAACCCGTCTATCCAACACAGCCTCCGCTTGACACCGAAGCCGGCCTGTTCGACCTGACGCTGCGCGACCTTTTCCCGATTGACCTGGTGGTTCGCGACTCCGAAACCGGTCTCCCGAAACTTAAGGAGGATGGTACCCATGACACTCGCTCCCCCTTCCGACGACAGCGAAAGAAGGGTGACCCGACATTTGACGCGGAGGGCGAGTTTGACGGCGACGCCGACTACATTATTTCGGCAGCGGCCGTGCAGCTCCTTGCCGAGTTGGAGAAGGCCAAGACGAAGGACTTCTGGCGATTCTTGGTGTCGTTGAATATTCGTCACGTTGGCCCCGTGGCAGCTCGTGCGCTCGCGCAGTGGTTCGGCTCGATCGAGGCTATTCGCTCGGCGACCCGCGAAGAACTGGCGGCGGTGGAGGGCGTCGGCGGTATCATCGCTGACTCGCTCATCGACTGGTTTGCCGTCGACTGGCACGCTGACATTGTTGCGCGGTGGCAGGCCGCCGGAGCGCAGTTGTTCATTCCGGGCCACCCCGGCCCGGGTGCCGCCGATTCTGTCGGCGGCGTGCTCTCCGGGCTGACGGTTGTCGCCACGGGTTCTCTTGACGGCTACACCCGCGAGGGAGCGGAGGAGGCAATCATGAAGGCCGGGGGCAAGGCGGCGTCGAGCGTCTCGAAGAAGACTGACTTCGTGGCAGCTGGCCCTGGCGCTGGTTCGAAACTTGCAAAGGCCGAAGCGCTCGGGTTACGGATTCTCGACGCGGCGCAGTTCCACATTCTCGTCACGCAAGGGCCTGACGCTTTGGACTAACCTCGCTACGGTTGATCACCGCCATCACAGTGGCGGCGACACCGAACCAATCGTGCACGATCATCGCGTAATCGAAACGAACGGTTGTATATCCGAGGCGGAGCGCCGCGGCATCTCGCATCAAGTCGTCGTGCCGCTTTGATGCCGAGGCATGATTCTCCTTGCCATCGATTTCGAACAGCACGAAACCGTGGCGAAAATCGATGTAGCCGACGCCGGTCAGTTTGACCTGAGATTCCAACTCGATTCCCAGTGCAAGCAGGCGGTATCGAAAGATGGATTCGAGACCGCTATCTGCGTTGGGACGAGCTTGGCGGAGCCGTGCCGCCAGTGCTTTCGGCGCGGCAGCAATGATTTGCGCGCGATCCCGGGCAGAAACAAGCCGATGCCGCCACGCCGATTCAAACGCGGCGAAGAAAGCCTCGTGAGTGAGACATTGCAACGCGGTAATGAGTGCGTCTGCGCAGCTGGCGGAACCGAGGCGCGTCTGACCGTCGTGATGATGTACGACACATTCGCAAAGGTCGTGCTCGAAGACACGGCCCTTGCGGCCAACATCGACATGCAACGCCGTTGGCTTGTCGAGAATCCACACGCCGGCGGCCACGAGCGCCGACACGCACGTAAGTCGACCGCCGTGACGTGCCGCCGTGGTGGCAGCTGACTGCGCGGACGTCGCGTATACACCCTTGCGAACGCGACAGATCTCGCCGCGCCGGTAGGCGGAGCGGATCGAATCGCGCGTGACCCCGAGAGCGCTGAGCTCGCGCGTGCGGGCAACGCCGCCGATCTTTGTGAGCGCAGTTGAAGCAAACATGAAGCAACCGTCCCAACCGTGTCGTAGCGCGCGCGCTCGGCCTGGCCAACTGTGGACAAACCTGCCCTGCGCACTCCCTGTGGAGGATCCTCTTCACGCGAGCCCATGGTTCCGGTTGCTGTTATGCAGGAACGACCGGGGCGTTGCCCGGAGTGTTGCGGGCGACACGCCAGCTTGAGAGCTGTTGGTTCCGACGTAACGGGCGGGGAGCGGCTGGAGGGTGCTGCGGAACCGCGGCGTGAGGACCGAGGGAGTGGAACGGCCGGAGGGCGCCGCGGAATCACGGCGTGAGCACCGAGGGGGCGAACGCGCGGAGGGCGCGTCGGAATTACGAGACGGGGGAACAGGGAGCGGAACCAGGGGGGGTGGCGCGGTTGAGGGGAAGACGAAGGGCGGGTGCGTGAAGAACACGCACCCGCCCAAACGCCAGAAACCTACGAGCTTCGTTGCTCCAGGATCGTCTGCTTGACCTGGCGGCGGAGCACCTTGCCGATCATTGACTTCGGCAGCTCGTCGACGACGAAGAACTGACGCGGCACCTTGTAGGGCGTGAGAATCGTGCGGCCGAAGTCGCGCAGGGCGTCAGCGTCGAGCGACGCACCCGGCTCGAGCACGATCGCCGCGACAACCTCTTCACCCGAGTGCGAACTCGGCAGGCCAATAACAGCGATGTCTGCGACGCTGGCGTGCTGGCGCAACACGTTCTCGACCTCGGTCGGTGCGACGTTGAAGCCACCGGTGATGATGAGCTCCTTGATGCGGTCAACCACGGTTACGAAGCCGTCTTCGTCCATGCGCACGATGTCGCCGGTGCGGAACCAGCCGTCAACAAACACGGCTTCGGTTTCTTCTGGTTTGCCGTAGTAGCCGCTGAACACCTGGGGGCCGCGCACGATGAGCTCGCCCTCGGCGCCCGCCGGCACGTCGACCGTCGGGTTCTCCGGGTCAACAATGCGTACTTCGGTGCCGGGCAGCGGTAGGCCGATGGTTCCGGTCTTGCGGTTCTCGGCGACCGGGTTCACCATGAGCACGGGGGAGCACTCGCTCAAGCCGTAGCCTTCGCACAGGTACCCGCCCGAGGCCTGCTCAAATGGTTCCACCAGCTCCACGCTCAACGGCATCGCGCCGGAGACGCCGATCTTGATGCCTTCAAGCGAGGTTCCGGTTTCCTTGGCGCGTGCAAGAAGTCGTTCGGCGATGGGCGGAACCAGGGGGAAGACGGTCGCGGGCCGCTTCTTCACGACTTCGAGCACCATGTCGGCGTCGAACTTCGGGAAGAGCACGAGGCGGGCGCCCATCGACATCGCGAACGTCACGCACAGCGTGAGACCGTATGCGTGGAACATCGGGAGCACGGCGTAGAAGACGCAGTCTTCGCCGCGCGATACCGAGGGGGTCCAGGACTGCGCCTGCATCGCGTTCGCAATCATGTTGCGGTGCGTGAGGGCCGCGCCCTTCGGCGTGCCGGTCGTGCCCGACGTGTACTGAATGATCGCGAGATCGTTCGTCTGCGGGCGCACCCAAATCGACGGCAAGCGACCGGCGGACGTGACCTTCTCCCACGTGACCGTGTTGGCAACGGGGGAGTAAAGCGCCTCGCGCGACTCGCGGGCCTTGGAGATCGGGAGTCGCAACAGGATGCGCGTCGTGATCGGCATCGACTTCGTGATGTCGACCGAGATCAGGTTGGTGACGGCGATGTCATCCGGGAACTCTTGTACCGAGGAGACGACCTTGTTCCAGACGATCGCCGTCTTCGCGCCGTGGTCTTCGAACTGCTTGCGCAGCTCGCGCGGCGTGTAGAGCGGGTTGTGCTCAACAACGACAGCGCCGAGGCGGAGCACCGCGTAGAACGCGACGATGTGCTCGGGGCAGTTCGGCAGAATGAGGGCCACCGGGTCGCCAGCGCTCACACCGAGAGCGCGCAAACCTTCGGCTGCGCGCTCAATCTCTTCAAGCATTTCGGCGTAGGTGATGGTCTTGCCGAAGAACTCCAGCGCTGGAGCATTCGGGTACTGCTGAGCGGAACGCTCGACAACATCAAACAGGGAGCCCGTAACGTCACCGAGGTCTTCGGGAACGCCAGCTGCGTAGCTCTTGGTCCATGGGCGTGGAGGGTTAAACGTCTCTGTCACAGAAATAGCCTAAACGCCGAGACGGGCGAGACGCTCCAAACGAACTAGACTGTCGAGGTGTCTGAAATCACTCCCGATCTTGTCCGCCACCTCGGCGTGCTCGCCCGGATCCAGCTGACCGACGAAGAAGTAGAGCGCCTCACCGGCCAGCTCGATGTCATCGTTGACAACATTGCGAAGGTGTCGGAGGTTGCTACCCCCGACGTCGCCGCAACGAGTCACCCGATTCCGCTCGAGAACGTCTTCCGCCCCGATGTGCCGCAGGCGCCGCTGACGCAGGAGCAAACCCTGCAGAATGCCCCTGAAGCCGAAGACGGTCGTTTCGTCGTGACCGCAATCCTGGGAGAAGAACAGTGAGTGATCTGATTCGCCTGACCGCGGCAGATCTCGCCACGAAGCTCGCCGCTGGCGAAGTTTCGGCTGTCGAGGCTACCCGCGCACACCTGGACCGCATCGCCGCCGTTGATGGCGACGTGCACGCATTTCTGCACGTCAACGAGAACGCCGAGGCGATCGCCGCTGACATCGACCGCCGTCGTGCCGCCGGCGAGCAGCTCCACGAGCTGGCCGGCGTGCCGCTCGCGGTGAAGGACGTGCTCGTCACGACCGACATGCCGTCGACCTCCGGATCCAAGATCCTCGAGGGCTACATGTCGCCCTATGACGCCACGGTTGTCTCGCGTGCTCGCGCCGCGGGCCTCGTTGCCATCGGTAAGACCAACATGGACGAATTCGCCATGGGATCGTCGACCGAGCACTCGGCATACGGACCGACGCGGAACCCGTGGGACTTGGAGCGCATTCCTGGCGGTTCCGGTGGTGGCTCCGCTGCTGCCGTCGCAGCCTTCGAAGCGCCCCTCGCTCTTGGTTCCGACACCGGTGGTTCCATTCGCCAGCCCGCCCACGTCACCGGAACCGTCGGCCTCAAGCCGACCTACGGTGGTGTCAGCCGCTACGGCGCAATCGCCCTGGCATCGAGCCTGGACCAGATCGGCCCGGTCACGCGTACCGTGCTCGACTCGGCCCTGCTGCACGATGTCATTGGTGGCCACGACGTCAACGACTCGACGTCGCTCACGACGCAGTGGCCGTCGTTTGCTGCTGCCGCTCGCGAAGGTGCAACCGGACAGGTTCTCAAGGGCCTCAAGGTTGGCGTGATCAAGGAGCTTCCGGACAGCGGCTTCCAGGCCGGTGTTTCGCAGTCGTTCCGCGAGTCGCTCGCACTCATGGAGGCACACGGTGCCGAGATCGTTGAGATCAGTGCCCCGCACTTTGAGTACGGCGTTGCCGCCTACTATCTGATTCTTCCGGCAGAGGCATCGAGCAACCTGGCCAAGTTCGACTCGGTTCGCTTCGGCATGCGTGTGACCCCTGAGGGCGGCGCCACCGTTGAGAACGTGATGGCTGCGACCCGTGCCGCTGGCTTCGGCGACGAGGTCAAGCGCCGCATCATCCTCGGCACCTACGCGCTGAGCTCGGGCTACTACGACGCCTACTACGGTTCGGCCCAGAAAGTGCGCACGCTCATTCAGCAGGACTTCGACGCGGCGTTCAGCCAGGTCGACATCATTGCGACGCCGACGGCACCGACCACCGCATTCAAGTTCGGTGAGAAGGTCGGCGACCCGATTCAGATGTATCTGAACGACGTCGCGACGATTCCCGCGAACCTTGCTGGCGTTCCCGGCATGACACTGCCGAGCGGCCTGGCGTCTGACGACGGCCTGCCCGTTGGTATCCAGTTTGTGGCGCCGGCGTTTGAAGACGCCCGCCTGTACCGCGTCGGCGCAGCGCTAGAAGCCCTGCTCGTCGACCAGTGGGGTGGCCCGCTGCTTGACCGCGCACCCGAGCTGAACGGAGGCGCACGCTGATGGATGCTGAAGCGCTGATGGACTACAACAAGGCTCTCGAGCTGTACGAACCGGTTCTCGGTTTTGAGGTTCACGTCGAGCTCAACACCGCGACGAAGATGTTCTCGTCGGCACCGAACCCGGCACACGAGGCTAACCACGACGCTGCACCCAACACGCTGGTTGCGCCCGTCGACATGGGCCTGCCGGGCGCACTGCCCGTCGTGAACGCCGAGGCTGTCGTCTCGTCGATCAAGCTGGGCCTCGCGCTCGGTTGCTCGATTGCCGAGTCGTCGAGCTTTGCTCGCAAGAACTACTTCTACCCTGACCTCGGCAAGAACTACCAGATCTCGCAGTTCGATGAGCCCATCGCTTTCGAGGGTTCGGTTCAGGTTGAGCTGAGCGACGGCACGCTGGTCGACATTCCGATCGAGCGCGCGCACATGGAAGAAGACGCCGGCAAGCTCACGCACGTCGGTGGTTCCACGGGCCGCATTCAGGGTGCCGACCACTCGCTGGTTGACTACAACCGTGCCGGTGTGCCGCTCGTCGAGATCGTCACGAAGCCGATCTTCGGTGCTGAGCACCAGGCTCCGGAGCTTGCGAAGGCCTACGTCGCGACGATTCGCGACATCGTGCTCTCGCTCGGCATCTCGGAGGCCCGTCTCGAGCGCGGAAACCTGCGCTGCGACGCCAACGTTTCACTGCGCCCCCGCGGCCAGGAGAAGCTCGGCACCCGCACCGAGACGAAGAACGTCAACTCGATGCGCTCGGTAGAGCGTGCGGTTCGCTACGAAATCCAGCGTCAGGCTGCGATTCTTGCCGCTGGCGGAACCATCATCCAGGAGACGCGTCACTGGCACGAAGACACGGGGGAGACCTCGCCCGGTCGCCCGAAGTCGGACGCTGACGACTACCGTTACTTCCCGGAGCCCGACCTGGTTCCGGTTGCTCCGTCGCGTGAGCAGGTCGAAGAGCTGCGCGCCGCGCTGCCGGAGGCTCCGGTTGCTCGTCGTCGCCGCCTGAAGTCGGAGTGGGGCTTCACTGACCTTGAGTTCCAGGACGTCGCCAACGGTGGCATCGTGGTGGAGGTTGAAGCCACGATCGCTGCGGGCGCTTCGCCCGCCGCTGCCCGCAAGTGGTGGACGGGTGAGATCGCTCGTCTCGCCAACGCTCAGGAGCGCGAGATCGCAGACATCGTGACGCCCGCGAACGTGGCCGCCCTCCAGGCGCTCATTGACGCTGGCACGCTCACCGACAAGCTGGCTCGCCAGGTGCTCGAAGGCGTTATCGCCGGCGAAGGCACCCCGCAGGAGGTTGTCGATGCTCGTGGTCTTGCCGTTGTTTCTGACGACGGCGCGCTGATCGCGGCCATCGATGAGGCACTCGCCTCGCAGCCAGACGTTCTCGCGAAGATCCGCGATGGCAAGGTTCAGGCAGCTGGCGCGGTCATCGGTGCCGTCATGAAGGCGATGAAGGGCCAGGCCGACGCCGCGCGTGTGCGCGAGCTCGTGCTGGAGCGCGCCGCACAGGCGTAAACCTTTTCAGCAAGTGGGGCGTCCTGGTGGCGCCCCACTTGCCGTTTGTAGGCAATGTCGGTGGCAGAGCGGAGAATGGAACCATGGGCAGAGGAGACGGATCAAACCGGGTCTTTTCACTCCCGGGTGACGACGATGCCGGAACCTCGATTCTGCACGTAGACATGGATGCGTTTTACGCGTCGGTTGCGGTGCTCGACGACCCGTCGCTTGGCGGCAAGCCCATCATCATCGGGGCTCCCGAGGGGCGATCGGTCGTCTCGAGCGCGTCGTACGAAGCACGCCGCTTCGGGGTGCGCGCCGCGATGCCGATGGGGCAGGCCATTCGCCTGTGCCCACAAGGAATCATCGTCAACCCCTCGTTTCACCGCTATATCGAAGTGTCGAAGCAGGTGATGGAGATCTTCCAACGGTTCACTCCGCTGGTCGAGCCGCTGTCAATTGACGAGGCTTTTCTTGATGTCTCGGGTGCGCGGCGCCTGTGGGGTAGCCCGGGGGAGATCGCGACGCTCATTCGCGAAACCGTTGAGCGCGAGGTCGGCATCACATGCAGCGTTGGTGTTGCCGCGACGAAACACGTTGCGAAAATGGCGTCTACCCTCTGCAAGCCCAACGGCATGCTGTTCGTGCCCGAAGCACAGACGCTGGGCTTTTTGGGTCCGAGGTCGGTGAGGCAAATGTGGGGCGTCGGGCCGAAGGCTTCTGAAGCCTTGGAGAACCGTGGCATCCGCACCATTGCCGACGTGCGTGCGACGCCGCAGGCTGCCTTGAACCGCGTGCTCGGGCCCGCAATGGGTGCTCGCGTGCGGGAGCTCGCTCACGGCGTTGACGAGCGCATTGTGGTGACAGAGCACGCCGAAAAGAGCATCGGTCACGAAGAGACGTTTGAGCACGACGTCGCCGACCCCGAGCGCCTTCGCAGTGAACTGTTGCGCCTTGCTGACCGCGTCGGCATTCGGCTGCGCAAAGCGGGCGTTGAGTCACGCACTATTGCGATCAAGGTGCGCTTCAACGACTTCACGACGCTGAGCCGTTCGCAGACGCTGCCCGAACCCACCGATGTCGGCATGCGCATTGCCGACGCTGCGCGCGACCTATTCGCGACACTTGATCTCATCGCCCCGGTACGACTCATCGGTGTACGCGCTGAGAAGCTGCAACCCAAGGGTGGCTCAGCACTCGCGCTCTGGGACGACGATGAAGACTGGCGCCGCGTCGACGATGCGCTCGACGACGCTGCCGAACGGTTTGGTTCTGGTGCCGTCACGCGTGCCGCGTTTATCGGCCGCACCGATCGCTATGCGGCTCCGCGCGCTCCCAAGCTGGACGACCACGGGTAGTCCGCCGTATCGAGCCTGTTCTATCGTGCCCGAGCGCGCTACGGTTAGGGTATGCCTAACATCGCACTCGAACTCGGCAAGCTGTCCTCCTCCATCGGCGCGAAGAGCGTCTATGGCGAGCAACAAGACCTCGACGGCGTGAAGATCATTCCGGTCGCGCTGACCTGGCACGGCTTCGGCGGCGGATCAGACGAAGAAGGCGCGGCGGGTGGCGGCGGCGGTGGCGCGGCCATTCCGGTTGGCGCATATGTTCGCACCGGTGACTCGATTCGCTTTGAGCCCAACATCATTTCGCTGCTGGCCGTCGCGGTCCCGTTCGTATGCGTAGCTGGTCGCGCACTTGCGCGCATCATTCGTGCCCTCAAAAAGTAACGACGCCGTCGAAGCCGCGCTGAGCCGCGCCGTCGACGATATTCAGGCGCTCGTGCACGCATCGGGTGCGTTTGCACCGGTCGTGCTCATCGACGGTCGCTCCGGTGCCGGCAAGACGTCGCTCAGTAGACGCCTTGCGGCCGATGAGGGTGACGCGTACGTGCTTGCCCTCGACAGCGTGTATCCCGGGTGGGACGGACTCCGCGCTGGCGCCGACCAGGTGATCGACAACGTGCTGACACCGCGCGTACGTGGTGCCGAGGGCTCCTGGAACGGGTGGAACTGGCAATTGGACGTTCCAGAAACCGCCAGCCACGTGGTTCCGCTTCACGGCACGCTCATTGTTGAGGGCGCCGGCATTGTCACGGCCGCGTCAGCCGTGTTGGCTGACGTGCGCGTGTGGGTGGAGGCTGCCGATGCCGATCGCAAACGCCGGGCGCTCACGCGCGACGGCGACACCTACGCGCCGCACTGGGAACGCTGGGCGCGCCAAGAAGACCAACACATCGCCGCGAACGATCCGCGCAGTCTCGCGGATATCGTCGTAGTCGTGCCAACCGACTAAGCCTCGGTCGCCTCAACGAGCGTTTCGAGGCGGTACGCCAGCCAATCGTAGAGCGCGTAGTGCGGATGATCGTGGTCGTGATGGTCGTTCTGCCCGATGCCGAGACGCGTTGCCATCACGAGGCGTAGCGACGCGAGCGTGCGCATCCACGCGAGGACGCTCGCATCGTCGAGCACGACAGTGATGGTTCCGTCCGTCTCGTCGTGAGCGGAACCAGCGGCTGCGTTGAGAGCGCCCAGCATCGTGGAGGCGTCTTCGCTTCGCTGCGTCAGCAGATCGGTTCGCGTCAGTCGTCGAAACTCAGCCGAGGCTTCGTCATTGTCGCGGTACGCGGCGGGGGAGAGCCGGTCGATCGCGGGGTCGTGATCGTCGGCGTCTTCATAGAGATCGAGAAGCTGAGCGACGAGTTCGGTGAGTACGTGAACTTCGCCGTCGACGAGAGTGAGCGTCGTCGTCACGTGGCAGCCTGATCGACGGTGGCCCAGAGCCCGTAACCGTGCATGGCCTGCACGTGCAGTTCCATTTGCTCGCGGGCACCGGTCGCGACGATCGCGCGACCCTCGTTGTGAACGGCGAGCATGAGTTCTTCGGCCTTCTCGTGAGTGAAGCCGAAGTAGTCGCGGAAGACGCGCGAAACGTACGACATGAGGTTGACCGGGTCGTCCCACACGATGGTTTGCCACGACTTTGCGGGGTCGACGGTGACCTCGTGGTCGAGGTCGATGTCGGGCATTGCGAGGGTAGTCATTAAGCCCAGCCTAGTTCGTGCAGGCGCGCGTCATCGATGCCGTAGAAGTGGGCAATCTCGTGAACGAGCGTGGTGTGCACCTCGTCGCGCAGTTCGTCTTCGGTCTCGCACGCGAGCAGGTGCGCCATGCGGTACACGATGATGCGGTCGGGGAGATCGCCCATACCGTAGCGATCGCGTTCGGTGAGGGCGAGGCCGTCGTAGAGGCCGAGCAGGTCGGTGGAGCCGTCTTCGCTGTAGTCCTCCACGACGAAGATGACGTTGTCGAGGCCCGCGATCATCTCTTCGGGGAGTAGGTCGAGCTCATCCGAGACGAGTTCGTCGAACGCTTCTGCGCTCATCTCCATATCGTTTCCGTTCTTCCGCTCGCTAGCCAGTATGTCAGCGGCCCCGGTGTCGTCGGTCAGTGAGCGATCGCGAGGAGGGCAGCGACGGCGATGAAAAGGGAACCAAAAATGCGGTTGAGGAGGCGCTGACCCCTAGCCGTGGCGGTGAGGCGTCGGAACGGGCGGGCTGCGACCGCGAAGAAGAACCACATCACGAGGATGTCGACGACGATGACGGTCGCGATGAGGATGAGGTACTGGGGGAGCGGATCTTGATCGAGACGAATGAACTGCGGCACAAACGCCAGGAAGAAAACGATCGCTTTAGGGTTGAGGATATTGACCCAGAAGCCGCGTCGCAGCATTGACCAGCCGCTTTCGCGGCTGCGCGCTGTTTCCGCACCCTCTTCTGTGTCTTGAACGCGGGCGAAGATGAGTCGCAAACCGAGATAGACCAGATATGCGGCACCCGCGTAGCGGACAATTTCGAAGAGCACGGGGTTGCCCGCGATGAAGACGCCGACGCCAGCCGCCACGATGATGACATGCACCACGAGGGCGAGCTGCTGGCCAACGATGCCCCAGAACGAGCGGCGCCAGCCTTCGTTGATGGCATTCGTCATCGTGTTCACGGCACCCGCACCAGGCGTCAGACTAATGACGACAGTGGCGAAAAGGAGCGTGACCCACAGCGTCCACGTCATTGGCGGCCTTGCAATCTCTTGAGCGGGTAATCATCCGGGCCAGCCGTGCATTGCGGGGCCTGATTCGGAGGTGCTCATCGCCGTCGATCGGCCGTTATGAGACTGCTCAAATATATCGCAGAGCGGAACCGCCCAAATGTCGGGAGCTGGCTACGCCAGATCGCCGGGATACCGGCGCAGGAACTCTTCGAACGTGTCACACTGTGCGCGCAAGTGCACCGCCGCCAGGTCGATCAGGTAGGCCAGATTGCCGGGTTCACCGTTGTCTGCCGCGGAAACCATGACGTACTATCATCTTGAGAGCCGAGCGCTTCGCGCCCCACGACTTTGCCGCGGGCAACGAAGTAATCCTGGGCTTCTGCGAATAACCGTTCCCTGGCATGAACGTGCTCGACGCCGCTCGCCGCGTCGAAGGTATAGCCGTTAACCGACATGCTCACCGCGGCATACGCACCCGAGGCAGGTGCAGGCTCGTCGAAGAGTTGAACTTCATTCCAGACAACATCGATGACGCCGTCGGACTGATACGTCGAGAACGATGCGCGCGCGAGGGGGAAAACCCAGTCATTGTGTTCGATTTCGGTGAGTTCCGGAACCTCCGCAGGCTCCAGCCAATACGCTCCGTCATCCTCGTGGAGTCCGGGAAATCGCTTCACGATGCGCAGAACGTCGGCCTCGCTTCCGAACACACCGACCAAAGACCGGTGCTTTGGGGAGTGCTGCACGGATAGGTGACAGTTCTAGTCACGCCGCCAGTGCGACGGCACTCGACCTCCTCTGCAACCCGTCAGACTTTGACCGAACCTTTTCGACCGGCGCACGGCAAAGTAGCGCCTGGTACTCGACCCGCGAATGCTGGGGCTCGGTTCAACAGTTGGTCGAGTTCTCGGCTCGCGCGGCGAGCGGCGAGGTCTTCGAGTGCTTCCCCTCCGGTGAGCATCAACGCGATGATGAGCCCCGCGACATATTCCTGTACGGCGAGTGTCGCGATCATGGCGATGACCGCAAGAATGTCGAGCCCCCAATGCCCGCGCATCAGATCTTTGAACATGTCGATCGCGGTGATCACGATCACGATACCGAGCACCAAGTATGCGGTGACCCCGAGAGCCATCTCTGCGCTGGTCAACCAGAGCATAACCCCGGTCGCCAAACCGACGAGCACGAACATCATGAGCTTGCGGGTGCGAAGAAATTCCCCCGTTGATGACATTGCGTGTGACGCTTCCGAGGTACGTGGGGCGATGGTCTGGGCTGGCACGGTTCTCAGTCTCTCTTCGAGAGGGTTGAGAGCGCGGTGAGCGCGGTCACATCAGTGATCGTGATCCGCCCCTGTTCCTGTTGTGAGATCACCCCGGTGTCGGTGAGTTTGCGAAGTTGCCGACTGAGGGACTCTGGTGTCGTGGACAGGAGCGAAGCGGTGTCCTTCTTTGCGAGCGGCAGCGTCACGTAGATAGCTCCTCGCGGCCCTGGCGTCGCAGGGAGCGAGAGCAGGTAATCGGCGAGACGAGAGCTCACGTTTCCCAAGATGACAGAAGTCAGCCGCGCCTCAGTATCATCCAAGCGTTGACTCACTCCTTGCAGCATGCGCAGCCCGATGCTCGGATGCTTCTCG
The DNA here is from genome assembly GCA_947503655.1 of uncultured Microbacterium sp. Classification (GTDB taxonomy): domain Bacteria; phylum Actinomycetota; class Actinomycetes; order Actinomycetales; family Microbacteriaceae; genus Microbacterium. The sequence goes on from CANNEP010000026.1 coordinate 32,480, forward strand.
ACGAGACGCCCGAGATCGGCATGACGGAACACGCACAGTTCGGTATGCACGAGCGCTTCTGCTGCGTGATCGGGTCTCGTGCCGGTGAGAAACGCGGATTCTCCGATGAAGTCGCCCGGACCGAGGACCCGGATCACCTGCTCGTGCCCAGCCGCACTTGTACGAGCGATCTTCACCTGACCGGTGTGCACCACCATCAACTGCGACAAATCCGAGCCTGCTGTATACGCCCGCTCGACAGCGTCTAATCGGACGGTACGTGCAAATCCCGCAACTTCCACTTGCTGCGCATATGTGAGCCCTTGAAACAGTGGTACACGCGCCACGCAGAGATCATTTGCTGGATCAGCATCCACATCGGTTGAAACAGCCAACGGCATCCTTCCCTTCCGTTCCCTTCCCTTCTAGTATGGCGACTCGTGGCACAACACACGCGCTTCAGCTGAAGCCAGGGGTGGCGCGTGCAGTGATGTACGCGTGTGGCGTCCGCGGGTTCGAGCGCTGCCCGATCACCTCGAACCCGGCGTGGGTGAGGGCTTCGACCATTTTGTTCATCGGCCACCGGTATGCGGCGGCGATCGGATGGTCGAATGCCTCCCGCCGCGGCCCCGCGAAAAAGGACATCAGCAGCGATCCGCCGTCACCCAGCCGAGTGCGCAGTATTGCGAGCGCGTGTAGGAGCTCTTCTGAGCTCATGTGAATGGTCGAATACCAGTCGAGGATTCCGCCCCAGCGGGTCTCGCAACGGGCGAGATCTTCGATGGAATCGTGATGGAACACGACCGCGGGATGTCTGGTACGGGCTATTGTGATGAGGCGATCCGATGGTTCGAGCCCTTCCACCGTGTGTCCGAGGCGTGCGAGGTGACCGGTCCAACGCCCGGTACCCGCGCCGACATCGAGAATGGGGCCATCGACTGCCGCGGCCCACGGCTCGATGACCGCACGGTCAGGGTCATCCGGTGAGATCTCGGCGCCGAGAATGCCCTCGATATCAACCTCAGGCGACCCGTATGCATCGGCCACCCGGTTTGTTGAGGCCACAGGATCAGACGTCCGTGCTGCTGTGAATACGGCGTCCGTCGGTGCCTCAGGCCGCTGGGTCATGGTTCGATGATCACTTTGCCGGCAGTGTGCCCAGCCTCCACCATGGCGACGGCCTCCGCAGCCCGATCGAGACTGTACCGGTCCGTCACCTGCGGGTCGACGAGACCGTACTGGGCGACGCCGGTGACCTTCTCGAGCCCTTCACGCGTGCGCACCACCGCTACGCCACCGAGTTGCTGCACGGTGGTCGGGTCTGCGGTACTGATGATGACGCTCGGGTTTTTGGCGACGACCGCGAGATCACGAAGCGCCTGCCCACCGACCAGGTCGATGAGCACATCAACGCCCTCCGGCGCGATGGCACGCACCCGGTCAGCCGCACCCTCCCCGGAGGCAACGAACGTCGCACCGGTCGACTCCACCAGTTCCTGCTTCGCTGCACTGGCCACACCGATGACCGTGAACTTGTGCACATTGCCGATCTGCGCCGCCATCAGCCCGACCCCACCTCCGGCGCCAAGAATCAGCATTGTCTGACCAGGTTCCAGCTCGATCTGATGCGTCACGTCATACGCAGTCGCCCCTGCGACAGGCAGTGCTGCAGCGTCAGCAAAGGAAAGCTCTTCGGGCTTCTGGACGGTTTGTGCCGCATCCAACACCGTGTGCTTCGCGAACGTTCCCTGTCCTTTGGCCGCGAGGCCGAGCACCATGTCACCGACAGCGAAGTTCTCGACCTCGGCGCCTACGGCGGTGACGACACCGGAGGCCTCTCGGCCCATCGGTGCGGGAAGCGGCCAGTGGGAGCCCATCTGCCCCGCACGGATCTTCCAGTCAGCAGGGTTCACCCCGGCCGCTTTCACTTCGATCGCGAGCTCTCCAGGCCCAGGCACCGGAGCGGGGCGTTCAACGAGTTCCTGCGTCTCGGGGCCGCCATAGGCGGCGAAGACCAGCGCTTTCGACATTATTGACTTCTCCTCGTTCTCCAGGTGAGTGACACTTACGTGGTTGCCTGTGGTGGAGCGTCTTCACCCGAAGCCTCTGCCGCATCAGCGAGTTCCTTCGTGGCATACTCCGCGTCAATTGCGTGCTCCGGAGGTGAATAGACGGTGTAGAGCACCAAAGGCTCATCGCCAGTGTTGCGGAAGTTGTGGCGAGTACCGGCCGGGACAGCGCACAGGTCGCCAGCATCAACGGTGTGCGTCTCGCCGTCAAGGTCGGCCTCTCCGCTGCCCGACACAAAACTCAGCAACTGGTCGGTGCTGTCATGCACCTCGTCGCCGACCTCCCCGCCCACCGGAATCGTCATCGCAACGAGTTGGGAATGCTTTCCCGTCCAGAGCACCTGACGAAAATTCGTGTTTGCTTTCGCGACCTCGTCGATGACGAAGTGCTTCGCTTTCTCGCCGACGCTGAACTGGTTCTCACTCATGTGTGTGGTCCTTTCTTAAGATGGATGTTCGGATGAACTCTGGGCCGTGGCTGGTTCGACCGGGCGGCCTGTTTCATGTGCGGCTCCGGCGCGTTCACTCCTCGACAACGCAGTGGCTCCTTGGGTGTTGCGCAGTAGGCGCATCGCGTTGAGGATTACGAGGAGCACCGATCCCTCGTGCACGAGCATGCCGATAGCCATCGTGACACCCCCTGCGAAGACCCCGACGACCAGCACGACAACGGTGATGAGCGCGATCCAGATGTTCTGGCGCATGACGTTCACGGTGCGTTTGGCGAGGCTGATTGCTTCGGGCAGTTTCAAGAGGTTGTCGCCCATCAAGGCAATGTCTGCCGTCTCCACGGCCACCGCTGAGCCCGCTGCACCCATGGCAACACCAATGTCGGCGGTCGCGAGGGCCGGGGCGTCGTTCACGCCGTCGCCCACCATCGCGACCGTGTGCCCCTCGCGCTGCAACCGCGCGACAGCGTCGAGCTTGTCCTCGGGTAGCAACGAAGCATGGATCTCATCGATGCCGACCGCCTCACCGATGGCTTCGGCGACAAGGCGCGTATCTCCGGTGAGCATCACCACCTTCCGCACCCCGCCAGCGTGCAAGCGCCTGATCATCTCGGGGGCATCCTCGCGGATCGTATCTGCGACACCGATTACGCCAAGCACGCTCTCATCGACCGCGACAATCATCGGGGTCTTGCCTGCCGCCGCCAGTTTCTTCGCAGCCACAGCCGCCCCCGCGTCGTTCACGATCCCGTACTGTTCGAGCAGCGGCACGTTACCGATGAGTACCTGCTTGCCGTGAGCGTCGGCCACGATCCCCTTGCCCACGACCGGTGTGACCGATCCCGGAAGGCCCTCGGGGGCCACTCCTTCTTCTCGTGCGGTGTCGAGGATCGGGCGGGCAAGTGGGTGCTCAGACCCTGCTTCTGCGGCGGCTGCCCAGCGAAGCACCTCGCGCCGATCCGCTTCAGGATTGAGTACAACGATGTCGGTGAGTACGGGGCGGCCCTCGGTGAGAGTCCCCGTCTTATCGACTGCGACGGCCGAGATCTTGGCCGAGGTTTCGAGGTACTCGCCGCCCTTGATGAGAATCCCGTTGCGGGCCGAGCGGCCGATTCCCGCTACGATCGCCACGGGAATCGAGATGACGAGCGCGCCCGGGCAACCGATCACGAGCAACGTGAGGCCGAGCACTACGTCACCAGAGATGAGGCCCGCCGCAAGCGCGAGTACCATCACCGCGGGCGTGTACCACTTCGAGAATCGGTCGATGAATGCCTGCGTTTTCGCTTTCGCATCCTGCGCTTCTTCGACACGGTGAATGATGCGCGCGAGCGTAGTGTCGGCTCCGATGCCGGTCGCCATGACCTGTAGGAATCCGCCCCGCGAGATCGTGCCCGCAAACACGTGATCTGACTTCGTCTTTTCGACCGGGATCGACTCACCCGTGATCGATGCCTCGTCGATCGCTCCGGTGCCTGACACGACCTGCCCGTCGACGGGAACTTTCGCTCCGTTCTTTACGAGCACGATCTCGCCCATGCGCACCCGATGTGCGGCGATCTCGACCTGCTCACCGTCGCGCATCACGACTGCAACGTCGGGGGCCACCGCGACCAACTCAGCGAGCGCTGCACGGGTCTTGTTCATCGTGCCGGCTTCGAGTGCGTGACCGATCGCGAAGAGGAACGTCACGGCGGCAGCTTCCCAGAAGTTGCCGATGAGTGTCGCGCCGATCGCTGCAATCGATACGAGCAGGTCGATACTGATGAACTTTACGAGCAG
>CANNEP010000027.1 GCA_947503655.1 uncultured Microbacterium sp.
GAACAGCTCAGTGCCCTGCGAGTCGGTAACAACCTTGGCCTGGTGCGGACGGCTGTAAACAACCTTGCCGTTCTCAATCGTCTTCACGAGCGCAACGGGAGCTGCCTTCCACTGCGCACGACGTGAACGAGTATTGGAGCGGGAGACCTTCCGCTTTGGGGGGTTACCTGCCATGACTAGCTCTCTTCCGTGTTTTGCTCAGCAGAGTGTGCTCCGCTGGCCTGATCTGTGAATCCTTGAAGTGCGGCCCACCGGGGATCGGTAGGCGCATCGGCACGCTCAATCGGCGCTTCTGTCAGTCGCTCACCCGTGGCCGGATCAAGGCCGGGGCAATCCGGCTGACACACCGGCTGAAACGGAAGCGATAGGACAATCGCATCCCTGACCGGAATTTCAAGATCCACGTGGTCGTCTTGAACCTCAAAGTCAGTTGCTTCGTCACCAGAATACGCGAAAAGTTCCTGGATCTCGACTTCGACACTCTCGGAGAGCTCCGTGAGGCATCGACCACACACGCCATCGAAGATCGTGTGGATCTCAGCCGTCGCCAAAATACCCTCGTGAACCGACTCGAGACGCACGTCAATTTCGACGTCAGTGCCCGCTTCAACGGCGACGATACCCTCGCCCCACTTCTCGGTGAGAGGGATGGTCAACTCGTGTTCGCGCATCTCACCGGGGTGGTGAATGATGTCTCGAACATTGATCGAGAACGGGCCTTGCTTCTTGGTCTTCACAATCGTCAATCGTATCGCGCCGCACTGTGGTGAGGCTGTGTGTGGTGGCTTTGCGGCCGTGACTCAGATGTCGCGTGCGCCGGTGTCCAAGAAACGCGCCACGGCCGGCGGCACGAACGGCGAAACGTCGCCGCCAAGGCCGGCAACCTGGCGCACCAGCGAGCTGGACACCAGGGCGTGTGACGGGTCGGGCAGCAGGAAGACAGTCTCGATCTGCGCCAGGTGACGGTTGACAATGGCCATCGGGGTTTCGTAGGCAACATCGAGCTGCGAGCGAATGCCCTTGATCAGCACACCCGCCCCCACATCGGTGGCGTAGTCAACGAGAAGACCCATGCTCCAGGAACCAACAATGACATTGCCGCCCATGCCGTCTTCTTTGATCGACTGTTCGAGCAGGCTGAGGCGCTGTGCAATAGGCAACATCGCTTCTTTGTCAGGGTTGTGCACCACGAGCACGTGCAATTCGTCGTACAGGGCTGCTGCGCGGCGGATAACGTCTAGGTGACCGAGCGTCGGCGGGTCAAACGACCCCGGAACGACGGCGATACGTGAGCTCATGCCCTTAGCCTAGCGACACTACGTCTTAGCGAGCGCCGCGCGTTCCGTCTGAGTCATATGCCGTGAGAGCGCTTCAGCGAGCCCGGGGTGCTTCGTGAGCATCGGGTCTTCGGCAAGAATCTTCTCGGCAACGTCGCGGGCAAGCTCGATCACGTCTTGGTCTTTCATGACGCGCAACAGTCGCAGCGACGACCGCACACCCGATTGCGCATCACCGAGCACATCGCCCTCGCCACGAAGCTCCAGGTCGACCTCAGCGAGCTCAAAGCCATCGAGCGTTGCCGCCACCGCTTCGACGCGAGCACGAGCCGGCGTGCCCACATTGGCTTCAGTGACAAGAAGACAAAGCCCCGGCACGCTGCCACGACCCACACGACCACGAAGCTGGTGCAGTTGCGAAACACCAAATCGGTCAGCGTCGAGAATGATCATCGTCGACGCGTTTGGCACGTCAACACCGACCTCAATAACCGTCGTGGCGACCAGCACATCAATCTCACCGGCGGCAAACGACCGCATGATCGCGTCTTTTTCTTCTGACGGCATCTTGCCGTGCAGAATTTCAACGCGAATGCCGGCAAACATCGGCAGTGTTGCGAGAGTCTCCGCAACCTGTACGACGCCCCAACGTGGCCGCTGCGCTTCGCCCTCGACGGGTGGCGCTTCTTCTTCGGTCTCGGCGGTGGCTTGATCGGTATCAATTGCCGAGCACACGACGAAAACCTGGTGCCCCTTCGCAACCTCTTCGGTTGCCCGCTCCCAGACCCGGGCAAACCAGCCGGGCTTCTCAGCGACGGGTGCGACAAACGTCGAAATGCCGGCCCGCCCGGCAGGCATCGTGCGCAGGGTGGCAACTTCCAGGTCACCGAAGACCGTGATCGCAACGGTGCGCGGAATCGGCGTTGCCGTGAGCACCAGCGCGTGCGGCGCCGTGCCCTTTGCCCGCAGCGTCTCGCGCTGCTCAACGCCAAAGCGGTGCTGTTCGTCCACCACGACGAGGCCCAGATCAGCGAATGTGGTCTTGTCGCTCAGCAGAGCGTGGGTACCGACCACGATCAGTGCTTGCCCCGAAGCCACCCGCAGTGCCGCCTTGCGGCGCTCCGCTGCCGTCATTTGCCCGGTGAGAAGCGTCGGCATGAGCAGCGGCGCGAGCTCGGGCCCGAGTGACTTCGCAATCGAGCGTAGATGTTGCGCGGCAAGAACCTCGGTCGGCGCAATCAGCGCGGATTGCCCGCCCGATTGTGCGACCTGCAGCATCGCACGCAATGCCACGAGGGTCTTACCCGAACCCACTTCACCCTGTACCAACAGGTTCATCGGCCACGGCGCAACGAGGCTGTGGCCGATCTGCTCGCCAACGGCCTCCTGGTCGTGGGTCAGTTCAAACGGCAGTGCCGCGTCAAAGCGCTGCAGTAGGTCACCCTCGGGCCGCGGCGTAGCTTCCAGTGCTCGCACCGCCACCCGCTGCTGTGCGAGAGCGGTCTGCAACACGAGCGCCTCTTGCAAGCGCAGCGTGTCTCGCGCCCGCTCCGCTTGTTCCAACGACTCGGGGCGGTGAATGCCAACCAGCGCTTGGTACGCAGGCAACAACCCTCGCGACGTGCGCAGTGGTTCCGGAATCGGATCGGCAATGTTCTCGTCAATGCCATCGAGCACGAGCTCGATGGAGCGCCGAATCTGCCAGCTCGCCATCGCCGACGTAGCCGGGTAGATCGGAATCGGCGTATTCGCCCACCGCTCCGGCTCGATCTCAACGGCCGAGTCAAACAGCTCGTAGTCGGGGTGCGAGAACTGCAGCCCACCCTTGTACATGCCGACCTTGCCGGCGAAGATGCCGCGGCGACCGACCGTCAGGTCTTTTGCGCGCCACTGCTGGTTGAAAAATGTGAGGCTCATCTCGCCGTTGCCGTCACCAATGATGACCTCGAGAATCATGCCCTTGCGCGCCTGCATGCGGCGCTCGGTAACGCGCTTCACCTCGGCGATGATCGTGACCTGCTCGCCGACAGGCAACGACCGAATCGGCGTGAGCTCACCGTGACGGGCGTAGCGGCGCGGGTAGTGTGCGAGGAGGTCGCCGACCGTGCGCATGCCAAAAGCACGCTGCAGCACGGTCGCGGTTTTACCGCCGACGGCGCCATCCAGTCGAGAATCCATCACGAAGCGCACGCGTTCAGCCTACTGACTACCTCCCCCATTGCCCGAGAACGAGCGGAACCTGTGGGCAGGTTGCGCAGGCGGAACAACGGGAACGCGGGGGTGAGACGCCGATAGGCTGGAGGAATGACCAGGATCATTGCCGGCTCTGCCCGCGGACTCCCCCTCGACGTCCCGGGTTCTGGCACGCGGCCCACGTCAGACCGCGTTCGCGAATCGCTCCTGGGTGCGCTGGACTCTGCCGATGCCATCGACGGCGCCCGCGTCCTCGACCTGTTTGCCGGTTCTGGTGCCCTCGGGCTGGAATGCGCGAGCCGCGGCGCCGCCAGCGTCGACCTCGTTGAGAAGGCTGGCCAGGCGGCCAAGGTTGCCTCGCACAACGCTGCAAAGGTTGCGCAGTCGGGTGCCGCGCTCGCTCGCGTGCACGCCGTAGCAGCGGCGACATTCTTGAAGACCGCACACACGCCATGGGACTTGGTCTTTCTCGACCCGCCGTACGACATCAATGATGCCGACCTCAACGCCGTTCTCGTCTTGCTCGCCGAACGTCTCAGCGAAGACGCGATCGTGATCGTGGAACGCGCGAAGCGCTCCCCCGGGCCCGACTGGGCAGCGGCTGGCCTCGAGGCGCTGCGCGACAAAACCTACGGTGACACCACGTTGTGGTGGGGTCAGCCGGCCTGAGCGTCCCAGTCGCGGTACGGATCCCAACCGCCCGGCAAGTCATGACGCGCGCCGTCGACGAGCACCGCTTCGTCACCGGCCGCCACGACGCGACCGATCGCACGGAACCCATCAGGCAGCGCACCGGTGAACGTTGCGAGTAGCGGGTGGTCTTCGCCACCCTCGAGGGCTGATGCCGCATTCTCAAAAGCGCTCGAGTCGATCTCGAGCGTGACACCAGAAGCCCGTGCCATACGACGCGCGTCCAAAACGAGACCGTCCGAGACATCCATCATGGCGGTCGCCCCTGCAACGGCGGCCACAATTCCCAACGCAATCGGTGGTTCCGGGCGCAACTGCGCCATCACCTCTAGCTGCTCGACAGCGGTCAACGCGGTCAGGTCGAGAGGCGTTGGCGCGCCCTGAGTATCTGTAAAGCGGCGGAACAGCGTGGAGAGTCCGCGCGCCGCATTGCCCTGCGTGCCAGCGAGCGCCAGCGTGTCGCCCGGTCGCGCGCCTGAGCGCAGCACGGCGGCGCGCCCTTCCAGGTCACCCAGCGCCGTCACCGCGATCGTCAGGGTCGCCGACACAGTCAGGTCACCACCGACCACCGCACAGCCCGGAGCGAGCGCAGCACACGCGGAAGCGAGACCCTCCGCCATCTCTTCGACGAGTGAAACGGGTAGCGAGGCCGGAATCGCCAACGCCACGAGAAGCGCAGTCGGACGCGCGCCCATGGCCGCAACATCGGCAAGGTTAACCGCCGCGGCTTTATAGCCAAGGTCAAAGCCACTCGACCACGCGAGACGGAAGTCGGGGCCGTGCACGAGAGTGTCGGTCGTCGCGACGAGGTCTCCGCGAAGGGCGAGCACAGCCGCGTCGTCTCCGGGGCCCACAGTGGCTGTGTCGGCACTGGGCGTGCGCGCCAGAATCCGCCGCAGGAGGTCGGACTCGGTGAGGTCGCCAATGAGTTCGGTCACCCCTCCACGGTATCGGGCTTAGGCTGGAGGGGTGAGTTTTTCCCGCCGCCGCTCAGCGGCTCTTGCAGTTCTCGGTCTTTCCGCCACCCTGCTCGTCGGTTGCTCACCCACGGTCGCGTTGGAGCCAGCTCCGGATGCAAACAACCCGCTGTGCGCCAACGTCATGGTGAACCTGCCGGATTCGATCGCCGCGAACGACCCCGCGACGAAGCTCGAGCGCGTGTGGACCGACGCACAATCAACCGCCGCGTGGGGCAACCCCGTGTCGATCTACTTCTCCTGCGGAGTCGATGTTCCGGCAGCCAGCGAGCTGCCGTGCCAGACCCACCAGGGCTTTGACTGGCTCATCGACGACACCGATGCGCCGTTCTATCGCATGACCGTGTTCGGTCGAGAACCGGCCATTCAGGTGTACTTCAACAGTGAGGTTGTGAGCTCCGTCGAGGTGCTTTCGCGCATCGGCAAGGCCGCGCAAGACCTCCCGCTCACGGGGCAGTGCTCACCGCGCTAGAACGGCTCTAGAACCCGATAAACAGCAGCGGGATCGCGACGAGTAAGCCCCACCCGATTGCGTGTGCGGCGCCCAGTGCGATACCGGTGATGGCCATCCATCGATTCGACTCCCCGGTTTTGTTCATGCGATTGAGCGCAACGATGCCGAGGGGAATCGCGACCGGAAACATGCCCAGAAGACCCGTGATGAAGGATCCGATGGCCATGCCGTTCGCGGCTTGGACGTTCGCCCCCTGCGGGTACGCGTTGATGATGTTCTGCTGTGGGCCGGGGTAACCCGAGTTGCCGAAATACGTGCCCGCGGGCGAACCCGGGTACTGCGGAGCGGCTTGCGGAGCGTATTGCTGTGCGAACTGCGGGGCAAGCGGAACCTGTGGCTCGCTTGTCGACGAAATTGGTTGTACCGGAACAGCCGCGGGCGGTGTCAGCGGTGTCTCAAAATCGCTTGCCATAGCGTTACCCCTCAGTACGCTCCAAAGCCGTGTCAATCAGCTCGGTAATAAGCTCAGCGTACGTCATTCCTGAGGCGATCCAGCACTTCGGGAACATGGAGATCGGTGTGAATCCGGGCATCGTGTTGAGCTCGTTGACCACCGGTCCGTCGGCGGTGAGGAAGAAGTCCACGCGCGCGAGCCCCAAGCCATCAACAGCTTCGAATGCCGCCACCGCAGTCTCCTGCAACGCACGCATTTCGTCATCCGTCATCGCTGCCGGGCACACAATGTCAACACCGTCGCCGCCGAGGTACTTGCCCTCAAAGTCATAGAACGAGCGGGTCGTCAATACGATTTCACCGGCAAGCGAAGCACGTGCGGGCGCACCGCCGCGCCCCTCGAGCACGCCAACCTCGACCTCACGGCCGCTGATGCCCTGCTCGACGAGCACCTTGGAGTCTTCAGCCAGCGCGATGCGCATGGCTTCGTCGAACTCGCTCATGTCGCTGACGCGCGAAACGCCAACGCTCGAGCCTGCGCGCGCCGGCTTCACAAAGACAGGCAACGCGTATTCGCTTGCCCGGGCGCGAACGCCCTCGGCGTTCTGTGCCCACTCGCGTGCCGTAGTCGTGAAACCCGGCGACACGGCGATTCCAGCCGCCTCGAGGGCGATCTTCATGAAGTGCTTGTCCATGCTGATCGCCGACCCGAGCACCCCACCCCCCGCGTACGGGAGCCCCAGGATGTCAAGGAAGCCCTGCATGGTTCCGTCTTCGCCGTGGACGCCGTGAAGAATCGGCAGCACGACGTCGACCTCACCAAGTGCGCGCACCGTTCCGTCGGCTTCACGCACGCTCAGCGTGCGGTCATCGGCGCCTTCTGGCCAAATGATGCGGGTGCCGTTGTCGACGATTTCCGGGAGGTTTGCAGCGTCAAGCTGAAACTTCCCGGGGTTGTCTTCTTCGAGCACGAACGTGCCGTTGCGGGTGATGCCGATCGGAATTACCGCGAAGCGGTCGCGATCAATGGCCCGAAGCACTCCGCCCGCTGTTGCGGAACTGATTGAATGCTCGCTGGAGCGCCCGCCGAAGAGCACCGCCACCACCTGCTTGGCCATACTGCGTCCTCTCCCCCTTCGGGGTGTCATCATCGGTGGTCAGATGCGGCGCGATATCGCGCGGGTTCATCTGCCCGTCCAAAACCATCTTTACCTGGCGCACGATGGGCATATCAACGCCCACCTCTTTCGCCAGCTGCAGCACCGGAGCGACGGATGCGAGACCCTCCGCCGTCTGGTTCATCTGCTTAACAACGTCTCTCATGCTGAAGCCCTGGCCCAAGAGGCGGCCCGCGGTGTTGTTGCGGCTGAGCGGCGACTGGCACGTCGCGATCAGGTCGCCGAGACCCGCGAGGCCCTGCAGAGTCTCCGGCTCAGCACCGTACGCCACCGCGAAATCGGTCATCTCAACGAGGCCGCGCGTGATGATCGACGCTTTGGTGTTTTCGCCGTAGCCAACGCCGTCGACGATGCCAATGGCAACCGCAATCAGGTTTTTCAGCACGCCACCGAACTCGGTGCCGGTCACGTCGGTGTTCACGAACGTGCGGAAGTATCTGTTGCTCGCAAGGCGGGCGACCGCTTCGGCCGTCTCCCGGCTGGTCGAAGAGATAACGGCAGCGGTGGGCTGCTCGCGTGCAATCTCCAGCGCCAAGTTCGGGCCGGATGCCACGGCGATACGCGCCGGATCAATATGTAGCTCTTGCTCGATGACCTGGCTCATGCGCAGGCCGGACGACTTCTCGACACCCTTCATCAGGCTGATGATGGGAGCATCGGAACCAGCAATGAGCGGGCGAATCGCCTTCAGATTCTCTCGGGCGGTTTGGCTCGGAATCGACAGAAAGATCTGTTCGGCGCCATCCAGGGCCTCCGACAGATGCGGCGTTGCCGTCATCGAACGGGGCAGGTTAATGCCGGGCAGGTACTGGCTGTTGCGCTTGCTCTCACGAATTTCGAGCGCCTGCTCAGGGCGACGCGCCCACATCGTGACGTTGCTGCCGCCATCAGCAAGGATCTTGCCGAACGTGGTTCCCCAGCTACCGGCGCCGATGACTGCGACCTTCGGCGCTGTCATAGGCTTACGACTCATAATTGCCAGTTTCTTTCTGGTTGTGCTTGCTCGGATTCCAGCGCTCGGCGGGGGCCTTCTCGTTTCGCAATTTCTCCACGAGAGCAGTGATCTCGTTCATCAGCAGAGTAGTCGCTTCAGCGAGCGCACGGGGGTCTCGTTCGCGCCCCTCGTATGCCGACAGGTCGATAGCTTCACCCACCAGGAAGACAGACTTCTTGCGTAGCGGCCACAGCGAGAACTTGCCGTAGCGCGGCATGATCTTTTCGCTACCCCAGTGCGCGGCGGGAATCAACGGCACACCGGCTTCGAGAGCGAGACGCACGGCGCCGGTCTTGCCACGCATAGGCCAGAGATCAGGGTCGCGCGTGAGGGTGCCTTCGGGATACACAATGACGCCTCGACCGGTTGCGGCCAGGTTCTCCGCGGCGTCAAGCGTCTGCCGCGCACCAACGCTGCTCGACTCGCGCTGCACCGGGATCATCTGCGTGACGCGCAGAATCCACCCGACCACGGGAACCTTAAACAGGCTGGCCTTTGCCATGAAGCGCGGGGCACGCCCCATGCGCCAGACCGAAACCGCCACAATGAGCGGATCGAACTCCGACATGTGGTTGGGCGCGAGAACGTATGCGCCGTGTTTCGGCAACTCGCCGAGACGCTTCGTCTTCGTGATCAGCGAGACGAGCGGGACGGCGATAGCGGAAAGCGGCCAGAACCAGCTGAGCTTGCTCTTCTCCGGTGAAACGGACATCAGGTCAGATTAACCGACGACGTCGAAGTCAGCGCCAAGCGCGGTCAGCTTGTCGAGGAACTTCTCGTAGCCGCGGCGAATGATGCCAATGTTGCGTACCACCGATTCGCCCTCAGCCGTGAGCGCCGCGAGCACGTGGCTGTACCCACCACGGAGGTCCGGAACCACGATGTCGGCACCGTGCAGAGGCGTCGGACCGTTGACAACGGCCGCCTGCTCGAGCATGCGGCGCGGAACGCGACGCGGGCCGTCTTGCAGACCGTGCGGGTGCACGACGATGTTGGCGCCCATCTGGTTGAGTGCGCTCGTGAACCCGAAACGGTTCTCGTAGACCGTCTCGTGCACGATCGACTCGCCGTGTGCCTGGGTCAATGCCACGATGAGCGGCTGCTGCCAGTCGGTCATGAAGCCGGGGTGCACGTCGGTTTCGACCGTGACAGCGCGCATGTCGCCATCACGACGGAACAGAATGCCGTCTTCGCGCACATCGAAGTCGCCACCCATGCGGCGAATCACGTTGAGGAAGGTCAGCATGTCGGGCTGGCGCGCACCCTCGACGAAGATTTCGCCGTCAGTCGCGAGTGCAGCGGCTGCCCAGCTGGCGGCTTCGTTACGGTCGAAGATCGAACGGTGGTCGTAGCCGCGCAGCGTCTTGACGCCCTCGATGAGGATGACGCGGTTGGGTTCGATCGAGATGATCGCGCCCATCTTCTGCAGTACGGCAATGAGATCCATGATCTCGGGCTCGATCGCGGCGTTCTTCAGCTCCGTGACACCCTCAGCACGCGTTGCCGTGAGCAGAACCTGCTCGGTAGCGCCGACGCTCGGGTACGGGAGGTGAATGTTGGCACCGCGCAGGCCGTTGGGAGCCGACAGGCGAATACCGCTCGGCTGCTTCTCAACAACGGCGCCGAACTTACGCAGGGCGTCAAGGTGGAAGTCAATCGGACGGTCGCCAATGCGGCAGCCGCCAAGGTCAGGAATGAACGCCTGGCCGAGGCGGTGCAACAGCGGGCCGCAAAACAGAATCGGAATTCGCGACGAACCGGCGTGCGCGTCGATCTCTTCAAAGTGAGCCGACTCAACATTTGCCGGGTCAAGGAGCAGCGAGCCCTCTTCCGGACCCTCGTTCACCGAGACACCGTGCACCTCAAGAAGCGAACGCACGACAGCGACATCGGAGATGCCGGGCACATCGCGCAGCACTGAGGCGGATTCACCCAGGAGAGCCGCAACCATCGCCTTCGTGACGAGGTTCTTTGCGCCCTTAACGGAGACGCGGCCCGACAGCGGTTGTCCGCCACGAATGGCGAGGATCTCCTCGCCTCCTGAACTTGGTGCTCCAGACGATGAAACGGTGTTCAGGGTCATACTGCGTGCCTCACTGTGCGGGCGAAGCCTGCACCGGTAGGGTGCGGGGCTTCCAGGATTCTCGTTTCGCCTCGTAGGCGGCGATCTTGTCTTCGTTCCGGAGAGTCAACCCGATGTCGTCGAGTCCCTCCAGGAGCCTCCACCTAGTGTAATCGTCGATTTGGAAGGAGACGCTGAGCGCGCCCACAGTTGCGGTGCGATCTTCCAGGTTGACGGTCATCTCACAGCCAGGGTTCGCGTCAATCTCGGCCCAGATCTTTTCCAGGTCTTCTTCCGTGATGATGCCGGTCAGCAGGCCCTGCTTGCCCGAGTTTCCGCGGAAGATGTCAGCGAAACGGGGGCTCAGCACGACGTTGAAGCCAAAGTCGCGCAACGCCCAAACGGCGTGCTCGCGGCTCGACCCGGTACCAAAGTCAGGGCCGGCCACGAGAATCGACGCCCCCTGGAACTCGGGCTTGTTGAGCACGAACTCCGGGTCTTGGCGCCAGCCGTGGAAGAGCGCGTCTTCGAAGCCCGTCTTGGTGACGCGCTTAAGGAAGACCGCGGGGATGATCTGGTCTGTGTCAACGTTCGAGCGCTTCAGGGGCGCAGCGATTCCGGTGTGGGTCGTGAACTTTTCCATGTCTTACACCTCTGCCATCTCGGTGACGGTCGTTTCCAGGTCGGTCGGGCTCGACAGCGTGCCGCGAATCGCGGTAGCTGCGGCAACGAGCGGCGAAACCAGGTGCGTGCGACCGCCCTTACCCTGGCGTCCTTCAAAGTTGCGGTTCGACGTCGACGCGCAACGCTCACCGGGCGCCAGCTGGTCGGGGTTCATGCCGAGGCACATCGAGCAACCGGCGAAGCGCCACTCGGCACCGAACTCTTCAACAATCTTGTCGATGCCTTCGGCTTCTGCCTCGAGGCGCACGCGAGCGGAACCCGGAACAACCATCACCCGAACGCCGTCCGCCTTCTTGTGACCCTTGATGACCGAGGCGAAGGCGCGGAGGTCTTCGATGCGGCTGTTGGTGCACGAGCCCATGAAGACGGCGTCAACGGCAACGTCTTTCAGCTTGGTTCCGGGCTTCAGGTCCATGTATTCGAGTGCGCGCTCAGCGGCTGCGCGCTCGTTGGGGTCAGCGACGTCGGCGGGGTTCGGAACCACGTCGGAGAGCGAAGCGCCCTGGCCGGGGTTGGTACCCCACGTCACGAACGGCTCGAGCGTGTCGGCGTCGATGAAGACCTCGGCGTCAAACGTTGCGCCCTCATCGGTCGGCAGGGTCTTCCAGTAGGCAACCGCGTCATCCCAGTCCTGGCCCTTGGGCGCGTGGTCGCGACCCTCAAGGTAGTCAAAGGTGATCTGATCGGGGGCGACCATACCGGCGCGGGCACCCGCTTCGATCGACATGTTGCAGATCGTCATGCGGCCCTCCATGGAGAGCGCACGAATCGCAGAACCACGGTACTCGAGCACGTAGCCCTGGCCACCACCGGTTCCGATCTTCGCAATCACCGCGAGAATGATGTCTTTTGCGGTGACGCCGGGCTTCAGCGTGCCGTCAACGTTAATCGCCATCGTCTTGAAGGGCTTCAGCGGGAGCGTCTGGGTCGCCATGACGTGCTCGACCTCGCTCGTGCCGATACCAAACGCCATGGCGCCGAACGCACCGTGCGTCGAGGTGTGCGAGTCGCCACACACGACCGTGATGCCGGGCATCGTGAGACCGAGCTGCGGGCCGACAACGTGCACAATGCCCTGCTCTTTGTCGCCGAGCGAGTGCAAGCGAACACCGAACTCGGCGGCGTTGCGGCGCAGCGTTTCGATCTGCGTGCGGCTTGTGAGGTCGGCAATCGGCTTGTCGATGTCAAGCGTCGGGGTGTTGTGGTCTTCCGTCGCGATCGTCAGGTCAAGACGGCGCAGCGGGCGACCTTCCGCACGCAGGCCATCGAAAGCCTGCGGGCTGGTGACCTCGTGAACGAGGTGCAGGTCGATGTAAATCAGGTCGGGTTGACCCTCTTCACCCTTCACGACAAGGTGGTTGTCCCACACCTTCTCGGCGAGGGTTTGGGGACGGGAAACGGCAGCAGTGCTCATGCAGATCTCCAAGAAAATTTGTGTGTGGGCCGCAGCGATACTCCGCGACGAGGAGGCCAGCTGAAACTAGGACTCGTCGCGGCTGCTAAGGAGGAGGATTGCGCCACGCACATCGTCAGGCTACCACCGTCAGAACGCGCCTCCGTTCGCGCCTTAACGTCACGACACATGACATAAGTCGCCATTCGCCGTAACAGGAGTACATATGCCAGCACGCGCGACTCCCCCGGTGTCAATCTGGTGTCGTCCTCATCGATTCAAGGAGCACAATGACCGTTCAGAAGGATCTGGGGTTTTCGACGCAACAATTGCATGTCGGAACCACCGCGGCCCCCTCGACGCCGCGCGCGCTGCCCATTCATCTGACGGCGGGTTTCACGTTCGACAGTTTTGAACAGGGCGTCGCGCACTTCGGCGAGGGCACCGGCTACGGCTACACCCGCACCGGCAACCCGACAATCGACGCGGTGGAAGAAAAGCTCACGGCACTGGAGGGCGGAACCAGGGCGCTGCTGGTTGGTAGCGGACAGGCCGCGGTATCGACCGCTGTGCTGGCGCTCGCCGGCGCTGGCGACCACATCGTCAGCTCGACGCACATTTACGAAGGTTCCCGCGGGCTCTTCCTTGACCTGCTCCCCCGTCTCGGCATCACCGTCACGTTCATCGACGACATTGCGGACCCCGAGGCGTGGCGTGCGGCGATCACCGACAACACCAAGATTCTGTTTGGCGAGTCGATCTCGAACGCGGCAAACCTACTGTTTGATGTTGCCGCCGTCGCCGCGATCGGTCGCGAATACGGCATTCCGCTCATCATCGACAACACCTTCGCAACGCCCTACCTGTTCCGTCCGCTCGAGCACGGTGCCGCACTGTCAGTGCACTCGACGAGCAAGTTCTTGTCGGGGCAGGGGTCTGTGATCGGGGGCGTGATCGTGGATGGCGGAACCTTTGACGCCGACGTATACGGAGCGCGCTTCCCGCACCTGGTTACGAAGAGCCGCCTCGGCGGCGCAAGCTACACCGAGAAGTACGGTGCAGACACGTTTGTTGGCTACGCAAAAGAAAGCGTTGCCCCGCGCATCGGGCCCACGATCTCGCCGCTCAGCGCGTTCCTCATCGGCCAGGGTGCAGAAACGCTGAGCCTGCGCGTACGTGAGCTCTCTCGTCAAGCGCTGGCCGTAGCGAAGTACCTCGCACAGCACCCGGCCGTCGAGTCGGTCGACTACGTGGGTCTGGAGAACCATCCCTCTCACGAACTCGCACAGACCCTGCTGCCCCGCGGCTATGGTTCCGTGTTCTCATTCACGCTGCGGGGCGGGCGCGATGCTGCCGCACACGTCGTCAACAACGTGCAGACGTTCACGCACATGACGCACCTCGGTGATGTGCGCTCGCTCGTGCTGCACCCGGAGACGACGTCGCATGCGTTCCGTACACCCGAGGAGCGCGCCGAGGTCGGCGTGTACCCGGGCACGTTGCGGGTGTCGATTGGCTTGGAAGACATCGACGACCTGATCGCTGATCTCGATCGCGTTCTCTAAGTTCAAAAACGAAGCAGGCCTCCTCCGCGTCAATCACGGAAGAGGCCTGCTGTCGTCAGCGTGTTACGGCTTCAAATAGTCTTCGTCAGCATTCTTGTCGCCGTCGACTGCGCTCGGGGCAACCGACGATTCGTTGAGCTGTGCTTCACCCTCGGCGACGGCCGATGCGCCCGCAACCGGCGTGACCGAGGTCTTCGGTGCACGACGCTCGTCGCGACGCGAAGCGATGAGGCTTGCGATGGTGGCAACGATGAGCGATCCGAAGATCACCGTCAGCGACAACCATGTCGGGACCTCAGGAACGGGGAAACCTTCGCCGTTATTGAGGAACGGCAGGTCGTTGACGTGCAGCGCGTGCAGGATCAGCTTGACACCGATGAATGCCAGAATGACGGCGATACCGATGTGCAGGTAGCGCAGCTTCTCGAGCATGCCACCGAGCAGGAAGTACAGCTGGCGCAGACCCATGAGGGCGAAGATGTTGGCCGTCAGCACGATGAAGAACTCGTGCGTGATGCCGAGGATCGCCGGAATCGAGTCGATCGCAAACATCAGGTCGGTGAGACCGATCGCGACGAAGACGACCAGCATCGGCGTGAACATCTTCTTGCCGTCAACGACGGTGCGGAGCTTAGATCCATCGAATTCGTCGGTGATTTCAACGCGACGGCGCAAGAACGTGATGATCTTGCTTTCCTTGGCTTCTTCGTCGTCATTGCTGTTGTCGAAGGCCTGCTTGTACGCCGTCCACAGCAGGAAGACACCGAAGAGGTAGAAGACCGGCGAGAACGCGTTGATGAGCGTCACGCCGAGGAAGATGAACCCGGCGCGCAGCACGAGCGCGATGATGATGCCCACCATGAGCACCTCTTGCTGCAGGCGACGCGGCACCCGGAACTGCGTCATGATCAACACGAAGACAAACAGGTTGTCGATTGACAGGCTGTATTCGGTTGCCCAACCGGCGACGAAGAGGCCAGCCCAGTCCCATCCGGCGATGAGGCCGAGGACCGCGGCGAAGATCAGCGCGAGGGTGACGTAGAAGACGACCCACAGCGTGGACTCCTTGGCAGACGGTACGTGCGGTCGCTTGATAATCAGCAGGAGGTCGGCGATCAGAATCAGCGACAGAACCACCAGGGATCCGATTTCAAACCAAAGCGGAATCGTAAAGGCGCCGGCCTGCGCTGTGTCTTCACCACCGGCAGCTGCGAGGAGTGTCAGAGAATGTGCGAGCACCATGAATGCCTTCCGGAAGATACGTCAAGGGATCGAAAGTCTCTCCCCCGCGTGACGCGGCGCACACCCGGAGCGATGCTCGTGATGACGAATGTGCATTGATGGGATACTCCCCTTCGCTCGTCAACAATACCGTGCCTGTGCCTGACTAACAGCCACATGTCGTCCACAACGACCGAAAAGATTCTGAGACGATCACTACAGATGACACACCCGATAGTGAGAGACAGCTCCGCGAGACAAGGAAAAGCTGTGGACACAACGACAACAGACGCCGACCTGGTCGCCCGGGCCGCGAGCGGAAGCGAACATGCCTTCCGCGAGCTGTACCAGCGCTATGTGCGGCCGGTCTACTGGATCGCGCACGGACTCTTAAGGAACGCTGCCGACGCGGAAGACATCGCCCAAGAGACGTTTGTTGTCGCCTGGAAAAAGCTCCCTGGATTCGTGCTGGAGGGCGAATCGCTGTTGCCGTGGCTCGCCACCATTTGCCGCTACCAAGCGTCAAACCGGATGCGTTCACGACGCCGCGAAGAAGCCCACCGCAGCGGTGAGGCCGACGAAATGACCCCGTCGACGTTCAACGTCGAAGATCAGGTCATTAGCCGTGATTACGCCGAAACGATCCTCAAGGAGCTTGCCGCTTTGAGTGAACTGGATAGAGAAATCTTCCGGCTCTGCGCTACCGAAGGCTACGCCTACGCGGCAGCCGCAGAAGAACTCAAAGTGACATCAGGAACCGTCCGCAATCGCCTCTCCCGCATACGCACACGCCTGCGGACAGCTGTAAGTGAATCGGAAGTCTCATGAACGACGAAGCGACCCGAACCCCTATCGTTCTCCCAGAACTCTCTAACGACTCCATCGCGCGCATGGAAGACGGCATCTTCCAGCGCATTCGCGAGCAGCGCACGGCTTCGGTCGCGCGCGCCAAGCGCAAGCGCAGCCACACGATTATGTGGTCCGCCGCTGCCGCAACCGTTGTCGTTGCCGGCGCTGCCGTGGTTCCGTCTCTCCTGAACGTGGGCGGAACCAGCGCTGGCGACTCAGCGATGAGTAGCGTTCCTGAGATGGCTGGCGGGGCTGACATGGAGAGCGGTTCGGTTACACGCAACGACATGTCGGTTGAAGCGCCATTGGCGATGGACGGCGGTGGCGAAACGTCGTACGACAGCAAGAGCACATCGTCGACGACGGTCGAGCCGCAGGTCATTACGACGGCGAACCTCGGGATTACCGTGACTAACGTCGAGAAGTCGGTCGCAGACATCACGGAGATCACTACGGCGCTCAGTGGCTACGTATCGTCGCAGAACATCGGCACCTCCGGCTACGGGTATGACTACGCCACCGATGCGGAGAAGGCATCAGCGCCGCTCACGCCCACGTCCGGATGGATCAGCATTCGCATTCCGGAAGCATCCGTCGACGACGCCATCACTCAGCTACAGGCAATTGGCACTGTGACGTCGACCACCATCGACCGCTACGACGTCACCCAGCAGAGCGTCGACCTCAAGGCACGCGTCTCGTCGCTTGAGGCCAGCGTTGCTCGCTTGGAAGAGCTGATGAAGCAGTCCGGCTCGGTTGGCGATCTGATCACCGCCGAAGCTGCACTGAGCCAGCGTCAGGCTGAGCTCGAATCGCTCCAGCAGCAGCTCGACTCACTCACCGACCAGGTGTCGATGTCGACGATCTCGATCGACCTGCGCACCGAGAGCGTGACGGTTGACGCCGACCCCGACGGGTTCGCCGACGGCCTGCTCGCCGGTTGGAACGGTCTGATCGCCGCGTTCAACGGCATCATCATCGCCCTCGGTTTCGCACTCCCCTGGCTCATCGTTGTCGGTGTCGTCGGCCTCATCATCTGGCTGATCGTGCGGGCACGCCGCTCGCGTCGACGCGGTGACTCGAACGGCACCGTCAGCCGGGTCGCGGACGAAGCTTAAGACCAGGGTTCACGCTGACGGGACCACCGCGAACCCTTCTGCCGGCCCCCTCGGAATCTCGCTCCGAGGGGGCCTTTTCTGTTGCGTTGGCGCTTTGCTCCTTGTGCTTTGCTCCTTGTGCTTTGTGTGCCCTCGCGACCCCTGTTGGTGCCGGCGCGCTTAGGCTGGCGGCATGGCGATCAAGTATGCAACTGAGGCACGAAACGACACGGGCGGCAACGGAACCAGTCGCGTCATCGACGGAATGGAAGTTGCCGTATCGTCGCCGCTGTCGGCGACACCCGACGCCGACGCGACAAACCCCGAGCAACTCTTAGCGCTTGCCTGGGCTACGTGCCTCAACTCGACCGCGCAGGCGATTGTGGAGCGTGCCAAGCGCACCAGCGTGCGCGTCACGATCGAACTGCACGATCTTCTGCCTGACGTTGGGTATGTGTTCGAAGTCGATGCCTATCTGTCTGTCGAAGGCGCCGACCTCGACGAGACCGAGCGCGTTCTCGCCGCCGCTCACGCGCGCTGCCCGGTTTCGAAGCTCCTCCACGCAGCCACAACCGTGCGCGTACACGCCGAGGCTTTCGACGCCAAGTAGCGCGGCGATCGTCATTCCGTTCTCCTCGGTTGCTCCGCTCCCTTGGTTCCGCTCTCGTGGTTCCGTTCTCGTGGTTCCACTCCCTTGGTTCCGCTGTCGTGGTTCCGAGCTCCTCCTGGTGCCGGTCTACAGTGTTATGCACGAGCGAATTTTGTTACGCACGAGCGGACGGCCTGAAAGACCCGAAAATGCGGCGTGTCGCGGGGTTTTGGCGGTTTCAATCGTGCGTAACGAGAACGGCTCGTGCATAACGCTGAAACGGGACGGAACCACGGGGCTGGGCAACGGCCAGCAACGGAACCACGGGGCTGGGCAACGGCCAGCAACGGAACCACGGGGCTGGGCAACGGCGGGCAGCGGAACCACGGGGCTGGGTGGCGAGGGCAGGCGCCGCGACCGCGATCTTTGCCAATACGTAGCCCTGCCGCTCGGCAGCAACATTCCGGGCAACGCAAAAACCCCCAACCAGATGGTCGAGGGTTTTTGGTTTTGTGTGACCCCAGCGGGATTCGAACCCGCGTTACCGCCGTGAGAGGGGAATCGGCCGCCCTGCAACGGCGTACCCAGCCTGGTTCTGGCCTGTGTTTACAGCGATTTCGCGTGCGTCGAGTGCGTCGCGACAAGCCTCGTCGCCAGCGTTCGTTGCCAGAATGTTGCCACGTTGCCGCCCTGCGGGGGCGGCTGATTCACGTCGGTGGATTTGAAACCCCTCTCGCACACTGGCTACGAACCCGCGGTTCTGACCGCGTTTCCAACGCCTCGCTACCCGTGTGTACGGCACCTCAGAGACCCATGACTTCCTTCTTCTTCGCGTCGAACTCATCCTGAGACAGAACCCCAGCGTCGACCAGATCCTTGAGCTTCTTGACCATTTCAATCTGCTCATCCAGAGAAAGACTCGGCGCGGCCGCACTTGCAGCAACGACCGGAGCGGTTGGCGCCGCGGTCAGCGGGTTGATTGCCTGGGCAAGGTTCATACCGAACAGCATCCCGCCACCATCTCCGAGACCGTGGTCCTGAACACCCTGCGCAACCTTCTGCTGCGCAGCCACGTTGGAAGTCTGCTGCGAGATCCCCTCGAACGCCGAGAGGTTCATCTTGTTCGCGGAGTACTGCTTGACTAGTTCCCGTGACTCGGGCGAGAACTCGATGCTCTCGATACCAACCTGGACCACATCAAGCCCGTACCGCGTGATCCAGGAGCCAAGAGCGGAGTTGTCGTCAGCAATCAGTTCCGCGATTGCCCCGGCCTGCGAGGGCAGCTCAGAGATGCGATGAGTCGCCGAGAGCGAGTTGACGGCGACGAGAAATGCCTGCATGAACTCGGAGGAAATCTGCTGACGTGCTTCGGGGCTGTCGAATGCATAGTAGCGCGCGTTCGCGGGGAGGAAGTTCCGGACGAACGCGACAGCGTCGACGACCCGAAGGGAGAACGTTCCGAACGCCAAGAGCTCCAGATCGGCTCCGTAGAACCTGTCGTGATAAACCATCGGCCCGCGCGTGCCGAATTTGAGGCCGCGAATCTCGCGCAGGTTAACGAAAGCGAGATACTTCTGATCCGAGGTCTGACCGCCGTAGCCAAAGCGGTCGACAGTCTGGCTCACAATCGAGGCAGTGAATCCGTCACCGGCAAAGATGCTCGGCTGGCCCGCCCGGTACTCGTACCCACCCGCCTGCGTGACAACATCCTCGATGCCAGCCTGGCTGAAGATGAAGGCCGCGGAGTTCTCGGGGACAAAGATCTTCGAGCCGTTAGAAATGACATCACCCGAGCCCTTGAAGTTCGTCCCACGCCCGTTATTGGTCTGCTGATAGACGCCCGGAGCGACCACCGTGTACTCATTGAAGTGCCCGGCGGTAATGATGTCCTTCCACTGATCCGCGAAAGTGCCGCCGAGAGCACCAGTGAACGCCTGAATGATTCCCATAGGTGATTCCTTCTACTTTGCGGTCACAGTTGCTGCGCAGAGCTGCAGTATTCGCAGGTGATCGTTTGCCCCTGGATGCCAGTCACCGGGGCACCGCAACCGCGGCATTTTCCTGCAACCTTCACTGGGGCCTCGGGCTTGGTGCCGAGCTTGGACTTGAATACGCCGAGAGTGTCCTTCAGGACGCCAGCAACCATCTCTGCACCGGGTAGAGCCATGCCCGTGCTTTGCTGTGCAGGCGCTTCCTCGCCTGTGACAGCCTGGTGGATCTTGGCAATCCACTCGTTGAGCTTCTTCTTACCGCCCGACTGGAACGCGAATTTCTCCTGACCGTTCAGGAAGTACACCTCTAGCAGATCCGTACCGTTCGTGGCTTTGCCGATCACCGCCTGCGCTTGCTGGTTGTAGACCTTGATCTGGTTCACTGGAAACGTTAGGACGCCCTTAGAGTTACCGAACATGCCCTTCTTGAACAGCACGAGGTTCAGGTTTGTGAGCATCAGTTCGTCCGTGTATGCCGACCAGAAGCCGCCGTGCATGACACTCTCGTCCTTGAGGAGCACCACCTCATTCGGCTGCAAGTTGTACTTAGCCGCCATGGAACCCCCGCTTTCATCCCCAATGTAGAGATTTTCATCTTACTGCCTGCCCTGTCCTTACCCACAGCAGCCCTGGGAGCGATGCGGGTGACGGCAGCGGTCCGGGCTTCATGTGCTGGTTCTACCGCGCCAGGCGCGCCGGTGCGCAAACACACGAGTCATCGACGCCGCACCGACAGACCCTCGAACCTCCCGCAGCTCAACAGCCTCCGGGCGAGTTGCCCGCGATGCTGCCACCCGCAACACAGCTCTCAAACGCTCAGACTGCCGGACGACCTCTGACCTCGGCTCCGACTCTCCTGAATGGACGTATGCTACGATTACAGCAGACATCTTAGATTGGAGTCGAGATGCATGGCGGTGTGGTTCTGTTCCGGGGCACCGGAGCCGATGCCATGCGCTATGTCGAGTCCGACCGCTCCCGCGCGGACGACTACTACCTGGGCGACGCCACCGGCATCTCTTACGCCGTGCTCGACGCGTCCGGTGAGGCGATCGTCCGTCCACTCAGCGCTGAGGACTATGCGGGCTGGGTGGATTGGATCAACCCCGACACCGGCGAACGAATGGGCAGGCCACGGCTTGCGGGATCGGATCGTCAAGGCTCGCCCCGGTTCGCAGAGATGGTCATCAATACCCCGAAGTCGCTCTCCATCGCCGCTGCTCTCCACCCCGAAGTGTCCGGAGCCTTGGACGTAGCGCAGCAAGGCGCACTTTCGGAGATTCAACGGTGGCTCGCTCAGCACTCCGTGACGCGTGTCGGGCCGCGCGGGAAGCAGGAGGTCGTACCAATCGAGCACATGCAAGTCGTTGGGATCAGGCACCTCACTTCCCGTTCGGGTGACCCGCACCGGCACATCCATATGCAGGTCGGCACCAGGGTATGGGTGGCAGGCAAATGGCGGGCTTTGGACACGGCGGCGATATTCAAGCAGCAGGGCACGATCCGTGCACTCGGGGCCGCCGTGATCGCTGCCAGCCCTGACCTTGCGGCGGTGCTCGACAGGCATGGCCTCACCCTCGACCCGGTAACGGGAGAGGTAACGGAGCTGGAGCCATTCAACGCGCTGATGAGCAAGCGCGGCGCACAGGTACGGAAGAACCTGGAACGGTTCGAAGCCGAATGGGAAGCGGCGCATCCGGGCGAGACGATGGGGCCGGTGGTGTCGTCGCGGTTGACAGCGAAGGCGTGGGTGTTCGAGCGGCCCGCGAAGAAGCCGACGACGACGCGGGAAGAGGCTGAATGGCTGACCGAGCTACGAGAGGCCGGCTACGACCCCGAAACCCTCACCCGCAAACTCGTCAGCGCGCCGGCGCAATCCGACGAGCTATCGGTGCAGAAGATTGCGTCGCGCGCTCTGGATCGCTGCGCCGCCGGATCGTCGGCGTGGACGCACCACGACGTGCAGGAGCACGCAACCCGCATCATCACCGAACACGGCGTGCGCGCTACCCGCGAAGAGTTGCGTGAGCTGGTCGCACTCTCAACGGCGCTCGCACTCGAGGACTGCTTTTCGATCCTCCCAACTGGCGCACCCGCACCGGAGCATGTGGCGCATCTCACATCGCTGCGTGTGGTGCAGGTCGAAACCGAACTGCGCGACCTGCTCACCGCCCGCACGCCGGAGAAGAAGCAGCGCTATCGTGACGTGTCGCAGGTTGCAAAGCGGCTCGGGCAGCAACTCGACACAGGCCAACTCGACGCGGCCGCAGCAGTCGCATCCTCCGACCCGCTCGTGATCGTGGAGGGCGCGGCCGGGGCAGGGAAGACCACGATGCTCGCCACGGCAATCGCCGCCGCGAACGATCAAGGCCGACGCGTGCGAGTCGTCGCGCCCACCAAGCGCGCCGCCGACGTTGCACACCAGGAACTCGGCGTGCCCGCAACATCAGTTGCCGCTCTCGTGCACGCGCATGGCTATCGGTGGAACGAGGACGGCGTATGGACGCGACTCACGCCGGGCGCGACTGATCCGGCCACAGGCGCAATATTCACCGGCCCGCCGCCCGGTACTGTGTTGCGGCGCGGGGATCGGATCGTCGTCGACGAGGCCGGGATGCTCGACCAAGACGCAGCCCTCGCACTGTTCACTGTTGCAGCGGAAGCGGGTGCAACGGTCGCGCTCATCGGCGACCGCGCGCAACTCGCCGCTGTCGGTCGCGGCGGCGTCCTCGACATGGCCGCGCAGATTCGCGGTCGCACCTTCGACATGGCCAAGGTGCACCGCTTCACCGACCCCGACTACGCCGACCTCACCGTGCGAATGCGTGACCGCCGCGACCCCGGGGATGTGTTCGACCAGCTCGACCAGCTCGGCCTCATCCGCCAGCACACGGACAGTGACGATCTGCGAGAGAACATCGCGCAGAACGCCAGCGACGGCGCGACAGTCACCGTCGCGGGCAACGAGGATGCGGTAGGTCTGAATGAGCGCATCCGGGAGGAACGAATCGCTCGCGGCCTGGTCGATGACGCCACCACGACAGCAGGCAGTGATGGACTGAGCGTCGGTGCGGGCGATCTGATTCAGACCCGCCGTAACGACACCGCACTGGGTGTGGCGAACCGGCAGCAGTGGATCGTACAACGAGTCGAACCGGACGGCTCGCTCTGGGCGCGCGACGCCCACGACGAGCGCAAGCGGGAGCACACGCGGCACCTTCCCGCCGACTACATCCGCGAGCACACGCACCTGTCCTATGCCGCGACCGCATATGGCGTGCAAGGCGTGACCGCCTCCGCTTCGCACACGATCCTCTCCGATGGCATCAATGGTGCGGCGCTGTATGTCGGCATGACGAGGGGCAGGGGCGAGAACGCCCTGCACGTTATCGCGGAGAGCCGTGCCGAGGCGCGGGCGCAGTTCATCGACGCGATGGAACGCGATAACGCCGACCGCGGCCTCATAAATGCGACAGAGCGCGCAGCGGAGGCCGTGCGAGGCCTCGTTGACGACGGCCCGGTGAAACTCGTGAACACCCGCATCGCGCAACTCCTCCAGGATGCGGAGAAAGCCGAGCGACGCGCCGCGTGGTGGGAGCGCGTCGGTGCGCGTCTCGACCAGCAGCACGAACACCACCAAGCAGAGAAGGACAACCACGAAGCAGTGATCCAGTCCTCGACAGAGACGGCAGTTCGAGTGCGCGCCGAGGCGCAGGAACCACTCACGGTGGCCGCCACACAGGAAGGCACCTCGCACCTGGCCGCGCTCGACCAAGAGACAACCACACAGACAAAGCTCAACATGGCAGGGAGATTCGGGAGACGCGCCGCACGCAAAGACCACCAGGCAGCGACCGCACTCGCAGGAAAGAGCCGTGCCCGCATCGCAGACCATTGGGGCACAACGCCTCACGACGCCGACACGCTCACCGGCTGGGCCTCGCGCGCCGCAGAACGGCTCGCCGCCCACGACTCGCGCGTGATCGAGGCCGGACAGCGCACCGAAGCCGCCCGCGCTGCCAGGGAGGAGATGGACAAGCGACACCGCAGTGAACGCCGCGCCCTCCACGCGGACATCTTCGGAGCCGAACGAGTACGGCGCGACCCGCTGCGCTACGAGTTCACACACCCCGACCGAGAAACCGCCAAAGCCAACCATGCCGCCGCGATCGCACGACAGGAAGCAGCCGCTTTGCGAGGCATGTCCGTGCAGGACGCGGTTGCTCGAATCACAGCGCAGCGCGAGGGCGCAGAGCAAGCACGACTCGCCCGAGAGTCCCGCGCGCGCAAGCTCCACGCTTCCCACGATCCGCTCAGCGAGAGTCATCGTCGCACCGGCCCGCACAACGACGTGCCAAGGCTGTAGCGAACTTTCCCCCGAACATCAGGCCTCAGCGGTAGACTTTGGGCATGACGCCAAAGCTCGCAGACTACATCGCAGAGGGTCGAACCCTCTCTGCCGATGAGCGCGAGATTGCTGCGCTCGCGCTCCAGCAGATCAGTGGCACGGAGCAGGCAGAAGTCGATGCCGCATGGGATGAAGAGATCGACCTTCGGGTGGATGAGATTCTGACCGGCAAGGTCGAACTTGTTGACGGCGAAGAGACCCGACGCATGGCGCGAGCAATGCTGGCGGCTCGCCGCAAGTGAGTGCGCTGCCCTGGCGCGAGCATCCGGCGGCTCGCGAGGAGTATCTGGACGCCCTCGCCTGGTATGACGACCAGGAGGCAGGACTCGGCGACCGCCTGGGTGATGACCTCGACAACGGAGTGGATTTCATCAGGGAGTGGCCGGATTCCGCGCCGCTCTATCGTGGCCGCCAGCGCAACCCTCGTCTTCGTCGCAAGGGCACCGACGTGTTCCCCTACGGCATCATCTATTTCGTTCGAGACGATGAGGTCATCATTGTCGCGTACGCGCACGAGCGCCGCCGCCCTGGATACTGGCGGCAGCGACTCGAAGACCTCTGAGCAGCCCGCGCAGCGAGCTATCCCCGACGGCCGGGAGGCAGCAGCCCGCGAGCGCGGGTGCGGACGAGCCAGCCCTGCGCGGTGGCGTGAGCGACATCGTTGATCTTCGCCATGGTGACTGCCGGAGCTTCGTCTCCCTGTGACGCGAGCTTGCCGTACTGGAGCGCGACGAGTTCGTAGAAGTCCGGTGTCTGCTTCGGGTTCCCGAGCGGTTTGAGGAGATCGCGCTCGCTGATCTTCCGGCCAGACGGCAGCACGATCTTTCCGCCCGTGATCGTCACCGTCCGCTTCATGGCGAACAGCCGCTCGTTGATCGCGGCCTCAATCCGAGCGGTCGGCAGCGCACGAAGGTCTTGACTGGAGATGGGATCGCCCGGTCGCCACGGAAGGTACACGACGCCGGTGATCTTCACTTCCTCCGGCACGGCGAACTGCTGACGCTGGAGCCGAATGAACACGCGAGTCGCGGTCGCCGCGTGCTCGATGTAACGCCAGCGACCGTCGATCGTCTCGTTTTGCTCCGAGTCGAGCTGCGCCTGCCGATCCTCGGCAGTCACGATCTGATCGTTATAGCCGAGCGCTTCATCAAGGAGCGCGCTCGCATCCTCCGCCCCCTCCCCCGGAAATCGGTCGGGCAGATGCCACCCTTCGGGCAGATCATCCTGCACGAGCAGTCCGTCATAGGACTGGTCGCCGGGGCGATGACCGGAGGATGTGGGCATGTCCCGATTCTAGCGAGCAACACGAGCAACTAAAACACTTGCTGTTATCGGCGTGTTGTGATCTAATCTAAGATACTCGCTGCGATGGCAGCTATCATGTGAGCTAGATCGGAGGCTGTGATGGGTCAGAGCACCGCACCCACAGACGAGCACCAGCGTGCCCCGCTGTTCTACTCCGAGGAAGAAACCGCCGCACTGCTCGGCATCCACCGCACGACGCTGCGCACCCTCGCCCTCTCGGGCGAGTCGCCGGTGGAGCCGATTCGGCTCACCCAGCACAAGCGCGTCTACCGTCGCATCGACGTGCAGCGCCTCGCCGGGCTGGAGAAGTAGGCGACAGGGCCATGGGCAGCATTGAGGCGTACGAGACGACGAAGGGTCGTCGTTACCGTGCCCTCTATCGCCGCCCCGACAAGAAGCAGACCCAGAAGCGCGGCTTCACGACAAAGAAGGCCGCCGAGCTGTTCCTGGCGACGACCGAGGTCAACATCGCCCAAGGCCGCTACCTCGATCCCTCGCTGGCAAGGGTCACCGTGGCCGAATGGCTCCAGACCTGGCTCGCCGCGCGCGGCGACCTTCGCGCCACGACGCACAGCCGGGTCGAGAGCATCATCGACAAGCACATCACGCCCGAGCTCGGCAGCATCCCGATTGGCAACCTCACCCGGCTCCGAGTGCAGGAATGGGCATCCGCACTGCCAGGCGCTCCCGCGACCGTGCGGAAGATCGTCAACGTGCTCTCCGGAGCGCTGCGCTTCGCCGTCGAAGATGAGCGCCTGCCGTCGAACCCAGCCGCCAGGCTCAAGCTCCCAAAGCCAACGAAGACACGCAAGCGCTACCTCTCGCACGATCAGGTCGCGGCGCTCGCACAGGCCATTGACGAAATGAAAGACGGCCGAGACTACGGGTACGGCCTCGTCGTGCTCACCCTCGCGTACTGTGGCCTGCGCTGGGGCGAACTCTCCGGGCTGCGAATCCGCGACCTCGACCTCGACGCGAAGCACCCGCGTCTCACAGTCGAGCAGACCGTCGTCGCCGACAAGGGGTACCAGCGCATCGAGCCGCCGAAGGACTACGAGCACCGAAGCATCCCGATCCCCGCGTTCCTCGTCCGCCTGCTCCGCGCACAGATCGCAGGACGCGACCCCGACGCTCCCGTGTTCTACGGCATCCGCACCGGCACCTGGCTCCGCAACCACGTCTACCGCGTCGGCTGGCTCGACCCCGCCGCAACCGCAATCGGCCTGGGGGGACTCACGCCCCACGAGTTGCGGCACACTGCCGCGTCGCTGGCCGTCAGCGCCGGAGCAAACGTCAAGGCCGTGCAGCGGATGCTCGGGCATGCCTCGGCCGCTGTGACCCTCGACGTGTACGCCGACCTGTTCGATGACGACCTCGACGGCGTTGCCACGGCGCTCGACCAGGCAGCGATGCGATCAGATGTTGCCAATCTGTTGCCAAAAGCCACGTAGCGCCTCGTAGCGCCTTACAGCAGGAATGCGAAAACCCCCGCCTGAGCGGGGGTTTTCTTGTTGGTGACCCCAGCGGGATTCGAACCCGCGTTACCGCCGTGAGAGGGCGGCGTACTAGGCCGCTATACGATGGGGCCGTATGTAAGACTTTCTGCCTTTCGGCTTTCTGTCTCGCGACAACTATTCGAGTATGCCATGTCTGCGACAGTCACACAAAATCGACCCCCGATTTCGCGCGCGCCGCGCGTGTCGAGCGCTTGCCTCCCGCGAAATTACGCGGTTTGATCGAGTCATGCGCATCACGAAGTACGAGCACGCGACGGTCACGATCGACACCGATGAATCGCGCCTGATCATCGATCCGGGCGGATTCCTGACCTCGCTCACCGACGTCGCAAACATCGCGGCCGTCGTCGTCACCCACGTGCATCCCGACCACTGCTCCCCCGCGAATCTGCAGCGCATCAGTGAACTGAACCCCGAGGTTCCGATCTATGCGCCGACGGCAGTCGCCACGACGGTGCCGGGCGTCAACGTGATCGCCGTAAGCCCGGGCGACGTCATCACGCACGACGCCTTCACGCTCGAATTCTTCGGCGGCACGCACGCCGTCATTCATGAGTCGATCCCCGTCATCGGCAACGTCGGTGTGCTCGTCAACGACCAGTTCTACTACCCGGGCGACTCCTACGCGCTGCCCGGCGACAAAGACGTCACGGTTCTCGCTGCGCCGCTCGGTGCACCGTGGCTCAAGATCGGCGATGCCATGGACTTCGTGCTCGACGTCGCACCCCGCTACTGCTTCGGCACACACGACATGACACTGTCCGACGTCGGCCACGGCATGCACCACGACCGCCTCGACTGGGCAACGCAGCAGGGCGGCGGCCAATACCTGCCGCTCGCGCCGGGCGAAGCCATCGACCTCTGATGGCTGACTCCCCCGCTGCCGACTTTCCCATCACCGAAAACCTCGTGCGCACGCTGTTGCGCAACGCCCACCTCGACTACGCCGAAGAGCCGCTGAGCCTCGCGTTCGCCGGGTGGGACAACGAAATGTGGCGCCTCGGCACGACCCGTGCCGTGCGGTTGCCGCGGCGTGAGCTTTCTGTTCCCCTCATTGATCACGAGCAGCTCGTGTTGTCGCGCATTGCCGCGCTGTTGCGCCCGGCGGGTGTGCAGGTTCCAGAACCATTGGCTGCGATGCCGGCAACGGAACCATTTGCGCGGCCCTGGTCTGTGGTTCCGTGGTTTGGTGGTTCCGCCGCGCTGCACCAGCCCCGCGCTGTGCGCACGGCGTGGGCCGCGAAGCTCGCTGAGGCCCTCGCCGCGTTGCACGTCGCCGCTGACGCTGACGCACCGGCCAACCCAGTGCGTGGGCAAGCCCTGCAAACGCGTGACGGGGCGGTGCGCGAAAGGCTGGCCATGACTGTGTTCCCGCCCCGGGTGCTCGCAGCGTGGGAAGACGCGTTGTCGACACCGGGGTGGCCGCACGCGCCGGTCTGGGTTCACGGCGACCTCCACGCCGGCAACATCGTGGTCGACGGCCCCCAGCTCGTGGCTCTCGTCGACTTCGGTGACGTCACATCCGGCGACCCGGCGTACGACCTCGCCGCCGCGTGGATTGTGTTTGACGCTGCCGGCCGACGCGAATTCATCGCCGCATCAGCCCACGTCGACGCCGACACCTGGGTGCGTGCACGCGGGTGGGCTGCGGCAATCGCGGTCACGCTGACCGTGCTCAGCGACGATCGCCCTGACTACGCCGCTCTCGGTGCCGAGATCGTTGCGGAGCTCGTCGCCGAGAGCTAAGGCATCGGCAGGCCGGAGCCGACCGGCCACACCTCGAGACGCTTATCGTTCAGCACCCGTTGAGCCTTCACTGTTTTCCATGACAACTGTCGATACCCCGGGAACTCCATCGACGCGAAACAGCTTCGCATCGGGGCCGTTGGCAGGCACCCCGTGATCGCGACGCCATGTTGCTCCCCCATGTTGGGGAGGTCTTCCGCGCTGATTTCCGCCGCAGTGCCCGATGCCACCGGGGGCGGCGTCGTGCCCCACTGCACGGCCAGCGTCACAACGGCGGCTATTGCGAATCCCGCGACCGCCGACAGAATCTTGGTGCGTTTTGAGCGGGTTTCTCGTTCGGGCTTCGGAGGCGCCAGCTCGAATACCTGCGCCCCTGTCTCTGGCGCACCGTCATGAACCGCGGTTGGTTCCGTAGCCTTCTCTGAAACCTGACCCGGAGGTTCCGGAACCATCGCTGACGGCGCGAGCGCTGGTTCCGGTGCTTCCGCAGGCAGCTGGGCGGCGGCGCGGCGGCGTTGATCCAACGCGGCAAACCGCGCCTGCGCAGCGGCGTCCGGTGCCGCTCCCGGCGCAAACAACGCGCGCGTCAGTCCGGCAAGCTCGGCTTCTTCGTCGGGCGTCAACGCAGACATGTCCTTCACCCTACCGACCGGCAACGCGAAGGCGGGCTCAAGCGCGTGGCATCCGTAGAATGGGTTCGGTGACTAGCGTGTGGACCGAGAACTCCCCCAACCTCGTGATTCACGGCGACAATCTCGACCTGATCCGCACGCTGCCCGACGAGTCTTTCCAGCTGATTTACCTGGATCCGCCGTTCAATACCGGCAAGAAGCAGACCCGCCAGAACGTTTCGTCGCTGCGGCACACCGGTGGGAGCCGTGTGGGGTTCCGTGGCTCGTCGTACACGAACGTGCGCAAGACCGTGTCGACGTTCAACGACGATTTTGAAGACTATTGGGCGTTTCTTGAACCGCGGCTTGAAGAGGCCTGGAGACTGCTCGCGCCAACCGGAACGCTCTACCTGCACCTCGACTACCGCGAATCGCACTACGCGAAGGTGTTGCTCGATGCGTTGTTCGGCCGCGATTGCTTTCTCAACGAGATCATTTGGGCCTACGACTATGGTGCGCGCACGAAGTCGAAGTGGCCGGCGAAGCACGACAACATTCTGGTGTACGTGAAAGATCCGAAGCGCTATCACTTCAACAGCGCCGAGGTCGACCGCGAGCCCTACATGGCACCGACCCTCGTGAGTGCCGAGAACGCCGCAAACGGCAAGCTACCGACCGATGTGTGGTGGCACACGATTGTCTCCCCCACCGGCCGCGAAAAGACCGGCTACGCGACGCAGAAGCCCGAAGGAGTACTGCGCCGCATC
Source organism: uncultured Microbacterium sp. (assembly GCA_947503655.1). Lineage (GTDB taxonomy): Bacteria > Actinomycetota > Actinomycetes > Actinomycetales > Microbacteriaceae > Microbacterium. The sequence goes on from CANNEP010000027.1 coordinate 30,022, forward strand.
GTGCAGGCATCGAGCAACCCCGGCGACTGGGTGCTCGACTTCTTTGCCGGCAGCGGAACCTTGGGTGCGGTCGCGGCAAAGCTCGGCCGCCGCTTCGTGCTGATTGATAACAACGCCGAGGCCATTTCGGTCATGGCCAAGCGCCTCGGCGATGGCTCAGCGGCACCCATCGACTTCGTCGAGTACCCCGGCGCCGCCGAGCGCCGCGCCTAGCGCAGCCAGCCGACCCAACCGGCTGACCCCCAGCCCGGCCGAGCCAATCAGCTGGCCCGCCCACGCGCCCAATCAGACGGCCGGCCCAGTCGAACCGATGGTTCCACCTGCCCCCGCGGCCATCAACAACTACCGTTTTGCACGATCAGAACCGGTGCACACGCAAAAAGTGCCACACCAGCCCCACGAATCACATGAGTCACACATGTGCGTGCAGAACGGTCGCTATTGGCGGCGTGGTTAACTCGTATAACCAAGCAGCAGGGGTTTCGCAACTCTGCAACCCTGATTGCGGCCGGCATCGGCAGTTCGACAGGCGATGCTGCAAAGCTCACGAAGCTCGGCAAAGCGACCGCGCCACGCTCGAACCTCTTAGGCGATCGGCTGCCCGCGAAGTATCCGGCCGTTGAAGCCGCTATCCATCACGGCAAAATTGCCGCGGATGCAGGTTCATTGATCGTTAGCACACTCAACGATGCGCGACTCCACGTCAATGTCGAACGCATCACTGAAGCCGAAACGCTCCTGGTCGAGAAGGCCGCCGGGCTGACACTCGATGAGGTCCGCAAGCTCGTTACTCATGCCGCAGCCTGGCTGAACCCTGATGGTGTCGAACCGCGTGAAGAAGAAGCCCGTGCCACCCGGTCCCTCACGATGTTCGAGCGCGACGGATCCCTGTTTCTGAACCTCAAAACCGACGTCGCCTCGGGCGCGCCAGTGAAAGCCGCGATCGAGGCCTGGGTAGCCACGGTTTTCCAGGCCCGACAGAACGACCCGCACGGCGACACCACAGATGAAGGCGGTGTAGACCGCCGCACGGTCGCGATGATCCGAGCCGACGCCCTCACCGCGATCTGTGAACACGTCGCCGAATGCGACAACAACGGACTCCCCCTCGCTGGAGCCACCGTCATCGTGCGCGTCGCGCTCGACGACCTCAGCGACGGCACTGGCCTCGCGACGATCGATGGCACAGATCAGCCGATCAGCGTCACCACCTGCCGCCAAATAGCCGCCAGCGGGGGCGTCATCCCCGTAGTGCTCGTCTCCGCGGGTGAAATCCTCGACTGGGGTCGCGAGAAGCGACTATTCACCCGCGCACAACGCCTCGCACTCGTCGAACGAGACGGCGGATGCGTGATGTGCGGGTTACCACCTCAAATGACCAAGGCACATCACATTCGATGGTGGCTCCGAGATACCGGACCAACAGATCTCAGCAACGGCGTACTGCTCTGCACCAGCTGCCACCACCGCATCCACGACAACGGGGGGGACATTCAGGTTGAAGGCACCACTCGCGCATCAAAAGTGTGGATCATCCCACCCACAAGCGTCGACCCCGCCCAAACCCCACGACTCAGCGGCCGCGCCCGAACCAGCATTGCGGCGTAACCGGGGCTGACGCGCGTGAGCGGAGAGAGCTGCCGGAGCAAACGCCCCGTCCCGCCGGTGGCGAGAAGCTCCCCGAGGAAACACGTCACCTCACCAGCGGCGTGAGTTCCTCAGACCCCGCGGCGCTCGGCGGCGCGCTTACAGCAGCTCGGCGCGGAGGGTTGCCGGAGACTTCGGCGACAGCAACGACGGCGGAACATCAAGCACCGTGACGGCACCGTGCTGGCCCTGAGCGCTGAGACGGAACACGGCGCGCGCATAGGTCACCAGCACGCTTGCGGTGAATTCGGGATTGCTCGCCAGCGTGAGTCCGTACTCAACGACCTGCGAGGTTCCGTCGCTCGTCTCACCACTGTGAATCACGACGCCCCCGTGGGGCATCGCGCTGTGGTCGCGCGCGAGCTCATCGGCCGAGATGAAGTGCACCGTGGTGTCGTACTCGTCGAAGTAGTGCGGCATCGTGACGATCGCCTGCTCAACCTCGGCCGCGTCAGCACCGTCGGCGAGCACGACGTAGCACTCACGCGTGTGCTTCTCGTTCGTGGCGAGCGTCGGGCGCGCGCCGCTGCGCACGGCGTCCATCGCCGCGTCGGAGGGAATCGTGTACTGCACAGCACCGGCAACGCCAGGAATGCGGCGCACGGCGTCAGAGTGCCCCTGGCTGAGGCCACGACCCCAGAACGTGTAGGTCTCGCCATCGGGCAGCAGCGCCTCGGCGTACAGGCGGTTGATGGAGAACATACCCGGATCCCAGCCCGCGGAGATCAGCGCAGTCTTGCCCGCAGCCTTCGCCGGTGCGTCAACGGCGTCGAAGTACTCAGGAATGCGCGCGTGGGTGTCGAAACTGTCGGCGGTGTTGAAGAGGGCAGCCAGTGCCGGCCCCTGCTCGGGCAGGTCTGATTTGGAACCACCACAAAGGATGAGAACGTCGATGTCGGCGGTGCGCTCGGTGAGCGTCTCCATCGAGAAGACCGGGGTCGTCTCGCGCAGCGGGGTGACCTGTGACGGGTCGCGGCGGCTGAAGATTCCGACCAGGCTCATGTCGGGGTTCTTCTCGATCGCGACTTCAACGCCGCGCCCCAAATTGCCATGGCCTGCAATGCCGATACGGATCTTTTCGCTCATGCTCTCATCTTGCCGCAAAGCAAAAGACCCGCGGAAATCCGCGGGTCTTTTCTACTTGCTGGCACTCTCGACCTCTGTTCAAACCTTTCACAGAGCAACCTCACCCCTGATCTCCTGCGAAAACTCGCGGTTTCGCGGCAACGTCCGGATGGTTTGAACAAGCCAGCTTCATATCGACCACAGGAGCTGTCGAAGCGGCTCGGAGAGAAGAAGGTCGCGGAGCTGGTGCGCCGAGCCGAGGCAGGCGAGAGCGTGCGGTCGCTGGCTCGGGGGCTAAATGTCGCCAACTCAGCACTGACGCGGATGCTGCGCGCGGAAGGTGTAACTATCCAGAAGCGGAAGGTGAGCGATGAGGAGGCGGCCGTCATGGCGAAGGAGTATGAGACAGGAGCGACGATGCGAGAGATCGAAGCCAGGCATGGGCTGTCACATGGTGCGGTACTTCGGAGCCTGCACCGGAGTGGAGTGACGATGCGGGCGAAGGCGCCACGAACTAGTTAGGCAGCCTCGACGCGCAGATCGTTGTCTCTACCCGCTGGTCTTCAACCGTCGTATCCAGCCGAGGTCGGTTCATTTTCCCGCGTACTTCTTGCGAACTTCCTTGAGCTCATCCCAGTCACGCTCGAGGTCAGCGAGCGTCGGCGTCACGCCCAATGCGGCCAGCGGTTGCGAATGAGAGTCGATGTATCTGCACGCATCCTCAAACAGTCGGGTAACTGTCTCGATCGCATCCGGAAGTTCAGCGACGTTGATATCGGCAAGGGTGGTCATCCGCACGTTCGGCTGGTAACGCTGAGTTACACCCTTGAGGAGCTCCATCTCAGTGAACATCTCGCACCACGAACGAAGCCAGCCGTAGCCGGTCCGAACGAGGGCGTCGCGCGCGTCACCCTCCTGCTTCCGCGCTGTCTCGATTGTGACGTTGACCTTCTTCGAAAGTTCGCTAATGCTGTCCCACCTCGGCCCACTGGCCGGCGTGACCTTGCCTTTTCCACCTTCATCGCTGATTTGGTAGAACCGGCAACGCTTTGACTTCTCGAAGCGAGCGATCAGCGCGGCGGCGAAGAGCACGTCATGGGTGAACACGATGACCTGTGTCTGTTCAGCGAGGCGCGCGACACGATCCGCAACTTCATCGATGCGTCGGTGGTCAAGACTGGATACGGGGTCGTCGAAGATCACGGGAGCGCTGATTCCGCTAAGCCGTGCTTCTGCGAGGAAGTCCGCCATTGCAAGCACCTTCTGCTCCCCCTCAGAGAGCACCTTCGAAGGACGGTGTTTGCCGCTGAGAACCTTCCGACGCTGCGCCTTCCCCTGGCGGCCGATGAACTCCACCTTGAGGGCGGGTGCACGAAGGGCTTCGCATTCCTCATTGAAGAGCGCGTCGAAGCTCTCGTTGACGAGCTGGTCGCTCGCGTTCTTGGCCAGGTCGGTCAGGGCGCGAAGCACAGGAGGGATTCGCTTCGTCAGCAGACCGAGCTTGTCGGCTTCTTTCGCGCGGCCCACCGCCGCCTCGATTTCCGCCCATGACTTCCCGAGTTCGACCCCTACCTGCAGGTCGAGGAGTTCCTTCTTCTTGTCACGCAGGGTGCCCTCTCGATTCGTGATTTGTCCCTGGGTAGTCGTGACCGCAGTGTCCAGGGTCGCAATGTCAGCATCGAGTGACTCGACGAGCGGGCCAGCGGCAGCGAGGGCCGTCAGATCGACGGCAGACGAAGACCTGACCGCCGCTTCGGCGTGGGCGAATGCAGCGTTAATTGCGACAAGTCGGCTGAAGAACACCGGCTGCTCCTCCTGCTCTGCAAACTCTTTGACGTAGGTGCGTAGCTCATCTGCCTGCGCGCCAGCCAGCGCACGCCCCAGCGTGACGATGGTCTGCTGCTCGGTCCTGATGTCCTCGCCGAGCTTGTCGAGCAGGAAGTCCGAGTACTTGGCGACCAGCGCCCGTGCGGTTTCATCGAGCGGCTGGCGGCAGTAGAGACACCGCGAGTTGTCGTGGGCGTCGTTCTCCGTAAGGTGCTTCTGATACTCAGCACCGTGTGCGATGAATCCTTCCCAGGTATCGTCCGGTTCAGCGGGGAGGTCGGCTTCCGCAAAGAAGGTCGTCCGGAACGACTCGCGATCAGCTTTGAGCTCCGCGAGCTTGACTAGCGAGGCGTTGTAAGCCTGCCCATCAAATTCTGCGAGCCGCTGCTGGACTGCGTCCGCCTGGGCAAGCACGCGCTGCTGCCGTTGGAGGTTACTAAGCGTGATGCTGAGCGAGTTCGATTGGAGAGCGCCAACCGTTGTCTGAAGGTCCTCGACCCGCTGCTCGGTGTCTGTCCCGACCACGAGGTGGGTCTTGAGGCTGGCGAGGTCGGTCGAAGCTCCGAGGGCTTCAATTTCCGGGTAGACGATGTCGTCCTTCGGGAACCGGGCGAGGAGCGAAGGTGCCGACTTCGTGAGCTCCTTGCGATGCTCATCGAAGTGTTGCTGCACCTGCCGAATCCCGGCCGTGACGTGGTTGAAGAGCGACAGCACCGTCGGAACGTAGACGTAGTCGAGATCGTCATCGACATGAAAATTGACTGCCGGGCTGTCGAAAATTGACATACGGGTAAAGGGAGTGACGCTGAACTCACCAGCCCAAGCCAACTCGGCTGTCGCGTTACCAACGGCATACTCGAGTGCGGCGCCGATCGGTGAGTCATCACTGTCGGTGAGGTTCCCGAGGATCTCGTCGGCCGTGCGGCTCCCCGCGAGTGCCTTGAAGATGCGGGAGTATCCCGTCTTCCCGGTCCCGTTCTCGCCGTAGAGAATCGTGAGTCCCTCGTGCGGCTCGATCACTGCACCCGACACAAGCGCATTCACGCCCGACACGCCACTCAGCCGTGTAATCGACAGCGGCGCTTCGACGTCATCGGTGGATTCCTCCACCGCGAGTTCGGGTTCCTGTGCGAGTGTTCGCGGGGCGAGCCCCTTTGTCTGTCGGAACAGTTCGACGGCGAAGTCGACGTCGTCGTCAGACACCGCCTTGCCCGTAGCGAGCACCCTACCCACAAGGTGTCGGACCCACTCATCGCCGCTGTTTGCCCAACGAGCAAGAACAGACCGAGGATCTTCCGCCCGGACATCTTTCTGGTTGTGATTATCCGTCTGCATACTGCCCTACTTAGTAGTGCCCCATAAAGTGGTGTAGCACGCGGTGGCCGGCTCGTCGCAAGACGTAGACGCGGTCACCGTGTGATCCT
>CANNEP010000028.1 GCA_947503655.1 uncultured Microbacterium sp.
TCGTGGTGACTCCGGTTGTCGGATGGCGCACGCGCACACTCCCGGTCTGCGTGATGGATCATGGCGAAACCCATGAGGTGCGGTTGACGTCTGTTGACGACCTGCTCAACCCCGAGAACCGTTTCACCTCGGTGTTCCGGCACGAGCGTGGTGACTTTCGCGGCCCCGCATTCGATATTGGCGGCGCGACAGTGTGGGGCTTCACTGCCCTCGTGATCGACCACCTGTTCGAGGCATCGGGCTGGACGCGGCCGTGGGACGACGGCGACCTCCGCGACATTTTCACGCTGCAGTAACGCTCATGAGAGACGCCGATGAGGTGTCATTCAGCCGGGCATGAGATTCTGTAAGGATGCACGCGCCCCAAGAACTTGACTTGACCATCTCTGACGTCGCCCACGGCGGCATCTTTGTTGCCCGCCACGAGGGTCGAGTCATCTTCGTCTCCGACGCGATTCCGGGTGAGACCGTTCGCGCTCGCGTGAGCGATGACTCGAAGCCGTCATTCTGGCGCGCCGAGACCGTCGAGGTGCTCGAAGCTTCGCCCCACCGCCAGGCACACGTGTGGTCGGCCGCCGATGTCTCCGTGTCGCCCGCGCTGCGCCCCGGTGGTGCCGAGTTCGGCCACATCAACCTCGCCCACCAGCGTGAGCTGAAGACCAAGGTGCTGCGTGACTCCCTGGCCCGCTTCGCGAAGATCGAGTCAGACGCGACGGTGCAGGGTGTTGGCGGCCAAGCCGATGGCACCCGCTGGCGCACCCGGGTGAGCCTGCACGTTGACGGCGCTGGCCGTATCGGCCCGTACGCTGCGCGTAGCCACAACGTCATCGAGGTCAACGACCTGCCACTCGCGACCGCCGCCGTTGAGCGTGCCGCAGACAAGTTGTACGGCGATAACGCCGACCGTATCGACCTGATCCAGGCAGCCGACGGCCACGTGCGCGTGCTCAACCGCACCCTCGACGACAAGGGTCAGCCCGTCGAACGCCAGTCCAGCAAGCGCGAAGTGCTCATCGAGCGCGTCGGCGAGCGCGAGTTCCGTGTTGACGCTGACGGCTTCTGGCAGGTTCACCACGATGCCGCTACGACGCTCGACGCCGCCGTGCGCCGTGCACTGCGCGACGTTGAGATCGACCCGAACGCCTGGCACCTTGACCTCTACGGCGGTGTCGGCCTGTTCGCTGCGACCGTCGCCGAACTGGGCGGCACCCGTGTCACGAGCGTCGAGGCGAACGCCCGCGCCACCGAGCACGCCGGCGAGAACCTCTCCGAGTGGATCGGTGCCCGCGCCGAAACCGCGCGCGTTGACCGCTACACCCGCTCGCTGCTCCAGACGGCCTCCGAGCGCGAGCGTGCCCGCCTGCGTGATGGCGTTGTCGTGATTGACCCGCCCCGCGCCGGTGCCGGCAAGAACGTTGTCGCCGACCTCGCAAACCTCGCACCGCGTGCGATCGTTTATGTGGCGTGTGACCCGGTCGCCCTGGCCCGTGACCTCGGCACGTTCGCCGAGCGCGGCTACCAGCTCGCTGGCATCGAGGCGTTCGATCTGTTCCCGCACTCGCACCACCTTGAGACGGTCGCACTGTTGCAGCAGGCTTAACCTGCGCGTTACCCGCTTCGGATAACCAACTAGGCTGGCGCTGTGAAGCGCATCGCCCTCATTGATGACCACGAGTCCGTTCGGCTCGGCCTCGAAGCGGCGTGCTTGCGTGCCGGACGCACGGTCGCTTTCAGCGGCCCGAGCGTCAGCGAGTACCTGCAATGGCGCGTCAATACCGGCGAGGCTCCCGTCGATGTCGTGGTGCTCGACCTGTCGCTGGGCGACGAAACCACGGTGACAGATAACGTGTCTCGCGTCGTGCACGATGGTTCCAGCGTCATCATCCACAGCGTCGCTGACCGTCCCGCCGCCGTGCGCGAAGCGCTCGCGGCTGGCGCTGCCGGTGTCATCAGTAAGTCCAGCCCCATCGACGATGTGGTTTCAGCGATCAACACCGTCGCGGAGGGTCTTCCACTGGACAACCTTGAGTGGGCGTCGGCCGTCGAGGGCGACGTTGTCTTCGCCAACGCCCAGCTGTCGGTACGTGAGCGCGAAGTGCTGCGCCTGTACGCCGCGGGGCTACCTCTCAAAATGGTCGCCGATCGCCTCGGCATCGCGTATTCGACGGCAAAAGAGAACATCTCCCGCATCCGATTTAAATACGTTGATGTGGGCCGCCCGGCCCCCACGAAGGTCGATCTGCTGATGCGCGCCATGGAAGACGGCATCATCGATGACCCGAACGACGAGCACGGAGACAACGGTGGTAGTCGCTGAGGCGATGCCCGGGCGGCAAGAGGTTTTTGCTGCCGGTTCTTTCACCAGCAAGCGGATTGAACGCATCGTTCAGATCGCTGCCGGTGTCGGTTCGCTCATTGTCGGCACGCAAGCCTTCATCGCGGCCCTCGGGAGCACCGATGCGGGCGTCTGGCACATTCCGTTCATGATCGCGATCTTCACGAGCCTGCTCGCGTTCTTAGCTTCGTGCTTCACCGGTCGTGCCCTGCGCGTCACGGCGATCACCTTCGTTACCCTCTACACGCTTGTCGTTGTCGCCTGGCCCTGGGTAACCGATCACGCCAGCAACCCCGGCTACGCGCAGCCGTGGATCTGGTACGTCACCAACATCGCCACGATCGCCGCCGTGCTCGTGATGTCGATGCCGTGGCAGATCACGTTCACAATCGGCCTGCCGGTGCTCTTCTTCGGGGCGCGCATGTTCCAGGTGGGTTTCGCAAACGACCATTGGGCATCAAACGCTTTCGACCTCTCGTTCGGTCTGTGCCTCGGCGCGATCCTGTTGATTTTGGTGCGCACCATGCGCGCGAGCGGTCGTGAGGTTGATGAGGCTCGCGGAACCGCGCTGGCGGAATACACGCAGGCCGCGGCTGCCGAGGCGGCCGAGTCGGAACGCATCTCCATGGCCGCGCTAATGCACGACAGCGTGATGGCGGCGCTCATCTCTGCAACCCGCGCTACCACCGAGCGCGAGCGGGCGTTGACGGTCGTGATGGCCCAGGAAGCGTTGACGGGCCTTGCCGATGCCGAATCTGACGAACGCATCGCGCTGGGGCGTCCGATCAGCGCCCGCGTCATCGCCGCCGACCTCACGAACGCGGCACGAGACTTCGGCGTCGTCATTGACATTGCTCCGCCGACTGACGAAGAGGTGCCCGGCCACGTTGCGCGTGCCCTCACGCTCGCGGCAACACAGGCGATTGCGAACGCGATTCAGCACGCCGACGGGCAGGGTCTTGCCGTGGCAGTGTCAGCAACGCGTGATTCCTGCCGGGTGCGGGTGAGCGATACCGGTGGCGGCATCAATTTTGCCGCGATTCCCGCCGATCGCCTCGGCATTCGGGCATCGATCTATGCGCGCATGGCGGCCGTCGGCGGAACCACGGAGATTACGTCTGGGCCGGGCAGCACGGTCATCGACATGAGGTGGCAGCGATGAATATCACAACGCGCACCGCGCTGCTTCTCGTCGGCATTGTTTTCACCGCCTACCACGCCGCACGCACCCTGTTTTGGACGGGGCCCGTGGTGCACCCGGTGCTCATCATCATCACGGTGTGCATTGTCGCTCTCGTCACGCTCATCGGCCTCTTTGCCGAATCTCGCAACCCCGTGGTTCCGTCTGATGTCGCGCTGACCGCCGGAGGCAACGGGCCCGGCGTGCTCCCGATGTGGGCAGGCGTGCTGGCGATGGTCACCGCCGCTCTCACGCCGACCGCCGTGGCTATTGGCGTGGGGCGCGAGCACGTCGACGCGCCGTACGCCACGGGTTACATCGGTGGCGTCGGACTCCTCCTGACGGTCGTCATGATTCGACGCCGCGTGATGTGTGCGTGGATCGGTGTCGGCCTGCTGGTGATCGGCTCTGTCGCGTGGCTCGGGCCGCTCGGCGCTTTCTCCTTCGGCCTCGTCGGCGCGATCATGTGGGTCAGCGTTGCCCAAATCATCATGCACTCGCTCGACCGAGCATCACGTGACACGATGCGCCTCCTCGAACTGCAGCGCGCCGCAGCCGCGTGGCAGGCAGCGCAGTCGGTGCGCCGGCGTGAGCGCCGCGTGCGGGTGCAGTTTGCGCTGCAGGTTGCCGGGCCGCTGCTGACGCGCATGATCGGTCAGGGCGGTGCGCTGACCGATGAGGAACGTGCCGAAGCCCGCGTCGCCGAGGGCACATTGCGCGATGAACTGCGCGCCCCGCACCTGCTCGACACGCGCGTGCGCATCGCTATTGAGCGGGCGCGGCGCCGGGGGAGTACCGTGACTCTGCTCGACGAAGGCGGGCTCGACGGGCTGAACGACGATGAACTCGGTCGCATCCGCGGTGAAATCGCCGACGCGATTTCCGACGCCCAGTCGGCGCGCATCATCGTGCGCAGTTCGCGTCACGCTGAGATCGCGGTGACCGTCGTGGGGCGTTCGGCGACCGGCGACGGGATCGCCGCTGACGACACGGTCGAGCTGTGGCAAGAAATTACCCGCACCGCCAGCGTGTGAGCCGCACCAGCCAACGGCGAGCGGAACCGGCACGCGCCGCCGCGAATAGGCGCGGAGAAAAAGATGGGGCGGGGATGGTGTCTGAACACCACCCCCGCCGAGGTGCGAGATCGTTACCCGAAAACAATCCCGCAAGAGCCGGGTAAAAGCTGGCACGTCTACCCTGGGACGTTCAGCCCGGCTAACGCATTGCGTTTGCCTTTTCAGTATGCGACGCCCTGGCAGGGTTTGTCTGTAGGTACTTTGGGGGACAAAACGGCCGGTTTTGGCGTTTCTCGGGCGCGTCGAAGCGCTTTTCGGTGAGGCTTACCGGGCCCAGGAGCCGAAACCGACGTTGCGATCGGGGGCACGACGCATCTGGCGGCGCGTGCGCATCCACTCCGATGGTTCCGGCTTGTCTTCGCTCTTCGCGTCTTCAACCTCAGCGGCGTACGTTTCGGAGATCACCGCGATCACCGCCGCCAGTTCTTCTGGCGTCGGGGTGCCGCGGGTTACCGCGATTGACAGGGCCGGCTCGTCACTCACAGCGGAATGTTTCCGTGCTTCTTCTGCGGGCCTTCGACGCGCTTGCCGCGCAGGGCACGCACAGCCTTTGCAATCATGACTCGAGTCTGCGCCGGCTCGATGATGCCGTCAATCTCGCCACGCTCAGCGGCGAGGAAAGGCGACGTCACGTTGTACGTGTATTCGTTTGCGAGGCGCGTGCGCACAGCGTTGACGTCTTCGCCGGCTTCTTCAGCCTTGCGCAGATCGTTGCGGTACAGGATGTTGACCGCACCCTGGCCGCCCATGACGGCGATTTCGGCCGTGGGCCATGCCAGGTTGACGTCAGCACCGAGCTGCTTCGAGCCCATCACGATGTACGCGCCGCCGTAGGCCTTGCGGAGGATGACCGTGACCATCGGAACCGTGGCTTCGGCATACGCGTAGATGAGCTTTGCGCCACGGCGGATAACGCCGGTCCACTCCTGGTCGGTGCCCGGCAAGTAACCGGGAACATCGACGAGCGTGACGATCGGAATCGAGAACGAGTCGCAGAAACGCACGAAGCGGGCAGCCTTTTCGCCCGCCTCAATGTTGAGCGTGCCGGCCATCTGTGACGGCTGGTTGGCGATGATGCCGACCGTGCGACCCTCGAGGCGGCCGAAGCCGATCACGATGTTCGGGGCGAACAGCGGCTGCACTTCGATGAAGTCGCCATCGTCGACGATGCGGCCGATGACTTCGTGCATGTCGTACGGCTGGTTCGGCTGGTCGGGGATGATCGCGTTCAGCAGACGGTCTTCGTCGGTCGTTTCCCACGTGAACTCCGACGCGTAGGTCGGTGCCTCCGACAGGTTGTTGTCAGGCAAGAACGACAGCAGGGTGCGAGCGTAGTCAATCGCATCGTCTTCGTCCGAGGCGAGGTAGTGTGCAACGCCCGAGCGGGTGTTGTGCGTGTAAGCGCCACCAAGTTCTTCCATGCCTACGTCTTCGCCGGTGACGGTCTTGATAACGTCGGGGCCGGTGACGAACATCTGGCTGGTCTTGTCGACCATGATCACGAAGTCGGTGAGCGCGGGGCCGTAGACAGCGCCACCGGCGGCGGGACCCATGATGATCGAAATCTGCGGAATGACACCCGAAGCCGCGGTGTTCTTGCGGAAGATCTCGCCGTACTTGCTGAGCGCGAGCACCCCCTCCTGAATGCGCGCGCCGCCGGAGTCGAGAATGCCGATGATCGGGATTCCGCTGCGCAGGGCGAAGTCCATCACCTTGATGATCTTGTCGCCGGTGACCTCGCCCAGCGAGCCGCCGAACGTGGTGAAGTCTTGCGAGTACACGGCAACGGTGCGGCCGTGAATGGTGCCGACACCAGTGACGACTGAGTCACCGTAGGGGCGCGACTTGTCCATGCCGAAGGCGGTGGTGCGGTGACGAACGTATTCGTCGAGTTCGACGAAACTGCCCTGGTCAAGCAGCATCTCAATGCGCTCGCGCGCAGAGAACTTGCCCTTGGCGTGCTGCTTCTCCTGCGCCAACTTCTCGGGTTCAACGATTGCCTCGTTGTATCGAGCGCGCAGATCTGCGAGCTTGCCATCCGTCGTGAAAAGGTCGTTCGTGTCCGTCACGGACTCAACCCTACCGGCGGGCTCACCGCATTCGTTAGAGACAATCGACAACGACTTCACGAATCGTTAGTTCACCCTCTCCGGAGCTGGCGTTCGGCGTAGGGTGAGCGCATGGCTATCAGCGCGACAGATTTCCTCCTCACGGCGGCCCACACACCGCATATTGCGGTGGTCGAGAGCACCGGATCGACAAACGCCGACCTGCTCGCACACAGCGCCGACGCGAGCGCCTGGCCCCATCTGTCCATCCTCCTGACCGATGATCAGCGTGCCGGCCGCGGACGACTTGACCGGTCATGGCAAGCCCCCGCGGGAACTTCGCTGGCGCTCTCCGTGCTATTGCGCGCTGCCGAGGTTCCGCCCACCGCTCGAAGCTGGGTGCCCCTGATCGCCGGACTCGCGATGACCGAATCGATCGCCGCGCAGCTGAGCACGGCGGTGTCAGCAAAGTGGCCGAATGACGTGCTCGTAGGCGACAAGAAGATTTGCGGCATCCTCGCCGAAATGAGTCCGAACGCTGAAGCAATCGTCGTGGGCAGCGGCGTGAACACGGCGATGACCGAAGAGCAAGCGCCGGTCGAGACAGCGACGAGCTTTGCGATGCAGGGCAAACCTGCCCACCTCGATCTGCTGGTGTCGCACTACATCGGGCGCATTGCGGCAGAGCTCCAGGCCCTGCGCGACCATGACGGTGACGCGGTTGCTTCGGGCCTGCGTGATCGATTTGTCGCCGTGTGCTCCACCATTGGCAAAGTGGTCACCATTCACCTGCCGGGCGGAGATAAGTACACGGGCGACGCCACCGGAATCGACGATGATGGGCGCCTGCAGGTTGTCGCAGACGGTGAGTTGCGCATCGTATCCGCCGGTGACGTCGTGCACGTGCGCTGATAGATCGCTGAACCTTGCGGCGAGGCGAAGACCAATGTCGCACACCTCCTCCACAATGGGAGCGTGACCCAGCCCAGCACGATTGGCGGGCGGCCATCGATGCCACCCCCCGGTACTCCCTCGCAGGAGCACCTGATCGCGCGCTTTCGCGGGCAGATTCGGCGACTGTTTCTGAGCGCCCTGATTCTCATCGCCGTGGCGGGGGCCACCGGGTTCTTGACCGACAACATGCCGGAGCCATTCACGAACATCATGCTGTGGGCGGCGGCCGGAACCATTGTGCTGCTGCTCGTGATTGTTCCGTTTCTGGTGTGGCTGAGTCGCAGATACACGATCACGACCCGACGCGTCATCACGACGACCGGGCTGATCATGCATCGCCGCACCGAACTCACCCACGCTCGGGGGTACACCATGACGGTGACGCGCGGCCCGCTACAGCGGCTGTGGGGTGCGGGCAACATTTCGCTCTCCAACGGGGCTGAAGCACCCATGTTGCTGCGCAACGTGCCGAACGTACGACTCATTCACGAGGTGCTCGTTGACCAGGTTGAGATCAACCAGATTCTGGCGCACCGCGACGCGCAGGCACTCCCGTACGGCGTCTAGTCGCTACCTCACGGTGTAACACCGCGCTGTTCATACGGAACAATAGAGGGGAGCGAAGGAGAGTACATGCGTGTAGGTGTCATTGGCGGCGGACAATTGGCTCGAATGATGATCGCCCCAGCCGTTGAGCTGGGCGTTGAGATTCGGGTTCTTGCCGAACAAGAGGGCATGTCTGCGGCGCTCGCTGCGACGGCCGTCGGCGACTACCGCGACATTGACACCGTGCTCGCCTTTGCCCGCGACGTTGACGTCATCACGTTTGACCACGAACACGTGCCGCAAGAGGTGCTGCGAGCGATGGCCGCAGAAGGCATTGCCGTACACCCCGGTGCTGACGCACTCCGCTTTGCGCAAGACAAGCTCGACATGCGCCAGCGCTTGACCGAGCTCGGTGCACCGCAACCCGATTGGGCCGCCGTCACGAACGCGGCCGAGCTCGGTGCCTTCCTCGATACTCACGGCGGTCGTGCCGTCGTCAAGACCGCCCGCGGCGGATACGACGGCAAGGGCGTGCGCGTCGTTGACAGCGCTAGCGGTGCTGATGACTGGTTTGCCGCGCTCGCCGAAGATGCTCGCGGTGGTGCTCTCCTCGTTGAGGAACTCGTGGATTTCACGCGTGAACTGGCACAGCAGGTGGCGCGTCGCCCCTCCGGTCAGGTCGTTGCCTATCCGCTCGTCGAGACGATTCAAGAAGGCGGCGTCTGTTCGGAAGTTCTCGCACCAGCACCTGGTGCCAGCGCCGAGTTGCTCGCGCAGGCCGAAGCCCTCGGTCTGGCTATCGCCGAAGGTATTGGCGTGACCGGCATGCTCGCCGTTGAACTTTTCGAAACTCGTGACGGCCGCATTCTGGTCAACGAGCTCGCGATGCGCCCGCACAACAGCGGTCACTGGACGCAAGACGGTGCGGTCACGAGCCAGTTTGAACAGCACCTGCGTGCCGTGCTGGACCTACCCCTGGGCGGAACCACGGTGACGGCCGGTAACGCCGTCATGCTGAACATTTTGGGTGGGCCGCTGGGGGAGACCCTCGAGTCTCGCTTTGGCGCCGCGATGGCCGCGCAACCCGGTGTGAAAATTCACACCTACGGCAAGGAGCCCCGCCCGGGTCGCAAGGTCGGTCACGTCAACGCCGCCGGCGCTGATGCTGATGCGATCCTCGCGGCCGCGCGCGCGGCGAAGACTTTCTTCGCCTGACGGTAATTTTTCGGCCCATTCGCTGGAAAAGGCGCGCGGCGCACGGGCAAATTTCCAGGCCAGCCGAATAGCCTGGAGTGGTGACTGAACCCTTGCACTCGTCTGAATCGCCGCTCGTTGGAGTCGTCATGGGCTCCGACTCGGATTGGCGCGTGATGGCTGATGCCTCCGTTGCCCTCACCGAGTTCGGCATTGCACACGAGGTCGAGGTCGTGTCGGCACACCGCACGCCCGCGAAGCTCCACGAATACGGCACGCGGGCACGCGCACGTGGCCTCAAGGTCATCATCGCCGGTGCTGGCGGCGCGGCACACCTGCCCGGCATGCTCGCCTCGGTAACCGCACTTCCTGTCATCGGCGTGCCGGTTCCGCTCGCTCTTCTCGACGGTATGGACTCGCTGTTGTCGATCGTGCAGATGCCCGCAGGAATTCCGGTCGCGACCGTCTCAATCGGTGGTGCAAAGAATGCCGGGCTTCTTGCTGCCCGTATTCTCGGCGCCAGCGACCCGGCGATCGCTGACCGCATCGAAGCATACGCCCGCGAACTTGAGGCTCAGGTCGAAGAGAAAAACGCGCGGCTCAAGGCGTCCCTATGATGGCTGCCCGCGGCGGCCAAAACGTCGCACGCTCGACGAGGCCGATGCGTTACCCCGACGCCACCAGCGAAGCCGTTATGACGCGGCGCGGCTGGTGGCTCGTACTGCTCGGCTTTTTGATTCCGGGCTCGGCGCAGGTGTTGGCAGGCAACCGCAAGCTCGGCCGCGTCGGCCTCGCGGCAACACTGGCGCTGTGGTTCTTCGCGCTTGCGGGCCTGGGTATTTTCTTCTTTGCGCGTGACTGGCTGTTTATCGTGCTGGAACAGACATGGCTGCTGTACGTCGCGCGCGTGATCATGATCGCGTACGCGATTTTGTGGCTCGTTTTGGCGATCGATACGTTGCGCCTCGTGAAGTTTGTGCGCGCTCGTAGCGGAGCGCGGTTTGGCATCGCCGGACTGGCGGTTGTGCTGATGGCTGCCGGCACGGGCGGGGCGCTGTACGCCGCCAACATCGTGGGTGTCACCGGTGAGACCCTGGACGACGTCTTCCAGGATGGGCCGGTTGCCGATCCCGTTGATGGGTATTACAACATCCTGCTGCTCGGCGCCGACAGCGGCGAGGGCCGCGATTCGATGCGATTCGACAGCATCTCGGTGGTGTCAGTCAACGCCGAGACCGGTCAGGTGACGATCACCGGTATTCCGCGTGATATGCCGAACGTGCCGTTTGCGCCGGGCCCGATGGCCGACATGTACCCGAACGGTTACGAGGGCCACGCTGACGCAGAGTGTGGTTGGGAAGGCAAGATCAACCAGCTCAATACGGAGCTCACGCTGTGCCGCAATGGTGCTGATTTCTACCCCGATGCGGAAGCCAATGGTTCCACCCCGGGAATTGAAGCAACCAAGGACGCCGCTGAGGGTGTGCTTGGCATTGAGATTCCGTACTACGCGTTCATCGATATGAGCCACTTCGCGAACCTCATCGACGCCCTCGGCGGCGTTGAGATCAACGTGACAGAGCGGCTGCCAAAGGGTGGTGGCCCGGCATACGAGGGCCAGAGCGCCGATGAGTGGGCGATCGGCTGGATTGAGGTCGGCCAGCAGCGCATGGATGGCGATACTGCGCAGTGGTACGCGCGTTCGCGCTATACGACGAGCGACTGGGACCGCATGGAGCGTCAGCGTGAGCTGCAGGCCGCGATTCTCGCGCAGTTCGACCCGCAGACGGTGCTGTTGCGCTTCCAAGACATTGCCAAGGCCGGTAGCGACCTGGTCAGCACAGACATTCCGAAGGGCCTGCTCGCGAAGCTTGCCGGCATCGCCGAGAAATCGCAGCAACTGGGCATGCAGACGATCGAGCTGGTTCCGCCGCTCGTTGACCCGGACTACCCGGACTACGCGGCGATTCAGCAGCTGATCCACGAGACCCTGCACCCCGTCGTGCCAGAAGAAGAGGGTGGTGAAGGCTAGGCGCGTGCGCCAGCATAAGCGGTATGGGTGTAACGCTTCGCTTCGTTGCCGACCAATTGGTCGCACCGACTGACACTGACCTCCAGCAGGCCAGCGGCGACCTCTTGCATGCCCTCATCGCCGCACCACCACGCGGTTGTGACGTCGCGGCCATTGTGCCGAGCGGTGACGAACATCTTGCCTCTTCGTTTTCCGGTCTGCGTGAAGCGCAGTCGGTCGGGCTTGCACGTCGCGAACTCGCTGCTGCATGGCAAATGGGTATCGCCGGCACCGTGGGTGGTGGGCTCATCCACTCGCCGTCGCTCATGGCGCCGCTTGTGCGTCACGACCGCGCCAACCGCGGTGACCAGACGGTTGTCACGCTGTGGACTTACGACGCGTGGGAGTCGAAGTCATCGATGTCGAAAACCCAGCGGATGTGGACGCGCGCGATGCTCAAGCGTGCGGCCAAGCACGCGGACGCCATCGTGGTTCCGACCTTCGCACTGGCCGAAAAGCTTCACGATTTGCATCACTTTGGTGAGCGCATTCGCGTGATCGCGGGTGCCGCGCCATCACACTTCGTGGTTCCGAGCGACGGCGCAGCCCGCTTGCGCGACCTGCAGATTCCCGCCACTTTCGCCGTGGTTCCGATTGACGGTGCCTCCCGTGATGATGTTGAAACGGCGCTTGTGGGTGCATCTGGCGCCGTCACGAGCGACCGTGACGTTGTTATTTTGGGTGCCGCGGAGGGCACGGAACCACAGATCGCCGATATGGCGGCTGCGGCTGGTATTCCGGAGCGTCACGTGCACGTGCGTGGCGCGCTCGATGCGGCAGACCGTGCCGCGGTGATGTCGCAGGCTGACGTTGCGGTCTTTGCCGGGTCACGGGTGGCGTGGCCGTGGCGCCTAGTTGAAGCGTTGCGCTTGGGGTTGCCGGTCGTTGCGACAGACAGCAATTTGCACCGCGAAGTGGTGTCAGACGGTGGTCTTCTGGTGGCAGCGGCCGATCTGAAAGACGCCGTGCGGCGTGCTGTTGACGAAGAAGCTGAGCGCTTGCGCGTGATGTCGAGTGACCGTGGGCGGGCGTACTCCTGGCAGAGCGCAGCCGAGCAAGTTTGGCAGTTGCACGCCGAGCTTTAAGCGCCGGTAGCAGGCAACGACACGATCTTCCTTCGATCGGATGTGCTTGCCATCACCAGTCACACCAGTAACACTGGTCACATGCGCCCCACACCCGCACGCACCCGAGCGCGCTCATTTAGCTTGTCTATCTTGACCGCTCTAGCGCTCGTTCTGAGCCTTTTCGGCGGCGTGTCGGCCTCCGCATCGGCAGTTGTTCGGCAGACGTCGACCGCACCCTCCGCGATTGACGCCGTGCCGATGGCCGACCTCAGCGGATTCAAGCCGGGCCGCATTGTGGACGACGCGGTCTTCTATAACTCTGCAACGATGACCGAGGCGCAGATTCAGTCGTTCCTGAACTCTAAGGTTCCGGTGTGCCAACCGGGTTACACGTGCTTGAAGGACTTCAAGCAGACCACGTCGAACAAGTCCAAAGACGAGATGTGCAATGGGTACACCGGCGGCACGAACGAGTCGGCTGCGCGCATCATTTACAAGGTCGCGCAGTCGTGCGGGATGAACCCTCAGGTGATTCTCGTCATGCTCCAAAAAGAGCAGGGACTGGTGACGCACGTATGGCCGAGCGCCTGGCGCTTTGACGCGGCTCTGGGCCAAGACTGCCCCGACACGCCTGCCGGTTGCAGCCCGCAGTACAAGGGCTTCTTCTCTCAGGTTTACGGCGGAATGTGGCAGATGAAGCGCTACACGAACCCGCCCGGAACGTCGAACTACTTCAACTGGTACCCCGTGGGCCAGACGTCGGCTGTGCGCTATAACCCGGACGCGTCATGTGGCAGTGGCCCCGTTCTTATTGAGAACAAGGCCACGGCCAGCCTCTACTACTACACGCCCTACCAGCCCAACGCGGCGGCGATCCGTGCTGGCTACGGCGAGGGCGACCGTTGCAGCGCGTACGGCAACCGCAACTTCTACAACTACTTCAATGATTGGTTCGGCTCGACGTTTAGTGGCGGCACCCCGCCTGTCGTGCCTCCGACAGCACCCGCCTTTGACGCACCCACATGGCGGTCGACCAACAAGGACGGCGCGCTGTACGCGGTCAGCGGTAGTGATGTCTGGGCATACCCGCTCAACGGCGACAACTGGGGAACGCGAGTACAGGTCGCGAGCGGCCTGAAATCGCTCAAGAGTGTGACCATGGTCGGCGACCTCACGGGTGATAAGAAACGTGACCTCGTGGTTTTGAACACGGCGGGCGTGGTGAGTGTGCTGCCGGGCACGGGGTCCAAGTTCTCGGGCACACCAAAGGTTCTGCCTATCGACGGCAAGCGCATCAACGCAATTCTCGGTGCTGGCGACTTCGATGGCGATGAGCGCAGCGACATCATCACGCGCACGCACGACGGCAAGCTCGAGCTGTGGCGCGGTACCCGTGCTGGTGTTGCGTACGTGGGCGTGATCGCAACCGGTTTTGGCGGCGTCAATCACCTGAGCGCCGGTATCGACTTTGATGGCGATGGGAACAGCGACGTTGTCGGCGTGCGAGCCGATGGTGCTCTCATGCTGTATCGCGGCGATGGCAACGGCGGTTTCGCCGCGACCACCCAAATCGGCCAGGGCTGGGACGTCATGTCTGCCGTGGTCGTGAGCGCCGACGTTACTTCAGACAACAAGGTCGACGTCATCGCCCGCAATAAGACCGGAAATATCGTGGTCTATACGACCAACGGCAGGGGAAAGTTCGGTGCGACGCACACGTCAGGATCCGGATGGAACCCGATCACGCAGTTGGCATCGACGGGGCCCAACAGCGTCTCGGTGAGCCCTCCCGTGGCGGGTGGCGCGAATGACTTGACGCGCGATGGCTTCGTTGACCTCGCCGCAATCACGGCGACGGGGGAGCTGCGCGTCTATGCATCTGATGGCGACGGAGGCTGGAACGCTGACGTTCGCAAGGTCGGTGACGTATCGCCCAAGGGCCGAGTTTTCCCCATGGGAGATTTCGACGGTGACGACCGTTCTGATTTCGGCAGAGTCGACGCAGCCGGGGTGTTCTGGTTGCATTCAGGTGCAGACTTGAGCAACAAGCCCCGTCAGATCGGCAGCGGTTGGACGCCCATCACCATGATCATCGGCAACGTTGATTTTGACGGAGACGGCAACCCTGACGTTCTCGCACGCATGGCTGATGGATCGTTGCGGTCCTACTTCGGTGATGGCGTGGGCGGTTGGCGTGACCCCGAGGTCGTGGGCTCGAGCTGGAACATCTTTGACCAGGTTTTCTCCGCCGGTGATTTCGATGGCAACGGCACGGTTGACTTGATCGCGCGTGCGCAGAACGGAGCCCTGTGGCTCTACCCGCTGAACGGCGACGGCAGCTGGGGCACCAACTACCAGATCGGCCAAGGCTGGCAAGCAATGACGGCGGTCGTGAGCGCGGGAGACTTCAACAGAGACGGAAACGTCGACGTATTTGCCCGTACCGCTACCGGTGAGCTGTTGTTGTACCCCGGAAATGGTCGGGGGAGCTGGCTAGCACCACGCACGGCGGGCACCGGCTGGAACGGCATCACCACGTTCGGCTAACGAGCCCCTCGGGCTACTCGCAGGACTCGTCCTCTAGAATTATCGGCCGAGTGCCCTCTCGCGCGCCACATACTGAATTAGAGGTTATCTTGGCCGAATCCCCGTCGCTCTTTGCGAACGTTCCGCGATCGGAGTTTGACGTCCCTGGTCGAAGCCGCGGTCTGCTCGACGTGGTGCGCTGGCGATACCTGCTGAAGCTTCTGGTGCGTACGGGCGTGACGACGCGCTACCGCAACTCGGTGCTGGGATGGACCTGGTCGTATGTGCGCCCAGCCGCCCAGTTCCTGGTGTTTTGGGTTGTCATGGGGCTCCTCCTGGACCTCGGTCGAGGAGTGCCGAACTACGCTGTCTACCTGTTCAGCGGCATCATCGTGATCAACCTGTTCAGCGAGGCATTCAAGAACGCGACGACATCGATTGTCGGCAATGCGCCATTGGTGCGCAAGGTCTATTTGCCTCGCCAATTGTTCGCCGTCTCTGCAGTTATCGTGGCTCTCACGCACTTCCTCCCGCAGTTGGGGTTGCTTGCCATTGTTTGCTTGGTGATGGGATGGTGGGCGCAATTCTCGCTACTGCAGATCGTGGCGATTATCGCGGCGATCTCGCTCACCATGCTTTTCGCACTCGGGCTCGGGCTTTTCTTTGGCGCCATCAACGTGCGGTTCCGGGACTCTGAGAACATCGTTGAGCTGTTGCTGATGCTCGCGACCTGGGCGTCTCCCGTGCTTTACCACTGGACGATGGTTGCGGAAGCGGCGCACAAAATTGGCGCCGACTGGATCACGCAGATCTATCTGCTCAATCCGATCACGCAAGCCGTTGAACTGTTCCGCTTTGCTTTCTGGTTACCCGTGACCGATCTCGCACATTCGAACAACGCCGTGATTCAAGCGGCTCCGGTCGCGCCAGACATGCTCACAAACACACTGTGGGCGTTCGTCATTGCCCTTGCAGTCTTCGCGTTGGGCCAGCTTGTGTTCCGCAAGCTTGAAGGAAGGTTTGCGCAAGACCTATGAGTGCAACGACGAATATGTCGCGACCCAGCGTCATTCTCCAAAACGTCAAAAAGACGTTCACCCTGAACCACGCGTTTTCGCTGAAAGACACGATGGTCGCCCTCGTGCGCGGACGCAAGCGCACGAGCTCGTTTGAAGCGCTCAAGGGCGTCGACCTCGTCATCAACGAGGGCGAATCTATCGCAATTCTCGGGCTCAATGGGTCTGGCAAGTCAACGATGCTCAAGCTTGTCTCTGGCGTTATGCAGCCCGATGAAGGTGAGGTCTTGACGCGCGGTCGTGTGGCTGGGCTTATCGAGGTGGGTGCCGGGTTCCACCCCGAGCTCTCCGGTCGTGAGAACGTGTTCCTGAACGCTGCCATTCTCGGTATGAACCAACACGAGATCGAAGCGCGTTACGACGACATCGTCGAGTTCAGCGGAATTGAGCAGTTCATAGACCAAGAGGTCAAGCACTACTCGTCCGGCATGTTTATGCGTCTTGCCTTCTCCGTCGCGATTCACGTTGAGCTGGATGTTCTCCTGGTAGACGAAATTCTCTCCGTCGGTGACGCGCCGTTCCGCGAGAAGTGCCGGGATAAGTTCCAGGAGCTGATTTCGCAGCGTAAGACACTTGTTGTCGTGAGTCACGACGCCGAAATGGTGCGTGAGCTGTGCACACGCGGTGTCGTCGTGCACAAGGGTGAGATCATTTTCGACGGTGACATCGATAGCGCGCTCGCAAGGATCGAAGGGTGATTGCTGAGTGGGCTGGCACTAGCTATGTGATTGCGCTTGCCGCCGGCCTCATCTTCGCTCCTGGCCTTGCGCTGCTTGCTATCGTGCGCGTGCGCGGGCTCATGCTTGCCGCATTTGCACCGGTCATGAGCGTTGCGATGATTGGTGTTGCCGCGCTCGTCCTGGACCTGGCCGGCATTGGGTGGACCCCGGTGGCGTTTGGTGTGGCCATGCTCGTGATGCTCGGTGTCGCCCTCCTTGTGCGCTGGCTTGCGCCGATGCCCCACGGCGAGCGGGAGGAGCGGGACTGGATAGTCCCAGCGGGAATCGCGATCGGTGCCTTTCTGACGCTGTGGCGACTGATTGCTTACATTCAGCACCCTGCAGGTATTTCGCAATCGAATGACGCCATCTTCCACCTGAATGCTGTCCGCTACATCCTGGAGACGCACTCGGCGTCGGCACTCGATGTCAGCGGTTTCATCGGTGGTACGGGGTTCTACCCGGCCGCATGGCACGGGATCACCTCGATGCTCGTGTTGATGTCGGGTGCCGACATCGCGGTCGCGGCAAACGCGGTGACCCTCGTGATCGGTGCAGGGATTTGGCCCCTCGGAATCGCGTGGCTGACGAAGGTCATTTTCCGCTCC
Source organism: uncultured Microbacterium sp. (assembly GCA_947503655.1). GTDB lineage: Bacteria > Actinomycetota > Actinomycetes > Actinomycetales > Microbacteriaceae > Microbacterium. The sequence goes on from CANNEP010000028.1 coordinate 17,401, forward strand.
GACACTGCCGCGGCTATTGCTGGCGTTCTTGCCGCCGCGCTCCAGACCTTCCCGATCCTGATGTTCGAATGGGGAGTGCTGTACCCGAACGCACTGTCAACCGCGCTGCTTCCCGCTGCGTTGGCTGTTGTGCTGTCGATTCCCGAGTGGCTGCGCCGTCGTGCGGATTGGCGCACGTGGCTTCTGTCTTCTCTCATGGTCATGGCATCTGTCGGAGCGATCGCACTCGCACAACCGGCCACCCTGCTCGCTTGGGGCCTTGTCGTATCGATCTGGTTGACCTCACAGGTCGTGCGATCGTCCGCCCGGATCATCGTGAAGCTCGCAGCAATTGCCGTCACGTGGGGCGGTCTCGCGGTGGTCTGGTACTTCTTTGCACACTCGACAAGCGGGAGCCACTGGGGTCCGTTCCGCGGGCGCCTGCAAGCGGGCCTCGACATTCTCACGAACGCACATATTTTCATGGCTCCGGCCTTTGCGGTCAGCGTGTTTATGCTGATCGGCCTCATCGTGGCCGCTCTCACCGCAGCGAACCGCTGGGTGGTCGTAGCCTGGGTTGCTATCTCGACGCTGTACTTCGTGGCGGCCACCGTCGGTCGTGACTTTATCCGCGTCGAGTTGCTCGGTGCTTGGTACGCGGATCCGTATCGCGTCGCCGCGCTCGCACCGCTCCTTGCGGTTCCGCTCGCCGCGTACGGCCTCACGGTCACAGTCCGCAAGGCGATGAACGTGTGGGCCCGCCGTACTGAGCGCGACATGTCAGAACGGTCGGTCGCGTGGCTGGCCGTCGGTATTGCGTCACTCGTGATGATCGTGATTACGCTGTTCCGGCCGGTCCCGATGCCGACCCTGTACGGAGAGTTTGAAACAGAATCTCTCTACGTCGAAGGCGACGAAACGTATTTGTCGACCGACGAGCGCCACATGCTCGAATCCTTGGATGAGCTCCTGCCGGCTGACGCTCGGGTGATCGCAAACCCCAGCACGGGTTCGGGGTTCGGCTACATGCTGAGTGGTTTGGACGTAAATCCGAAAACGTGGGCGCCGCCTGCGAACGAAGAATGGTGGATCCTGGCGGAATCGCTCCGCGACGCCGCCTCTGACCCGGCCGTTTGCGACGCGCTGGCCGTCTTCGGTAACCCCGAGTATGTTCTCGACTTCGGCATCGGTGGGACGGAACCAGGTCGCTATGAGATGCCGGGTATGACCGACTTTGACGGCCAACCCGGGTTCTCCCACGTCGCCGACGTCGGCGACGTGTCATTGTGGCGGATCACAGCGTGCGATCAGTAGAGTCCGCAAGCCAGCCGGGTAAGCTGGAAACGATGGAAATTGTGGACCGTTCCGTTCTCATCGTGATCCCGGCGCTGAATGAACAAGACTCTGTCGCGGACGTGGTCCGCGACGTTCACGCGGCCGTACCAACGGCGACGTGCGTGGTCATTGACGACGGTTCAACCGACGAAACTGTTGCCGCAGCGACGGCTGCTGGCGCGACGGTGCTCGCGTTGCCGTTTAATCTCGGCGTCGGGGGAGCGATGCGCGCGGGCTTTCGGTATGCGAGAGCCAACGGTTTCGACGTGGTCGTGCAGGTTGATGCTGACGGCCAACACGATCCCAGACTCGTTCCCACTCTGGTTGCCGGTCTTGACGAAGCTGACATCGTCATTGGTGCACGGTTCGCCGGTGTTGGTGACTACGGCGTCCGTGGCCCCCGCAAGTGGGCGATGAAGACGTTGGCCACCGTGATTGGTGCCATTGCGCGGCAGAAATTCACCGATGTCACAAGCGGATTCAAAGCTGCCGGGCCTCGTGCCGTGGAGCTGTTCGCCGATAACTATCCCGCAGAGTACCTGGGCGACACGATTGAGGCGCTTGTCATTGCAGCTCGCAGCGGTATGCGCATTCGGCAGATTCCCGTGGCCATGCGTCCGCGACAGGGTGGCGAGCCTTCGCATGGTCCCATCAAGTCTGCCGTCTACCTGGTGCGGGCGGGCGCAGCACTCATGTTGGCGATGATGCGCCCTCGAGTGGACGTAGCCGAGGTGAAGTCGTGAACCCGATGACCTACGCATTCGGTATTGTGGCGGCGCTTCTCACGCTGGTCGCCATTATTGAGCTCACACGCCGGGGCACGTTGCGTGAGCGGCACGCACTGTGGTGGTTTGTCGGCGGCACGCTCGCACTGATTATCGCGATTTTTCCGCAGATCCTCACCAGCACAGCGCGGCTTCTCGGTATTTCAATTCCCACCAACCTCGCCTTCTTCGTTGCCATTGGTCTGTTGTTCCTGGTCTCTCTCCAGTACGGCGCTGAACTCACCAAGGTGGAGGAGAAGCTTCGAACGCTGGCGGAGCAGAGCGCTTTCCATGAGCGCCGCATCGCGGATCTTGAAGCGCGCTTGAACGAGAAGACAACCGACTCCAGTGAGGAAGCACCGTGAGCCGCGTTGTCATCGTGTCGCGCCTGTACCCGCCCGAGGTTGGTGCCGGTGCCTTCCGCCTCGGTGCGCTGGGTCGTGCGGTCGCTGGTGACGGCGCAAACGTCACCGTGCTGACCACGCGTCCGCCGAAGCACGCGCCGCGTACGCCGGATCCCACAGACATCACCATCAAGCGGTGGCCCGTGCTTCGCGACCGCGGGGGCAACGTGAGGGGCTACGTGCAGTACGCGTCATTTGACGCTCCTGCGGGGTTCCGTTCACTGTTCACGCGATATGACGTCGCGGTTGCCGAGTCGCCACCGACGACGGGTCTCGTCGTTGCCATCGCTTCATGGCTCAAGCGCAAGCCGTTCGTGTACTACGCAGCCGATGTCTGGACAGACGGAGTTGCGTCCATGGGAGCAGCGCGCGTGGTCGTCAACATCATGCGGGTCATGGAACGAGCTGTGTTGCGCCGAGCGGCTGCCACAATTTCCGTTTCTGATGAGGTCACGGAGCGTCTTGTCCTGCTGGGCGCCGATCGCGACCGGGTCGCCACTGTCGGTAACGGCATTGCGACGGACATCTTTCATCCCGACGTTCCAGCGCCGGATGAAGACGGCACCTATTTTGTGTACACCGGAACCATGAGCGAGTGGCAACAGCCCGACATCTTCGTGCGGGCATTTGCCTCGATTGCGCAGGAACATCCGCACATTCGCCTGAAGTTTTTCGGACAGGGTGCCGTTGAGGGTGCGTTGCGTGAGCTCGCTGACGAGCTCGTTCCTGGCCGGGTCGATTTTGGTGGCGTTGTGAGTCCGGCGGAGTCCGCGTCGTGGATCAAGGGTGCCGTTGGTGCTCTTGTCAGCATTGTTCCTGGCATTGGGTACGACTTCGCGAAACCCACGAAGACGTACGCGGCTGCCGCGGTGGGCACCCCGGTGCTGTTTGCGGGGCCGAGCACAGGCGGTGCTCTGGTGCGCGACGCAGACCTGGGTATCTCGACCGAATTCACGGTCGACGCGGTCGCGACAGCCATGCGCAAAATGCTTGCCAACGAGGCCCAAGGAATCCGTGAGGAGGAGCGTGAACGCCGCAGTACGTGGGCGCGCGAAAACGTGTCGCTGTCTGCCGTTGCTCACCGTGTCGCCCGAGTAATCGCTCAGGTTTCCAACTCCCGCGAGAGTAGGATAGACACCGCTTCCTCGTTGGGAACCGAAGATTGGAACACCGCATCGTGACTGCTGAATTGCCCGTCCGTATCGTCGACACGGCAGATGTAGCTGACGGTGCCAGCATCGGTGCAGGCTCCAGCATTTGGCACCTCGCGCAGGTGCGCGAGGGCGTACAGATGGGTGAGAACTGCATCGTCGGACGCGGCGCCTACATCGGCACCGGTGTTGTCATGGGTGACAACTGCAAGGTGCAGAACTACGCACTCGTCTACGAGCCGGCAAAGTTGGGCAACGGCGTCTTCATCGGCCCGGCCGTCGTGCTGACGAACGACACTTACCCGCGCGCGATCAACCCGGACGGAACCATCAAGAGCGCTCACGACTGGGAGCCGGTTGGCGTGAGGATCGAGCAGGGTGCGTCGATCGGCGCTCGCGCAACGTGTGTGGCTCCGGTCACCATCGGCGCCTGGGCCACCGTTGCCGCCGGCGCGGTTGTCGTCAAAGATGTGCCAGCTCATGCACTCGTCGTCGGAGTACCGGCGAAGCGCATCGGCTGGGTGGGCAAGGCGGGCACGCCGCTTCAGCCCACTAACGAAGAAAACGTGTGGGTATGCCCCACCACTGGCGCTCGCTACGTCGAGTCCAACGAAACATTGCAAGAGGAGTCCGCGTGACTGAATTCATCCCACCCGCAAAGCCGATCATCGGTGACGAAGAGCGCGCGGCTGTTGACCGTGTTCTCCGTAGCGGAATGGTGGCCCAGGGCCCTGAAGTCGCCGCTTTCGAAAAGGAGTTCAGCGACTTCTTCGTTCCCGGGCGCCCCTCGGTTGCCGTAAACAGCGGAACCTCGGGCCTGCACCTCGGTCTGCTGGCTTCGGGTGTCGGCCCCGGCGATGAAGTCATTGTTCCGTCGTTCACGTTCGCAGCCACCGGCAATTCTGTCGCTCTCACGGGCGCAACCCCCGTGTTCGCCGACATTGAGCCGGAGAACTTTACACTTGACCCGGCGTCTGTCGAAGCTTCGATTACGAGCAAGACCAAGGGCATCATGCCGGTTCACCTTTATGGTCACCCGGCACACATGCGCGAGCTGCGCGCGATCGCTGACAAGCACGGCATCCGTCTCTACGAAGATGCGGCACAGGCTCACGGTGCGGCGCTTGACGGCGAGCCGGTTGGCTCCTTCGGTGACTTCGCGATGTTCTCGCTGTACCCGACGAAGAATATGACGAGCGGTGAGGGCGGCATGATCGTTGCTGCCGACGAGAAGATCGCGCGTATGGCTCGCTTGCTGCGTAGCCAGGGCATGGAGAAGCAGTACGAGAACGAGATCGTTGGCTTCAACGCTCGTATGACTGACATTCACGCCGCTATTGGCCGCGTGCAGCTCACCAAGGTCGGAGCCTGGACGAAGACGCGCCAGGAAAACGCCGCCTTCCTCGACGCCAACCTGCGGGGCGTTGTCGTTCCTCCGGTTGCAGAGGGTGCAACGCACGTCTATCACCAGTACACGATCCGTGTCGCGGAAGACCGTGACGGCTTCGTCGCGGCGCTTAAGAGCGAGCACAACGTGGGTGCGGGCGTCTACTACCCGATTCCCAACCACCGCTTGCCGTCGCTCGCTCCGTACGCTCCGGGCCTCGATCTGCCGGAGACCGAGCGCGCCGCTCGCGAAGTCATTTCGCTGCCGGTGCACCCGTCGCTGACGCAGGATGACCTGGACCGTATCGTTGCGGCGGTCAACGCTGTCGCCAAGGCGGGTGCGTAATGACTCTTCGTGCTGGCCTTCTCGGCGTCGGAATGATGGGACGCCACCACGCACGCGTACTGCGCGAGGTCGATGGCATCGAGCTCGTCGCGATTGCCGACCCCGGGGGAGACCCGCACAGCGTTGCGAAGGGCCTCCCGGTGCTGCCAGACGTCGATGCCCTCATCGAGGCTGGCATCGATATTGCCGTTGTGGCTGTTCCCACGCGCTTCCATGAAGAAGCAGCCTTGAAGCTTGCGGATGCTGGCGTGCACACGCTCGTCGAAAAGCCGATTGCTGATTCTATCGAGCAGGGTCAGCGCATGGTCGAAGCCTTCGAGTCACGCGGCCTCGTCGGAGCCGTCGGACACGTCGAGCGCTTCAACCCGGCATTGCAGCAGATGCGTCGCCGCATTGAAGCGGGCGACCTCGGTGCGATTTACCAAGTCGCCACGCGTCGACAGGGTCCTTTCCCTTCGCGTATCGCCGATGTTGGTGTTGGCAAAGACCTCGCTTCGCACGATGTCGACCTCACCGCATGGGTCGTACAGAGCGATTTCACGACGGTTTTCGGTCAGACGGCATTTAAGAGCGGCCGCCAGTACGAAGACATGATTGCGATCACCGGTCGTTTGGCGAACGGTGTCATCACGAACCACCTCGTCAACTGGCTGAGCCCCATGAAGGAACGCCTGACAGTTGTGACGGGTGAAAAGGGTGCGTTCATCGCCGACACGTCGACGGGTGACCTCACGTTTTACGCCAACGGCACGATCGACCTCGAGTGGGAGTCGATGGCGCAGTTCCGCGGTGTTTCGGAAGGTGATGTCACACGATTCGCCTTTGCGAAGCGCGAACCACTACGTGTCGAGCACGAGGCCTTCCGCGACGCCGTTCTGGGCAAGGAGAGCGATGTTGTCACGATGACGCAGGGTCTGCGCACTCTGCGGGTCGTTGAGGGCGCGCTGGAGTCGGCACGGACCAACAGCGTCTTCACGCTGTGAACTCGCGCCGTACGGCGAGGGACGGGACTGATCGATGAAGGCAATTTTTGATAATTTTCGTCGAATCTTGCCGCATCTACCGGCGAGCGCAAAGTCGTATATTTTGCGCTTCATGGTGCTGTCGGCATCACTAGCGCTGCTCGACGTTGCCGCGCTCATGCTGTTGGCGGCTTCGCTGAACGCAATGATTCAAGGCACTGATGTTCCCCTGCCGATCATCGGACCGGTTCCGCCCGACGGCTATGTTTGGATCATTCTGGCCGTTTCGTTGCTGATCATCATCAAGTCAGCGTTGTCGGTGATCCTGCAATGGACCTCGACGCGGCGAATGGCAACGTACGAGCTCGAGATCGGTGACCGCCTTTTCGATGCGTACATTAAGGCCCCCTGGGCAGCACGCCTGACGCGCAACACGTCGGAACTTGTGCGTATGGCCGATGTTGGTATCGCCAACGTTACGGGTGGGTTCCTCCTGCCGTTCATGAGCCTGTCTACGCTTGTGGTCACGTCAGTGGCGATCGTTGTTTTGCTCTTCGTGGCACAGTGGACCACAGCACTGGTGACACTCATCTACCTGGGTCTGATCGGGTTCGTGCTCTACTGGGGCCTGGCAGCTCGAACAATTCGCGCTGGCCAGGTCAACCGCGACTATTCCTTCAAGGTGGCGTCGCTACTGACCGATATGGTCGGTGCGTTGAAAGAGATCACGCTACGCAACAAGTCGGCTGAAGTCGCCGCTGTTGTGCACAGCAACCGCATTTTCACCGCGAAGGCGCGCGCGAACCTTAACTTCTTGGCGTCGATGCCGCGATTCATTCTTGATTCAGCACTGGTGGGTGGCTTCCTGCTCGTTGGTGGATTCGCGCTGTTTACGTCAGGGCCTGAGTCGGCGATTGCCGCTGTTGCGCTCTTTGGTGTCGCCGGTATGCGACTGGTACCGGCCCTCACCGGATTCCAGGCGCTGGTCAATCAGCTGACGTCGAACATTCCACACGTGAGTGCCGTCATCGATGACATCAATTCGGCCCAAGAGTACGTCCAGCACGCGGAGAAGATCGGTCATGACCCGATCGTGGGAAATCCTCGCGAACTGGTGCTGAGTGACGTTACCTACACGTACCCGAACTCGTCGGAAGCCGCATTGCGTTCCGTTTCGGCAACGCTGCCCATGGGATCACGCATCGGCGTGGCGGGTACGTCTGGTGCCGGCAAGTCCACGCTCATCGACATTCTGCTCGGGCTCCTCAGCCCCAGTTCAGGACGCATGACTTTTGGCGAGCACCAGCTTGAGGACGTTCTGTCCGAGTGGCGTAGCCGGGTTGGGTACGTGCCGCAAGACGTGTCTTTGTTCGACGGCACCGTTGCGCAAAACGTCGCACTGACGTGGGGCGATGACATTGATCTTGACCGGGTACGTGACTCGCTGCGCCGTGCTCAGCTGCTCGACATTCTCGAGAAGCGGTTGGGCGGACTCGACGCACGCGTCGGAGACCGCGGGATGAACCTGTCGGGCGGACAGCGCCAGCGCTTGGGCCTTGCCCGTGCGCTGTACTCCAACCCGGTGATCCTGGTGCTTGATGAAGCAACGAGTGCGCTGGACACGAAGACCGAGGCTCGCGTCATGGATGCCATCCGTGAGCTCGATGACGTCACCGTGGTGTGCGTCGCACACCGCCTGTCGACTATTCGCGACAGCGATGAGATTTGGTTCATGCGCGATGGGCAGATTCACTCCCGCGGAACCTTTGATGAGGTTGTCGCAGCCGAGCCCGAATTTGCTCAGCAGGCGGCACTCGCTGGTCTGGTATGAGCGCTCGCGTTCAGATCGTCGTCGCCGTCCACAACGTCGAGCGCCCGATTGAGCGTGCGGTTGCCTCGGCCTTGGCAGCATCGCCGACGGGTGAATCGAACGTTGTTGTTGTCGCGCACGGTCTTGACCCAGCAGCCCTCGAAAAGAAACTCGCCGGGTTCGACCCCGGCCGTGTCACGGTGTTGCCGTTCGCCGACGGTATCCGATCGCCCTCCGGCCCCTTCAACTACGGGTTGGCGCATGCGACTGCCGAGTTTGTTGGCTTGCTCGGATCCGACGACGAACTGGAACGTGGTTCCATTGACGATGCACTGGCCCGGGCAGACCGCGATGGTGCCGATATGGTGATCTTCGCCATCGCCCATGCCGGTGGTGACGCAATCGCGACGCCATTGGCGCGCCCCTGGCGTACGCGCCATCTGCATCCGGTCAAAGACCGGCTGTTCTCGCGTTCGGCTCCCCTCGGAATCGTGCGGCGAGAGCAGGTCACGAAGCTGGCGCCGGTCTTTGACCCCCAGTTCGTGACGGGAGAAGACCTCTCGTTCTCGGCGCACCTCTTCTCGACAGCGTCGATTTCGTATGCCCGCAACGCGCCGGGCTACCTCATTCACGATGACGCGAGCGACCGCGTGACGACCGCCGCGGTGCTTGACCTTTCGGTTGCGTTTGCTGCCGTGAAGGCGTTGGCCGATGAACCGTGGGTCCTCGCGACGAGCGCGGACAATCGACGGGCTCTTGCCGCAAAGATTATGCGCGTGCAGGTGCTGGGGGCAGTCACGAAGCGGCTGGACGACGATCGAGCGCTCGCTCCTGCTGAACTGACGGCACTTCGTGAAACGACCGCGGCATGGCGTGAAGTTTCACGCACCGCGCTCGATGACTTTCCCCGCCGCGACCGCGCTGTTATTGCGGTGCTGGAGAGCGGAGATGAAGCAGCCCTGCGCGCGGCGATGGTTAGAATGAAAAGTTCATCACTGATCGACCGGCTCGTGCCTATCAAACCCTGGCGACTTCTCGCACGGGAGAGCGTGCTGCGCCGATACGTCATCTACTTTGCGCATCGAATGACACCTCGGAGGGCGTCGTGAAAAGACTTTTGATTCTGTCGTTCTCACCCATCGCCTCTGACGCTCGAGTGCTCAAGCAAGTCAAAGCGTTCTCGACGCGATACGACGTCGTCACGTGTGGCTACGGACCTGCGCCTGAGGGCGTGACCGCGCACTTTGCGTTGCCCGACGACGCCCCGGTGTGGCGGTACTCACGCCCCGCGCTCATCCTTCGGCAATACGGATACGCGTATCGCAACAACAAGGCCGTCGCAGCTGCGCGTGCGGCGCTGGCCGGGCAACAGTTTGATGCCGTCCTAGCGGATGATGTCGATGCTGTCCCGCTGGCGCTTGAACTCAAACCACGCCTCGGCGTGCACGCCGACCTTCACGAGTATTCGCCACGCATGCACGAAGAAGACTGGAAGTTCCGGTGGTTCGTGCGCCCGTTCATCGAGTGGAACCTGCGCACGTTTGTGCGCCGGGCATCATCGTGGACAACCGTGGGGCAGGGGATCGCCGAGGAATATCAGCGCCGCTTTGGCTTCCGCCCGAACGTGGTCACAAATGCGGCGCCCTACGTTGACGCTGCCGCGCAGCCGGTGGGTGACGTTATCAAACTCGTGCACTCTGGTGCGGCGTTGCGCGCGCGCAATATCGATGCCATCGTGAACGCCGTGACTGCCACGACGGCACCCGTCACCCTCGATATGTATCTCACGCCGAATGACCCCGGGTATCTCGAAGAACTCCGGCGGTTGGCGCACGCGTCAAACGGCAAGATCACCCTGCACGACCCGGTGCCGTACGCGGAGTTGTCGCAAACGCTGAACCGCTATGACATTGGCGTGCACCTGTTGCCTGCCGTGAACTTCAATAACCTGTGGGCTCTGCCCAACAAGCTGTTTGACTACGTGCAAGCGCGCCTCGGCGTCATCATCGGCCCATCTCCGGAGATGAAACGCGTAGTGGAGGAGCACGGAATCGGCATCGTCGCAGACGGATTCACGAGTGTCGATCTACAAAAGGTTCTCGAGAACGACATCACTGGCGCCCGCGTGATGTCGTTCAAGAACGCATCCGATGCGAGCGCCCGCGAGCTGTCGAGTGACACCCAGGTTGCTATTTGGGTCCAGGCAATTGACGACTTGATGGCACGAGGCTGACCCATGGCACTCCCCGGTGGCGCCAAGGCACTGGCTCTTCGAGCGGCACGCGTTATTCCCGACCCCGTCTTAAAGTGGATCCTTCCTCAGCGGCTGGAGTTCGTGGTTCCGCCCCCCGTTTCGTTCGAAGACAAACCGGTGCGCCTCTTCATCGGACCGGTCAATTTCGCTCGACAGGGGTATGCGTGGGCGCGCGCAGCCGAAACCTTGCCCGGTGTGGACGCCGTCGCAATGGCGTACCAGGCCGGCGCCGGATACGGCTTTGACATCGATCAGCGGGTGCCAGCTTCTGTCTATCTGCTGTCGCGGGGTTGGGCCAAGAAGCAGCGCGCTGCGATTCTTTCCGGCGCAACGCACGTGATCATTGAGGCCGGCCGCCACATCTTTGGTGACGTCTACGGAACCACGGTGGCTCAGGAGATTGCCCAGTTGCGTCGCGCTGGAATTCAGGTGGCGTTGCTGAGCCACGGGAGCGACGCGCGCCGGCCGCAAGCGCATATTGAGCGCGTGCCCGACTCGCCTTACGCCGACCCGGAATGGGGCGTCGCCGCCCAACTTGAGAAGGAGTCGGCAGCGCACCACGCGCTCATTGCCAGCACCGGAGCCGACGTTTTTGTGTCGACGCCCGGCATGCTCGACGATGTGCCGACCGCGACCTGGTTGCCTGTGGTGATTGACGTTGAGCAGTGGCAATCGTCGGTCGCACCGCTCACCGATGAGGTTCCGCTCGTCGTCCACGCCCCGAGTAGTCCCGTCGTTAAGGGCACGCGAGCGATTGAGCCCATGTTGCAACGACTCGTCGACGAAGGTCTCATTCGGTACGAGCGATTGACCGGTGTGCCGGCGAAGGACGTCCCGGCATTTTTCGCGCGTGCTGACATCGTGCTGGATCAGTTTCGCCTCGGTGACTACGGCGTAGCCGCGTGTGAAGCGCTGGCATCCGGGCGGCTCGTGATCGGTAACGTGACGGATGACAACCGGGCGAGGGTGCACACGTTGACCGGTATCGAACTGCCGATCATGCAGGCGACGATTGCAACTCTTGAGACCGTCCTTCGTGGAGTGCTTGCCGATCGTGGGGGAGCGGCGACTCTGGCATCGCGCGGCCCAGGATTCGTGCGAGCCGTGCACGATGGTACGCGGTCAGCGGCTGCGCTCACCGAGTTCTTGGGCATTGAGCGATGATCGAAGTCGACGTCGTTATTGCCGCGCATGATCCGTCCCGCGCTGTTGATCGCGCGGTGTCGTCGGTGCTCGACCACACGCGGGCGAAGGTGCGCGTGACCGTGGTCTGTCACAACATTGCGCGCAGTGCGTTTGCCGAGCAGCTCACGCCGTGGCTCACGGACGAGCGTCTCCGATTTCTCGAAGTTTCCGATGGCCGCAAGGATCCGAGCGGTCCATTCAACGCGGGACTCGACGCCGCAGACGGCGAGTTCGTCAGCATCATGGGTTCGGATGACTCGCTCGAACCGGGAGCAATCGATTCGTGGCTGAAAGTCGCTCACAGGGCGACGAGCGACGTCGTCTTGGCGCGCATTCGTCATGCGCACGGTGGGTTCATTTTGACGCCGCCAACGCGCCCGTTCCGAAAGCACAATCTCTCGGGCGTCAAAGACCGTTTGGCGTATCGCACGGCGCCGCTCGGGCTGTTGCGGAGAACCACCGTCGGTGGTCTGCGGTTTCCCCTCGTCGCAGACGGGCGTCCGGGCGAAGATTTTCCGTTCACCGCGACACTGTGGTTTGCCGAGACCCGCATATCGTTTGACCGCGGTGGTCCCGCGTATCTGGTGCATGATGACGCTGTCGAGCGCGTCACGACGCGGCCGCGGCCGATGCACCACGACACCGCAACACTGTCATTGTTTCTGGCTTCTGATGCCGCGCGCCTGCTGAGCCCCCGCGCGCGCCACGCGCTGGGCGTGAAAGCGCTGCGCCAGAACGTGACATCGTGGATCGCTTTGCGCCCCCTCGAACACGACTGGAGTGCACCGGACGCGCAAGACCTCGCTTCGGCCATCGAGGCCCTGGTCGAGTTTGCGCCCCGTGCCCTTGACGATGTGTCTCGACTCGATGCGAAGGTGCTCGCACTCGCTCGATCGGGAGACCCGAACGACGTGCGGACGGCGCGTCGCCTGGTTGCCCGTCGAACGACGCCGTCCGTTGACACCATCGTCTCGGCAAAACTCAGCCGCATTCTTGCCCGCGAGGCTCCGGTGCGGTATTTGGCAGCGACGCTGTTGCTGCGGTAGCCCATCGATTTTTGACGTGGCCGCCGGCTGGTGAAACGGTCGGGTGTGAAGCACGCTTCTATAGTGGAAGGGTGAAGATTCTCTCTGTCGTAGGCGCTCGTCCGCAGTTCGTGAAGCTCGCGCCCATCGACCGTGCAGCGAAAGCTGCCGGGGTGGAACACGTCATCGTTCACACCGGGCAACACTACGACCCGCTCCTTTCTGACGTCTTCTTCAAGGAGCTGGGGATTTCCGCTCCGGACGTCCACTTGGGAGTCGGCAGCGGTTCGCACGGCAAGCAGACCGGCGCGATGCTCGCAGCCCTCGACGATGTCTTGCTCGAGCACCAGCCCGACTGGGTGCTCGTGTACGGCGACACGAACTCGACCGTTGCCGCGGCGCTGAGCGCCGTGAAGCTCCACATTCCGGTTGCTCACCTCGAAGCGGGACTGCGTAGTTTCAACCGCCGCATGCCTGAGGAGCACAACCGCGTGATGACAGATCACGCCGCCGACCTTCTCCTTGCCCCGACTCAGGTCGCGGTAGATCACTTGCAGAACGAGGGGCTCAGCAACCGCACCGTGCTCGTCGGCGACGTGATGACCGATGTGCTGTACGCGGTACGTGACGAACTCAAGGGCGCGCCATCGCCGCTCGTTTCAGAACTCTCACTCGAGCCAGGTTCGCACTACGTAGCCACGATTCACCGAGCCGAAAGTACCGATGATCCTGCGCGCCTCGCCGAGATCGCGACGGCCCTCGCCAACCTTGACAAGCCGGTTGTCTTGCTGGCCCACCCGCGAGTACTGGCAAAGGCACGCGAGCACGGGATTGAGCTGAATCAGGGTTCACTCCTGGTGCATGAACCGCTGCCCTACCACAACCTGATTGCTTCGGTCATGGCGTCGGCTGGCGTGATTACGGACTCCGGTGGGCTTCAGAAAGAGGCGTTCCTGTTGCGCGTGCCCGCGACGACCGTGCGAACCGAAACGGAATGGGTGGAGACCGTTGAGCTGGGATGGAACGTGCTGGCACTAAGCGCCGAAGAGATTGCGGCAGCCGCGACTCGGCCCGCGCCTGCTGACACCGACGCCACACCGTACGGCGACGGTAAAGCGGCAGAACGCGTTGTCGAGGTCCTGATCCGCGAGCAACGCTGATCTGTTAACCGACGCACGCTACGGTGACGCTCGCGGAGAGCGAACCGGGTGGCGATCTGGTGATGCTTCCGGTCGCTTAGAATTGAGATCATGCGTATTGCCGTTGTAGCCCTCGGAAAAATCGGCCTCCCCCTCGCCGTTCAGTTTGCAGCCTCTGGGCACGACGTCACCGGTGTCGACGTAAATCAAAAGGCCGTTGACCTGATCAACGCCGGCGTTGAGCCGTTTCCGGGCGAAGCGCACCTGCAGGAGAAGCTGACCGAGCTGGTTCCGGCTGGCCGCTTGCGCGCGACGACGGACTACGCTGAGGCGATTCCCGGTGCCGACGCTGTTGTGCTCGTCGCGCCGGTATTCGTTCACGATGAGACGTGGGAGCCCGACTTCAAGTACATGGACGCCGCGACGCGTTCGCTGGCCGAGCACTTGACCCCAGGAACCCTCGTTTCGTACGAAACGACGCTGCCGGTCGGTACAACCCGCGACCGCTTCACCCCCATGCTCGAAGCGGGCTCGGGGCTCAAAGAAAGTGTCGACTTCTTCGTCGCGTACTCGCCCGAGCGCGTTCTCACCGGTCGCGTCTTTGCCGACCTGCGGAAGTACCCGAAGCTGATTGGCGCGCTGTCCGACGAGGGCAACCGTCGCGCCCGCGAGTTTTACGAAGCCGTGCTTCAGTTCGATGAGCGTCCGGATCTGCCACGCCCGAATGGTGTGTGGGACCTCGGAACCACGGAAGCATCTGAGATGGCGAAGCTTGCGGAAACGACGTATCGCGACGTCAACATTGGCCTGGCAAACCAGTTCGGCCTGTTTGCGGCCGCCAACGGCATCGATGTTTATAAAGTCATCGAAGCGTGCAATTCGCAGCCGTACAGCCACATTCACCGCCCGGGTATTGCTGTCGGCGGCCACTGCATCCCCGTCTACCCGCGCCTGTACCTTTCGACCGACCCCGATGCCGACATTGTGCGCACGGCACGACAGCTTAACGCGTCGATGCCCGAGCGTCTGGTATCTCAAGCGGGATCCCTTCTCGGCGATCTAACGGGCATGAAAGCCGTTGTGCTCGGTGCCGCATATCGTGGCGGCGTGAAGGAGACGGCGTTCTCGGGAGTGTTCCCCACGGTTGCCGCGCTCCGTTCTCGTGGTGCCGACGTCTGGGTTCACGACCCGCTCTACACCGACGATGAGCTTCGCGGTCTCGGATTCGAGCCCTACCACGTCGGAGACAACGCTGATCTGGTAATTCTGCAGACCGACCACGCCGACTATCGCTCGCTGAGCCCCGCCAATTTCCCGGGAATCCGGTTGCTCGTCGATGGTCGCAATGCGACAGTTGCCGAGGCCTGGGCGGGCGTTCCTCGTATCGTGGTCGGCGCTGCCTAGCAAATCTCACTAGCCGTAGCCGGTACGATCGATTGCAACGGCGTGCTTGGGGAGATACATGACCTGGATTGAAGCGGCTCCGGTCGTCATCGTTGCACTGATTGTGGTGTTTGTGCCCGGTTACGGGGCCGCGTGGATCGCCGGATTCTCTCCTTCCACACGCCTCGCTGTGGCCGCCCCGCTTAGCCTCGGGGCCATTGCAGTGGCCGCGATCGTCAACATGGTGATTCCCTTCCGCTGGGGCGTGATCGCGTGGCTCCTCTCCGTCGTCGCCCTGTTGGTTCTGGCCGCCGGGCTGCGCTGGCTTGACCGTGGGTCCGGTCGGCGCGCCCCCGAGCAGACTCCGCTGCAATGGTGGATGCTGGTCGCGTTGCTGATCGCGTTCATCCTGTTGGCTGTGCAGCTCGCACGGGTCACCGGCGTCCCAGAGAACATCTCGCAGACCTTCGACAACGTCTATCACCTGAACGGTGTGCGCTGGGTGGCGGAGAGCGGGTACATCGCGCCGACCCGCCAGTTACTGCCTAGTTTTTACCCGAGTCTGTGGCACGCGCTGACGGGTACCGTCATGATGCTGACGGGTGCAAGCGTTCCGGTCGCTGTCAACGCCGTCACGATTGCCCTGGGGGCGCTCGTATGGCCGTTGGCCTGCATCACGCTCGTGGCACGCATCGCTGGATGCCAGCCGGTTGCGGTTGTCATTGGCGCCGTCCTCTCGGCAACGATCCCGTTGTTCCCGATGCTCATGTTGGACTTCGGCGTGCTCTACCCGAATGTCCTATCTATCGCGCTGCTTCCGGCGGTGCTCGCCGCTCTCCTTTTCGTGCTGGACATCGGTAGCAAGGATTTGCCGCGACCGGCTCTCTGGTCGCGGTGGGCGCTCCTGCTGGTTTCAATCGGAACCCTCGCGCTGGCGCACCCGAGCACCTTTATCGCGTTCTTGATCTTTGGCGGGTTCGCTGTCATTGCTTGGTTGGTGCGCTGGGTGCGGGGCCCCGGAGCCGAGGTAACGACCCGCCAGAAGAGACTCGTCAACGCAGGTGTTGTCGCGCTCGGTGTCGTGGCCCTCGGTATTTTCGTCGTTGCACGACCGGCCGCAGATCTCGCGTTTTGGCCCCCCACGCGCACCCCCATTGACGGTGCCGTTGATGTTCTCTCGCTCGCCCTGGTCGGGCGCCCAGCGTTGTGGGCGGTGGTCGCCCTCGCGGTTGCCGGAATTGTTGCCATTTTCATCAAGCGGCGCGATCTGTGGTGGTTGGTTGCCTCGTATGCTGCGCTGGCGGCCATCTACTTCGTCTGCGTCGCCGGGCCGCACAACCGTGTGCGCGCGTTGATCAGCGGCACCTGGTACAACGACGCCAACCGCATCGCATCGCTGTTTCCGGCTCTCCTCATCCCGTTGGCGGCGGTGGGCCTCATGACGCTGACACACTGGCTGTTGAGCTTCGTGCCTAAGACGCAACCGCGTGCCGTGCGAGTAGCCGGCGTGACGCTCGTTACCGTGGCGGTGGCTGCCGTCGCGATTGTCAATCCGAGCATCGGTGTCGCAGAACGCTCCATGGCGCGGGTTTATGCTCAGACACCGAGCTCGCCGTTGCTGAACGATGACGAGCGCACCCTTCTTTCACGACTCGACGATGTGGTTCCGGCGGGCGACGTCATCGCGGGTAGCCCATGGACGGGTACCTCCCTGGCGTACGCCCTGTCGAACCGTGAAGTTTTGCTCACCAATATTTTCGATGAGGTGACCCCCGCGAAAGACCTCATCGTCAACAAGCTCGACCAGGCCACTACCAATCCTGAGGTCTGTGCCGCGTTGCAGGCGGAGAACGTGCGCTGGGTGCTCGACTTCGGTCCGCTGGGCGTGCATGCGGGGCCGCACCCCTATCCGGGCCTCGAGCAAGCAGGGCCGGACGTGCTCTCGCTCGTGGATTCCGAGGGCGAAGCGAAGCTTTACCGCATTATCGCTTGCGACGAATAGCGGCTACACCGCACCGCTTATTCGCGGGGTGAGAACGGCTCAAAGTTGGGTCGGTCTGGTGTCGCTTGAATATCGAGTTGCAGACTCGTGAGAAGCATCTGTATGCCGATCATGAGGGGTAGCGCGGCCAACATCACGGTGGCGGCCGTTGCCACAACAGATGACGCGATTTGGAACATCACCCAGATCGAAATGCCAATGCCGATGCCGGTCATGAGTAACCCGCCGAAGAGCAACAGCGCGATCGGGGAGAACGACCACAGAACGTAGCGGTACCAAATGCGCGACCAGTAGCCCACCGTGAGGCGGTTGAGGAGCTCCGGTACGACCTTTCGCAGCTTGATGCTGGAAACTTCGTCGCCGTATACGGCGGGAATCGGAACATCGGTGGCAGAGACCTGCAGAATGTTCAGTTTGATGAGCAGATCGTTTTCGAAGCTGTACCGCTCGGCGACCGAATCCAGGTCGACACGCTTGAGTACCTCGGTGCGAACAGCGGTGTACCCATTTTGCGGGTCAAACAGATTCCAGTACCCGCTCGAGAGCTTGTTCATGAACGACAACACCACGTTGCCAAATACTCGATACCCAGGCATGCCCTTGAACGATTCGGGGCCGTAAAAGCGGTTGGCCTTCGCGAACCCGTAGCCATCGTCGGTGACCTTGTTTAACAGGTCGGGCAGGTAATGCGGATCCATTTGGGCATCGCCAGCCATCACGACATTGACGTCGGCACCCAATTCCATAGCGGTGCGGTGCGCG
>CANNEP010000029.1 GCA_947503655.1 uncultured Microbacterium sp.
TATACGCAGGCACCGCCAACCCCACCATCCCCAACTTCGAAATCGAAGAATTCCTGCCAACTACTTGACGCGGGACAAAACGTACGGCGCGCATGATTTGCTCCTTGTTTTGAGCCCGCTGTTTTGTGTGTTGCGGGGTCTACTTCAAGGCTATGCCTGGGTTGTTGGTGACGGGCGGGATTCAGCAGGGAATATTCGGGTGAATGGCAGACAGGTTCTCGTAATGACGGGGCAGGGGAAGATGGATAAGTGACCGCCACCTTTGACCTCGCCACCATCGGGCGCGGGTTGGCGTTCAACGACGCCCTCGGTGGTGTGACCACGGCGCTCGACGCAACAAACGCAATCGTGATCACGGCCGCACCCGGAACGGGAAAGACCACCCTCGTTCCGCCGCTCGTCGCCAACCGCGTTGAGGGACGCGTCATAGTCACCCAGCCGCGACGGGTGGCAGCCCGCGCTGCAGCGCGCCGTCTCGCGAGCCTCGACAACTCAAACCTCGGCGACCGCGTGGGCTTCACGGTGCGCGGCGAGCGTTCGATGAGTGATGCCACGCGAATCGAAATGTTGACGCCCGGCGTTCTGTTGCGACGGCTCATGGATGACCCCGGACTTGCCGACGTGGGCGCCGTCATTCTGGATGAGGTTCACGAGCGCGCCATCGACACCGACCTGCTCATCGGGTTGCTGGGCGAAGTGCGACAGCTCCGTGACGACATCGTCGTGATCGCCATGTCGGCGACCGTCGATGCCGAACGGTTCGCGGCTGTTCTCGGCGAGTCCGGACCGGCACCGATCGTGTCGCACGAGTCGGTCGCGCATCCGCTCGACGTCCGTTGGGCGCCACCCGCGGTCGACCGCATGGATGCGCGAGGTGTGACTCCCGGCTTCTTGCGCCACGTTGCGCAGGTCGCCGCAGACGCGCACCGCCGCGAACCAACCACCGACATCTTGGTTTTCGCCCCGGGTGCACGTGAAGTGAGCGTGATCGCGCGGCACCTGCGCGACGATGTGCGTGACGCCGACGTGCTCGAGCTGCATGGTCAGGCACCGCCGCGTGAGCAGGATCGCGCGGTTTCAGAGCGCGGCGCCGGGCAGCCGACGCGGATCATCGTGGCGACATCGATCGCTGAGTCGTCGCTCACGGTTCCGGGCGTGAGCATCGTCGTGGACTCGTGTTTGTCGCGGGTGCCGATGTACGATTCAGGCCGCGGAATGTCGGGGCTCGTCACCGTCTCAACGCCGCGAGCATCTGCTGTGCAGCGCGCCGGCCGCGCCGCCCGTCTCGGGCCGGGAACCGTGTTCCGTTGTGTTGACGAACGCACGTTCGTTGCCGCACCCGCGTTCGCTGCCCCCGAGATCTTCTCCGCCGACCTCACTGACGCTGCGCTTCTGCTGGCCTGCTGGGGTGCCCCGCGCGGTGAAGGTTTACGCCTACCCGACGCGCTACCGACCATCGCGGTGGCGCGGGCCGAGGCCGCACTCCAGAGCCTGGGTGCCATTGATGCCGAGGGGCGAGCGACGCCGCTCGGTCGCAAGCTCGCTCGCCTGCCCGCTGACCCGCGGCTGGCGCGCGCGTTGCTCGATGGGGCCGAGCTTGTGGGCTCACGAGTCGCTGCCGAGGTCGTTGCCGCGGTGAACGACGACATTCGCGCCGATGACGCTGATCTCGACGTCACCCTGCGGATGCTGCGCGATGGCAGACACCCGCAGCATCGTGCCTGGAGCCGTGAAGTCGATCGCTTCACCCGCCTTGCGGGCCGAGCCACAGGTTCCGCCCGCCCTGATTCCGTCGGCCTGATTGTTGCCCTCGCTTTTCCCGATCGCATCGCGCATCGTGTTTCTGACGGGGTATTTCAGTTGGCATCCGGAACCAGGGCTGGGGTCGCCGGGGAGCTGGCGGGTGCCGAATGGCTGGCCATCGCAGACATCACGCGGGCAACGAGTCGAGTCGCTGCCGGAACGGGTGCGGTGATCCGTGCCGCCGCCGCACTCGACGAAGAGTCTGTGCTGATTGCCGCGAAGCATATGATGACGGATCGGATCGAAGCGACGTTCGCTGACGGTCGCGTAATTGCGCGGCGCGAGAAGCGCGTGGGCGCGATCGTGCGTTCATCGGTTCCGGTTTCTGTGAAAGCCGGCGCCGAAGCGGAAGCCGCCGTGCGTCGCGCGCTCCAGGCTGACGGGCTTGACCTGTTCGAGTGGTCGGCGAGTGCGGTGGCGCTGCGGTCGCGTCTCGCGTTGTTGCATCGGGTGATCGGCGAACCTTGGCCATCGATGTCAGACGAAGCATTGCTTGCGCGGTTGGATGACTGGCTGGCACCCGAGATGTCCGCGCTCGCGGCAGGTCGATCGGTGTCGAAGATCGACCTGGCTACGGCCCTGCGACGGTTGTTGCCGTGGCCTGAGGCTGTCGCCTTTGACGAGCTCGCGCCGGAGCGCCTGCGCGTGGCGAGCGGCGCGATGATTCGCGTGACGTACTCGCCGCATGACGATGTCGACGCGTCGGCAGTTGTCGCGGCGAAGCTGCAGGAGTGCTTTGGAATGCTGGAATCTCCGCGGGTCGCTGGCGGGCGGGTTCCGGTCGTCTTCCACTTGCTGTCTCCCGGCGGTCATCCGCTGGCTGTGACGTCTGACCTCGCGTCATTCTGGGCGGGGCCGTATGCGCAGGTTCGAGCCGAGACGCGTGGCCGGTACCTGAAGCACCCGTGGCCCGAAGACCCGTACACCGCTGTCGCTACGGCGAAGACTAACCGGAGGCTGGCGGCGGAGAGGGGTGAATGAGCGGGGTCGAGATCCTCTCGGCTCTTGTTTCGTTGCTACTAAAGCGCCTCAATCGCGGACGTGATGTGATGGTGCGTGACAGCCCGGATCGACTCAGTGCTCGCGTGGCACTCTCACTCGAATGGGAAGCGCCTCGTCGGCCATGAGGCGACCTCGGTCGGTTTCGTACGGGTCTGTAGCGGTGACCACCTCGTTCATGAGCCCGAGGACGCGGAGAACGCTCAGCGTGATCTCTAAAGAAGCGCCGTCGCCCCGCTCCAGTTTGCTGATGGTGGGCGGTGTGGTTCCCGCCCGCTCGGCAACCATCTTCGCGGTCAGGCCGAGTAGCTTGCGCTGCGTCGCCATGTTTTGGCCGATAGTGCGCAATGCACGCTTTACTGGGAGCGGAGTGGACTTCATCTTCCTATTGTAAGGCAACCAATTCTTTATCTAAAAAGCCTTTCAATAAAGCTTTAAACATCTAAGCTCGGGTGACGCAGAACTGAGCTCACATTCAAATTCCCACTTGCGGGATCTAAGTGGGAATTTGCGGGGGGTAAATCCCCACGAATCGATGCAAACGGCCCGGCCGAATCCGAAGATCCGACCGGGCCACCCCGTTACTAAGCGAAACGCTTACAGAGCGTCAATCGCAGCGTTGAGCGTTGCCGACGGGCGCATCACGCCGTACGTGAGAGCCTCGTCGGGGCGGTAGTAGCCACCGATGTCAACCGGCGAACCCTGAACCGCGAGCAGTTCCTCGACGATCACAGACTCGTTCGAACGCAGCGATGCAGCAAGCGTCGCGAATGCGGCAGCAAGCTCAGCGTCAGCGGTCTGCGCGGCCAACTCCTCAGCCCAGTACATAGCCAGGTAGAAGTGCGAGCCACGGTTGTCGATGGTTCCGAGCTTGCGGCCCGGCGACTTGTTCTCGAGCAGGAACGTACCCGTTGCCTTGTCGAGCGTCTCACCGAGAACGCGTGCCTTGTCGTTGCCGTTCACGTTCGCGAAGTGCTCGAACGAGGCTGCCAGCGCGAGGAACTCGCCAAGGCTGTCCCAACGCAGGTAGTTCTCTTCAACGAGCTGCTGAACGTGCTTCGGAGCGGAACCACCGGCACCGGTCTCGAAGAGACCACCACCGTTGAGAAGCGGAACAATCGACAGCATCTTTGCCGAGGTTCCGAGTTCCAGAATCGGGAACAGGTCGGTGTTGTAGTCGCGGAGGACGTTACCGGTGACCGAGATCGTGTTCAGGCCCTGGCGGATGCGCTCGACCGAAAGCTTGGTTGCCTCGTACGGCGCGAGGATCTCGATGTCGAGACCGGTCGTGTCGTGCTCGGGCAGGTAAGCCTTGACCTTAGCGATGAGGTTCGCGTCGTGTGCACGGTTCTTGTCGAGCCAGAAGACCGTCTTGTCGCCCGTTGCGCGTGCGCGCGAAACAGCAAGCTTGACCCAGTCGCGGATCGGGATGTCCTTCGTCTGGCATGCACGCCAGATGTCGCCTGCCTCAACGTCGTGCTGAATGAGCACATCGCCAGCCTGGTTGACGACACGAACTGTTCCGGCTTCCGCCAGCTCGAACGTCTTGTCGTGCGAGCCGTACTCTTCAGCCTTCTGAGCCATGAGGCCGACGTTCGGAACCGAGCCCATCGTGACCGGGTCGTACGCGCCGTTTGCGCGGCAGTCGTCGATCACGGCCTGGTAGATACCGGCGTAGGAGGAGTCGGGGATGACGGCGAGGGTGTCTGCCTCGGCGCCGTCCGGGCCCCACATGTGACCCGAGGTGCGGATCATGGCCGGCATCGATGCATCGACGATGACGTCAGACGGAACGTGCAGGTTGGTGATGCCCTTGTCAGAGTTGACCATCGCGAGGCGGGGGCCATCAGCGATGCCCTTTTCGAATGCTGCGCGGATCTCTTCGCCGTTGGCGAGCTCGCCCAGTCCGTCGAGGATTGCGCCGAGACCGTTGTTGCCGTTGAGGCCAGCTTCGAGCAGCTCGGTGCCGTACGTTGCGAAAACGTCAGCGAAGAAGGCGCGCACAACGTGGCCGAAGATGATCGGGTCGGAGACCTTCATCATCGTGGCCTTGAGGTGAACCGAGAACAGGACGTTCTCGTCCTTCGCGCGCTGAATCTGCGCGGCGAGGAACTCATCCAGCTTTGCTGCCGAGATGAACGTTCCGTCAACGACCTCACCCGGGAGAACCTTGAGCTTCTCCTTGAGAACCTTCACGTCGCCTGCGGCGTTGACGTGCTCAATGCGCAGAACGTCGTCGGCCTCGATGATGACCGACTTCTCGTTCGAGAAGAAGTCGTTCTCACCCATCGTGGCAACGTTGGTCTTCGACTCGGGAGTCCATGCGCCCATCGAGTGCGGGTTCTTGCGTGCGTACTCCTTGACCGACAGCGGTGCGCGGCGGTCGGAGTTGCCCTCGCGGAGAACCGGGTTCACAGCCGAACCCTTGATCTTGTCGTAGCGAGCGCGGGTGTGCTGGTCTTCGACCGTCTCCGCCTCGTCGGGGTAGTCAGGAATGTCGTAACCCTGTGCCTGAAGCTCAGCGATGGCTGCCTTCAACTGCGGAACCGATGCCGAGATGTTCGGGAGCTTGATGATGTTGGCCTCGGGCGTCGTAGCGAGACCGCCGAGCTCAGCCAGAGCATCGCCGATGCGCTGCTCGTCGGTCAGCTTCTGCGGGAACTCCGCGATGATGCGGCCAGCGAGCGAAATGTCGCGGGTCTCGATCTCTACACCAGCGGTGCCAGCAAAGGCGCTGATGATGGGAAGGAACGAGTGCGTTGCCAGAAGGGGCGCCTCGTCGGTGTGGGTGTAGATGATCTTGGCCATCGTGCGGCAAGCTCCTCGAGTGACAGGCTGAAAAGTGTCTTGATATCAAGATACCTGAGTGGGCGTGTTGCCCAGGAATCAGCTTAGTTCAGGGGTAGGGGTTGTGCGAGGTGGTGGTAGGGCGGAACCATGACTGCGGAGACAGATGCCCATAGGAGGGTGCGGCGCCCGTTGCGGAGTATGAGAACGCGCTAATGTGGGCCGGAAGTGCGACCCGCTAGCAAAGGAGCAGCTTTGGACTTCCGTGATCGACTCGAAGCCCTTGCAACCAAGGTTCAGAACCAGGCAAGTGCCATTGGTACCGAAGAAGCAACAAAGAACGCATTCATCATGCCGTTCATCTCCTCGATTTTGGGGTACGACGTGTTCGACCCGATGGAGGTTGTGCCTGAGTTCACCGCTGACGTCGGCACCAAGCGTGGCGAAAAGATCGACTACGCGATCATGCGCGGTGGTGAAGTTCAGATTCTCATCGAGTGCAAGGCATCGATGGGCGTTCTTAAGGTTGAACACGCGTCCCAGCTGTTCCGCTATTTCGCCACTACGAACTCGCGGCTGGCTGTGCTTACCAACGGAGTCGTGTGGCAGTTTTACACAGACCTGGACGCGCCAAACATCATGGACTCCAAGCCGTTCCTCGTGCTGGATCTTCTCGACATCGACGAGACGTTGGTTCCTGAAATTCAGAAGCTGAGCAAGGACGCGTTCGACCTTGACTCGATTATTAACGCGGCGGGTGAACTGAAGTACGTCGGTGCAATCAAGCGTCAAATCGCTGCGCAATTCCGCGAGCCGAGCGAAGACTGGATCAAGTTCTTTGCTTCTCGCGTGTACGACGGCATGATCACGGCGAAGGTTCGGGAACAGTTCACTGCACTCGTCACGAAGGCGTCCAAGCAGTTCCTCACCGAACAAGTCAATGATCGCCTCAAGACGGCATTGGGTGCCGGAGCATCGGCTCCAGTAGTTGACGATGACCCTTCAGCTGCGATCGCAAGTGAACCGATTGTCGAGCAGGACCTTGACCGCGACACCGAGATCGAGACAACCCTTGAAGAGCTCGAGGGGTACCAGATCGTAAAGGCTATCGCCTGCGCCGAGGTGAAGCCGCAGCGCATCTCGCAGCGCGACCAGAAGTCGTACTTCGGTGTGCTGCTCGATGACAACAACCGTAAGCCGATTGCACGCCTGCACTTCAACGCGAAGCAGAAGTACCTGGGCCTCCTTGACGAAGACAAAGTGGAGACGCGCCACCCGATTGACTCACTCGATGACATCTACGCGTATGCAGATCAGATCCGTGACGCGGTAGTTCGCTACCGATAAGCGCGCTTCGTGGGAAGGTCTCGGTCGCTATCGTGCGGCCGAGGCCTCCTTTTGCTTTCGGCGCATTCTTGCGGCCGGGCTCAGGCGTGAGGTCGGCGCCCTTCGGTACGCTGCTTGTGGGAGGCCATGGTGAAGAAGCAGATCAACGTTGTCGGTGCGGTAATCGTTCGAGACGGTGAGGTGCTCTGTGCTCAACGTGGCCCGGGCGCGCTTGCCGGAATGTGGGAGTTCCCCGGCGGCAAGATCGAGGCAGGCGAGACTCCGCGCGAAGCGCTCGAGCGCGAGATTCGCGAAGAGTTGGAATGCGTCGTCTCCGTCGGCGAGCAGGTCCAAGTCACCGCACATGAGTACGACTTCGGCGTGGTGACGCTGACCACCTTCTACTGCGAACTTGTCGAAGGCGCTCCACGGCTGACAGAACACGCGTCCGTCGTATGGCTGAGCCCCGAGAGCCTGCACGAACTTGAGTGGGCTCCGGCAGACATCCCTGCCGTCGAGCAGATTCAACGAGACTTCGAATCCGTTGGAGCGTGACTTCGACTGGTCGAGCGACTTTGCCCTCGACCTAGAGTTTGGGTTTGCGAACAAGACAGTCGCGGCTCCCAAAGCACGTGGCCCCCGACTCGTTGACAACTCTGACGACAACACGATGCTTCGCGCTCTTCGTGAGGAGCTCAAATCAGCATCGCAGTTCGTCTTCTCGGTGGCTTTCGTTTCGCCTGGCGCGATCTCACTTCTCAAACAGGAGTTCGTGTCGTTCAAGGGGAACGCAACGATCATCACGTCTGACTACTTGGGCTTCAACTCCCCGGGTGCGTTCCGTGAACTCTTGGCGTTGCGGAACCATGGGATCGACGTGCGACTGCATAACGCGGCTGCTTTTCACCCCAAGGGCTACATCTTCGAGCACGCTGACCGCGTGACGATGATCCTGGGCAGTTCGAACCTCACGAAGAGTGCCCTCGTCTCGAACCACGAATGGAACCTACGAGTCTCAGCGCTTGAAGGTAGTGACCTCGGAGATCAGATCGATCGATTGATTGATGGGCAGCTCTCGAATTCCGTTGAGCTCACCGAGGGCTGGGTTGACGAGTACGAGCGGGTCTACGTCGCGCCGCCTGCAAATCAGCGAACGCGAACCATTGTCGGCGCCGGGGATGAACGTATGCCAGACCCCGACCGGCCCCTGTCTCTCATCGCACCAAACCTGATGCAGGCCGAGGCGCTGGCCGAACTCGACGCCATACGTCGCGAGGGCAAAGACAAAGCCATCGTCATCTCCGCCACCGGTACGGGTAAGACGATTCTCTCGGCGCTCGACGTGCGTGCCGTTGATCCCGATCGGTTTCTGTTCGTCGTGCACCGCGAACAGATCTTGGACAAAGCGATCCAGGAGTACCAGCGCGTGCTTGGTGCTCCGCTTTCCGACTTTGGCAAGATCAGTGGTTCCGAACGTGCGATCAACGCGCGCTACGTGTTCGCGACGAGACAGTCGCTGTCGCGCGATGACGTGCTCGCCAGCTTTGACCCGCACGCTTTTGAGTACATCCTCATCGATGAGGCGCATGGCGCTGCATCAAGCTCGTACCGAAAGATTCTCGGCCACTTCCGTCCAACCTTCCTACTCGGCATGACGGCCACGCCGGAGCGCACCGATGGGGCCGACCTTTTCGAGCTCTTCGACTACAACGTTGCCTACGAGATTCGCCTGAACCGCGCGCTCGAAGAGAACATGCTTGTTCCGTTCCACTACTTCGGTGTCGCGGACTACACGACGGATGATGGTGAGACGATCGGCGACGATTTCGCCGATCTCCCCAAGCTGCTGTCGAACGCACGAGTCTCTCACGTACTCTCTGCGCTCCAGACCTACGGACACAAGAGCGCGCCGGTGCGTGGCTTGATGTTCTGCCGGACAAAGGCTGAGGCGCACGGGCTTTCTGCCGTACTTAACAGGTCGAGCGTTGACGGAAAGGTGCTCCGTACGCAGGCCCTGACTGGCGACGATTCGATCGAAGCCCGCGAAGCCGCCGTTGCCCGCTTGGAATCGGGTGAACTCGACTACATCCTGACCGTCGATATCTTCAATGAGGGCATCGACATCCCGTCGGTGAATCAGGTGGTCATGCTGCGCCAAACGCAGTCCGCGATCATCTTCGTGCAGCAACTCGGGCGCGGACTCCGCATCGCAAATGACAAGGAGTACCTTGTCGTCATCGACTTCATCGGCAACTACGCGAACAACTACCTCATCCCGATTGCCCTTTTCGGGGACCAGTCGCTCAACCGTGAATCGGTTCGCAAGAACCTCATCGCCGCGGAGGAGATTGGCGTAGTTTCTGGTCTTTCGAGTGTGCGCTTTGATGAGATCTCGCAGCAGCGAGTATTGGCGTCTATCGCGACGGCAAAACTCGACAGCATGGTGAACCTACGATCCGCGCTGGAAAACATGCAGGCCCGACTCGGCCGAACTCCTCAGCTGCGAGACTTCCAGCGGTTCGAAGCAGCCGACCCCGTCGTGCTTGCCACCGTTCGCGGTAACTATCCGGAACTCGCATGGAAGCTGCTGAAAGAGCCCACCGGACTGTCTAGTGACGAGTGGGACGCATTGGCGCTGCTCTCGCAGGAGGTTCTCGCGGCGAAGCGTCCCCATGAGGCAATTGTGGTGCGAGAACTGTTAACGCATGGCACGCGCACAGCAGACCAGTTGAAGTCGGCTGTCGAATCGCAGGGCTTTGCCACATCTAGCGCGCAGATTGAAACGGCCGTACGGGCGCTTACGTTTGAGTTCTATACCGAGCAAGAACGCACCAAGTATCGAAATGAACTGGCGGAGCGCCACGGTAACGTGATCGTTGCCAGCGGCCCTCTTTCGGTGAACGTTGAACGGTCGAGGGCGTTCAAGAATGCCCTCGACGATTTGCTCGACACTGCGCTCGCCGTGGTGACGCAGCGGTACCGGGACGACGTGCCTTTCGTGCCCGGCAAGCAGTACTCCCGCAAGGACGCATGTCGGCTGCTGTCTTGGAACAAGAATGTCTCGGCGACGATCTACGGCTACAAGGTTGATGCTGCGACCCGTACCTGCCCGATTTTCGTCACGCTCCACAAGAGCGATGAAGTTTCGGAAAGCACCGCGTATGGCGACGAGTTGCTGACCCGTTCGACGATGCGATGGTTCACGCGCAGTCGCCGCACGCTCCAGAGCGGTGAAGTTAAGAGCATCGTCAACAACGACGTCGATCTGCACATTTTCGTGAAGAAAGACGACGCCGAGGGTACTGACTTCTACTACCTGGGCAATGCGCGTTCAGAGGATGCTCGTGAGACGGTCATGCAAGGCGATACGCCGCACCCCGTTGTCGAGATGATCATGCGATTCGACGCGCCAATCGACGCTGCGCTGTTCGACTACTTCCAGCCGGTACTTACTGTGTAATCTTCGCAATCGGTCAGCCACCGATGGTGGGTCCGTCCCCAAGTTTCAGTTCGTAGCTGGTCTTGTCATCCGTAATCCTGATCGGCTCCGAACGCTGGTACTCCCTTTGCCACGATGGCATCTTCGAGACCCTGTTTGAAGCGTCCATCCATTGAACTTGCACGGTGTCACCTGGCCGGATAGGGCCGACAGATGCGTCATCGTGCGGAGCAAGATCTCGATCGTATGGGTTCCCCGTTCGGTGGTGACCATCTGCCCCGACGATGTTCAGCGACACTTTGACCATATGTCGCTTCGACAGGTTTTGGAGGCGGTAGTCCTGGGCGCCAACCGATGTAAGACGAAGTGGATAGTCCTTCTTTCGTCGATTCGCTCTCCAAGTCTTGTACGCCTCCAGCCCCACGAAAGTCAGGACAGTAACCAGTATCGGCGCCCCAACCGACTCCAACCAGAACTCTTGATCCACAGGCACACACTATCGAAGCTCGGGGCCGCACTCTGCACTTGTGGCGAGTGCGTTTTGGTCGTTGCGGAGCAGGTAGCCCCTAGCGTCGGGCAACGATTAGCGACGACCAGCTCCCATCCAATCGCCGCGCGCAGCGCATCATACTGCGCCCCCAACGTCGTCGCTGCATCTGACCAGTTCGCCCCGTCATAGAGCCATACCGGCTTGCGCAAAAGCTCCGGAGGCTCCCAGTCATACCGCGGCCACACGTGCGCATGCTCAAACGCATCAGTGTTCCCGAAAACATCGATGTTGATGCGACGAAACGCGGGGTCCAAAGTGCGGCACGCCCGCTCCACCGCGGTCGCGAGCAGATCCACGTCGGCAAGAAACTGCACCCGCTCCTCGCGCGGGAGCTCCGCCAACGCCTGCGCGGAAGGGTTGCGGCTCGGCAGCACTCACTAACCGGGCAAGAACTGCACGTCGCCCATCACCGCGAACCCGCTCGTCAGCTCGGCCAAAACAGTAGGGTTCTCGCCGCGCAAAGCGGAACCAATACGATCGTCGCGCCAATCCATGCGCCGCAGTCTATTGGTTCCGCCCGCTCGCGCCCGAACAAACCCCCGCCCGCCCACGCCTCCAGCAACCACCCGCCAAACCCCAACCAAACCAAACCAAAAAACGCCGCCCCCATACCCCCCGCACAGATGAGGGAAATAGGGGCGGCGTCCGGTCATTCGATGACGCGCAACACTAGCTACTGGTTGCTGAATGCGGCATCGAATGAGGCTTCGGGCTTCGGCCATAGCAGCGACCGAACGAATCGAACGGCTTCGGCGGCGCCGTGCAGGCGGTCCATGCCGGCATCTTCCCACTCGATCGAGATGGGGCCCTCGTAGCCGATCGCGTCGAGCGCGCGGAACGAGTCTTCCCACGGCACGTCGCCGTGGCCGGTCGAGACGAAGTCCCAACCGCGACGCGGGTCGCCCCACGGCAGGTGCGAGCCGAGTACGCCGGCGCGACCGTTGTTGGGGCGCATCCGGGTGTCCTTGCAGTCCACGTGGTAAATCCGGTCCTTGAAGTCCCAGATAAACCCGACCGGGTCAATGTTCTGCCACATCATGTGCGACGGGTCCCAGTTGAAACCGAACGCCTTGCGGTGATCAATCGCCTCAAGCGCACGCACCGAGCTCCAGTAGTCGTACGCAATCTCACCGGGGTGAACCTCGTGAGCAAACCGCACACCCTCGCCATCGAAGACATCAAGAATCGGGTTCCAGCGGGCCGCGAAGTCTTCGAAACCACCCTCGATGACAGAAGCCGGAACTGGCGGGAACATCGCAACATACGGCCAGATCGAAGAGCCCGTGAAGCCGACAACCGTATCAACCTCAAGCTTGCGCGCCACGCGGGCCGCACGCTTCATGTCTTCCGCCGCGCGCTGGCGAACACCCTCGGCATCGCCGTCGCCCCACACGTAATCGCGCAGGATCGCCTCGTGACGGAAGTCAATTGGCGCATCACACACGGCCTGCCCGGCGAGGTGGTTCGAGATTGCGAAGATCTTCAGACCGTGGCGGTCCAAGATCTCCTTGCGTGACGCAACGTAGGCGTCATCTTCATCTGCGCGCTGCAGGTCAAGGTGGTCACCCGACGCGGCAACTTCGAGGCCGTCATAGCCCCACGAAGCTGCGAGGCGCGCGACCTCTTCGAACGGCAGGTCGGCCCACTGGCCGGTAAACAGGGTTACGGGGCGTTCAGCCACAGTGTTCTCCTTGAGACTCAAGATTCAACAGCGACCCACGCGCCAGCCTGACCGGCTGAGGCGACGACCGCTTCCGTGATGACGGCTGCGCGGAGGCCATCGGCGAAGGTCGGCAGACCCTCCGGGGCCACGCCGCGCAACGCGCTGTACGTGTCGCGCACAAATCCGTTGAACGCATCCTGGTACCCCATGGGGTGCCCAGACGGAACCACAGACAAGCGGGCAGCGTCGGGCGTCAGTTGCGAAGCATCGCGGTGGCGCACCATGGTTCCGGCGCGCGAACCGACATGCAGCTGTTCCGGCTTCTCCTGCTCAAACCGCACGGACTGCTCGGCGCCATGCAGCTCAAACTCCAGCGCATTCTTGCGGCCTGCGGCCATCTGCGACACCAAAAGTGTGCCGATGGTTCCGCCAGCAAACTCCACCATCACCGCGGCGATGTCTTCGTTCTGCACTGGCAGGCCAGCCCGCTCCGCGTACACCGTGCGGGTGCGCGCCGACAGTCGCACAATGCGGTCGCCGGTCACGAACTCGACGAGGTCGCACAGGTGCGACCCAATGTCAGCAAACGCGCGCGACGAGCCGTCAGACATGCGCCAGTTGGCGTCGGTCTGCAGCAGCATCCAGTCCTGCAGGTAGGAGGCCTGCACACTCAGTACCGTGCCAATCGCGCCCTGCTGCACCAGCGCGCGAGCCTCGCGCACCATGGGGTGAAAGCGGTACACAAACGGCACGGTGTTCACGACACCAGCCTCTGCCGCGGCATCCACCAGCGCGCGAGCATCGGCAGACGATGCGGCCAACGGCTTTTCGCACACCACCGCGACACCCGCCGCCACCACCTGAGCGGAGATGGCGGCGTGCGTGTCGTTCGGCGTGCAGACGTGCACCACATCGGGCTTTGCTGCGAGCAAATCATCCAGGCTGGCAAAGGCGGGCACGCCCAGCGGCGCGGCCGTCGCCTGCGCCGAGGCGAGGGTGCGAGACGCAATACCCACGATCTCAGCGCCGGCGGCACGGGCCGCGCGCGCATGCACTTCGCCCATGAACCCCGCGCCAATGATGCCAACGCGCGGCACTGCCATGGTTCCGTTCGACGTCACAGCACTCAACCCTTAACGGCGCCACCGGACATACCGGCCACCAGGTTGCGCTGCACGACGAGGAAGAAGATCACGACCGGAATCGAGAACAGCACCGAAGCGGCGATCAGACCGCCGTAGTCGATACCCGTGTCTTGGTTGAACGACACCAGCCAAACCGGCAGGGTGTACTTCGCCTGCTCCTGCAGGAGGATGTACGCCATGATGTAGTCGTTCCACGCCTCAATGAAGGTGAACACGGCCGTCGAGATCAGGCCCGGCAGTACGAGCGGGAAGTAGATGCTCCACAGCACCCGCATGTCGCCCGCACCATCGAGGCGTGCGGCCTCGTCGATCTCCTCCGGAATCGCCTGGAAGAATCCGCGCAGCACCCAGATCGAGAACGGCAGCGCGCTCGCCAGATACGCGAGAACCAGCGCCCAATACGTGTTCAGCATGTTCGCGTCACGGAACGTGAGGAACAACGGAATCAGCAGCGCGATCGAGGGGATCATCTGGATCGCCAGGATCGTCACCAAGATTGCCTTGCGACCGAAGAAGCGGAACCTCGTGAGGGCTGCCGTGGCAAGGAAGCCGACAGCGATGGAGGCGACAACGACGATGGCCGCGATCAGCAAGCTGTTGCCCAACGAGCTCAAGAAGCCGGGCTTCGTGAACGCGCGAATAAAGGCGTCAAGGCTCGGAGGCGCAGGCAAGAATGCCGGCTCGACCGAGGTCAGCTTGTCGGGCGTCTTAAACGACGAGTTGAGCATCCAATACGTGGGGAAGCCCCAAATGATGACCAACACGAACGCGAGAATGTGCGCTCCGGGGCCGCGGCTCCGAAGGCTCCGCCGGCGACGTTTGACTTTAAGGGGAGTACTCACAGCTGCTCTCCTGAACGAACGAGGCGGCGGACATAGAAAGCGGTCATGAACATGAGAATTCCCGCGGTAACCACCGCGATGGCAGCACCCTGCCCGTAGTCGTTGCCAGCGAATGCCTCACGGAACGACCAAATACCCAGCGTTGTGGTTCCGCCTTCCGGGCCGCCGCTTGTGAGAATCCAGATCTGGTTAAAGATGTTGAATCGCCAAATGATCGTGAGGATCGACACCAGGTAGATGATCGCCTTGAGGAAGGGGAACGTCACCGTCATGTAGATCTTGAAGCCATTCGCGCCGTCGAGCATGGCTGCTTCGTAGTACTCGCGCGGAATCTGCGACTGACCCGCATACAGGGTGAACGCGATGAACGGTGCGCCCTGCCAGACAACGAGAAGGGTCACCATCACCCACGCATCGCCCGGTGTGGTCAACCAGTTGTGGTCGGTGAAATCACCGAAGATGCCGAGCTGCGTGATCAGCCAGTTCACAACGCCGTACGGCGGCTGGAACAGCCACTGCCAGATGAGCGTTGCCGTCACCGTGGGGATCGCCCACGCGAGGATCAGCACCACGTTGAGGGCGACACGCATGGGCTTGTTGAGGCGCATCATGAGCTCACTCATGAGCATGCCGAGACCGACGGTCAGGATGAGGCAGGCGCCGGTGAACGCAAACGTGCGCACCAGAACGGGCCAGAACTCGTCGCTCGTGAAGATGTTGGCGTAGTTGGCGAAACCAACCCACGGGGTTTCACCCGTGAAGAGGGACTTCATGCCGAAGTCCTGGAACGAGCTAATGACGAGTCGAACGAGCGGGTAGCCGACCGCGGCGAGCAAGACGATCGCGGCCGGAGCGAAGAGGAACAGCGGCGTCAGGGACGCCGACCCCGTCTTACGACGAGGCCGGCGTCTCTGAGGAGCCGCAGTTTTGCGGAGACTCATGGTGCAGTGAGTTATCCGACGTTCAGAACGTCGTTGAGGTGATCAGCGAACTTGGTCGTTGCCTCGTCGACCGAGCGAGCACCCGTTGCGATCTGTACGAACAGGTCGTTCAGCGTCTTGTCTGCCTCAAGCGTTGCCCAACCAGGCGATGCGGGCAACGTGATGCCCTTCTTGCCGGCGGTGTAGAACGCCTGCTGGATTTCCGGAACCTCATCGAGGATCGCATCGATGTAGGTGGGGGAGATAGGCACAGCGCCGTTGTTCAGGCCAACGAAGTCCTGCTGGATTTCGGGGCTCGTCAGGATCTTGATGTACTCGGTTGCGAGGTCAGCGTTCTTCGACTTCGCAGCGATCGAAACGACGGAACCAGCAGCCATGACCGGTGCGAGTTCGCCCGGGTTGTTGATGCTCGGCATCGGGAAGCTACCGATCTGGCCAACGAGGTCAGGGTTACCCGACTCGATGGCAACGATCACGCTGGGGTTACCAGCGATGGTTGCCGAAGCCTTCAGCTCAGCCATAACGCTCGAGCCCTCGGGCGAGGTGGAGCTGGCCGTCTGCGACGAAGCAGCCGAGTAGCTGTTCTGGAACTCCTTGTACTGTTCCAGGCCCTTGATCGAGTTCGCGCTGTTGATGTCAGCGACCCACTCGTCGCCTTCAAGCTGTGCGAAGCTTCCGCCAGCGTCGTAGACGAACGGCATGGACGACTGCCAGTCAGCACCCGCAAGGTAAAGAGCGGAGAAGTCCGAAGCCGGGTTCTTCGCCTTGACAGCATCGAGCGCCGCGGTGAACTCTGCCCAGGTCTCGGGCTCTTCGGTCACGCCAGCGTCTGCCCACATCTGCTTGTTGTAGGCGATTGCGTAGGTCGAAACACGCAGCGGTGCCGCGTAAACCTTGCCATCGATGGTGGATGGAGCCTCGAGGCTCTCGTTCCACTCAACGCCGTGCTTGAGCTCGTCGAGCACATCGGTGAGGTCGCGGACAGCGCCGTTGGCGGCAAACAGCTGGATGTTGGTGTTGCCGATCTGAACGACGTCCGGCGGGTTGTCCGACGACAGTGCGGTGGTCAGCTTGGTGACGATGTTGTCCCACTGCTGAACCTCAACCTTCACGGTTGCGCCCGTTGCCTCTTCGAAGCGCTTGTTGACCTCGGGAACCGTGACGTCAAGGAAGGCGCCGGTCTGCATGAACCAGACCGTCAGTTCGCGGTCCTTGTCTGCGGCAGCGTTGCCATCCGACTCTGCTGCGGTGCAGCCGCCGAGTGCGAGTGCGGAGATGAGTACAGCGGCTCCGATGCCTACTGTCCGCGTCGTAGTGCCGAATGCGGCGTGAGTGTTTTTCATGGTGATTCCAGTTTCTCTATGGGGGTTTCTTGCTGGAGCGCCGACGGCGAGCGCCGGCCGCGGTGTCACTTCGCGGGAGCGAGCAATTGGATCAGTGCGCGGAAGTGCACGATCATGTCGACGTCGCTGTCGAGGAGCCACTGCGTTTGGAGGCCATCGAGGGTCGCGATAATGAGCGTCGCGATCGCCGAGGGCTCCAAGTCGGTGCGGATGCGACCTTCCTCTTGGGCCAGCGCGATGCGCGTCGTCCAAGCGGATCGGTTGCGGGTGTACAGCTGCGTGAAGTATTCGCGTCGCCCGGTTTCGGTCGTGTCGGTGGCGGCGAGCGCCGACACCACGGAAAACAGTCCGATAAGCCCAGGAACGGTCGCGTTGTGAGCGACGAGCTCCAGGACAGTGTCTAGTTCGGCACCCTCCGTTGTGGGGAAGGTTTGCCGGTTGACGCCATCGCGATGCTTCACGATCTCGAGCATCAGGTTGTCGAGCGAGCCGAAGTGGTGAAGCACGCCTGCTTTCGATCGGCCGACGCTGTCGGCGACATCTTGCAGCGTGGTCAGATCGAAGCCAGCCTCAGCAACGAGTTTCAAGGCTGCGTCGAGGACTTCCTGACGCAGTCTCTCGGTCTTTGCATAGGCGCCACGGGTGTGCGCAACGGAGGTTTTCTCTGCCATGGCGAAACACTACCTCTGGTTGAGATTAAAAATCAACCAACGGTCGAAATTGGGTATCAACCTGTTGTATCGTGCTGTTTGCATGCCTGGTACCTGTGCGTGTTCCGCCGAAGAGAGGCACTGATGACTAGCCCTGAATTGTCCGTCCAGCTGTACACCGTGCGAGAAGCGCTTGCCGCTGATCTGCCGGGCACGCTCGCCAAGCTGGCCGCCGCGGGCCTCAATAACGTCGAGGTGTTCTCCGTTGATGAGAACGCTGCCGATATGCGCGACGCGGCAAAGGCGGCCGGGCTCAATATTCGCAGCGGGCACGAATACTTCCTGTCGGACCACGTGTCATCGCCCACGCGTTCATTTGACGTTCGTCCGGTCGAGCAGACGCTCGATTATGCCGCAGAGATGGGTCTCGACCTGCTCATCGACGCCTACGTTCCGGTTGAGCGCTGGGCCTCGCGTGATGAGATCGAGAAGACCGCCGAACGCCTCAACAGCGCTGTCGACGCGGCCGCATCGCGCGGCATCCGCCTCGGCTACCACAACCACTCGCACGAGTTCCACAACGAGATTGACGGCGTCAGCGCCTACGAAATCTTCGCCGGCCTCGTCGACGAGCGCGTCGCTCTCGAGCTCGACGTGTTTTGGGCGGCAACCGGTGGCCAGGATGTTCCCGCGCTCCTGCAGCGCCTCGGTGCGAAGGTGCGCGCACTCCACGCCAAGGACGGCATCATCGGCGAAGACCCCTACAAAGCTGAAGACCGCTCCAAGGTAGAGCTCGACCAGCGCATTGCCGGTCAGGGTGAGCTTGCGCTGACCGACATTCTCGCCAGCGCTTCGTCGGCTGAACTCGTCGTTATCGAGTTCGATCGCTACAACGGCGACATCTTCGACGCTATCGAGAAGAGCGCGGCTTGGCTCCGTGAGGCAGGTGTTCGATGAGCGCGGCTCCCATGGGCGTCGGCATCATCGGCACCGGAATGATCAGCACGAAGTATCTCGACAACCTCACGACCTTTCCTGACATCAAGGTTGTCGCGCTCGGTGACCTCGATGTTTCGCGTGCCGCGGCGCAGGCCGAGAAGTACGGAGTTCCCGTGGCGGGCACCCCAGAAGACGTACTCACCCACCCCGATGTTGAACTCGTCATCAACCTGACGATTCCGGTCGCCCATGTGCCCGTGAGCCTGGCCGCGGTCGAGGCGGGCAAACACGTTTGGAGCGAAAAGCCAATCGGCGTCAACCGTGAAGAAGCCCAGCAGCTCCTCACCGCCGCTGATGCCGCTGGTGTTCGCGTCGGCATCGCGCCCGACACCATCCTCGGCCCGGCGTTCCAGACCGCACTGCGTGCCCTTCGTCGCGGCGACATCGGGGTTCCGCTGTCTGCGCAGACGACCATGCAGTACGTCGGCCCCGACCTCTTCCACCCGGCACCGGAGTTCCTGTTCGGTTTCGGTGGTGGCCCCGTCGCTGACATGGGCCCGTATTACATGAGCGCCATGGTCAACCTGTTTGGCCCGGTTGCTCGTGTGGCCGGCGTTGGGCTGAAGGGCCGCGAAAAGCGCACCATTCTCGTCGGTGACCGCCTTGGTTCCGCGTTCGACGTTGAGGTTCCGACCCACGTGCAAGCGATCGCGCAGTTCGAAAGCGGAATGACCAGCCAAAGCGTATTCAGCTTTGACTCGCACATCGCGCGCACGGGCATTCTTGAGGTCATCGGTACCGAAGGAACCCTCGTGATTCCCGACCCGAACCGCTTTGTCGGCGAGGTTCGTATCGCGCGCGCCCCGGAAAAGTACGAAGACCTCGACACCCCGCTGTGGAGCACCGTCGAGAACGTCGGTATCGAGTCCGGCCGCGGACTCGGCGTGCTCGACATGGCGCGCTCGATCCGCGCTGGCCTGCCCCACATCGCCACCGGTGAGCTCGGGTATCACGTGTTTGACGCGCTGATGTCGATCGAAGAATCTGTTGCTCTCGGCCAGTTCGTCGACGTCGCCAGCACCGTCGGCGTCGTGCCGCTCGTGCCGGAAGACCGCGACCCCTTCGCCGCCACGCTGTAGGCAGTTATGAAACGCCCCGGCGCTTGCTCTGAGGAGTGAGCGCCGGGGCGTTGTCGTTCTCATGCGTGTGGTTCCACTTGTCCAACACCCCAACTACGCTGGCCGCATGAGCGGACTCATTCCCTACATCCTTTTCGACGGCACGGCTCGGCAAGCCCTCACCGACTACCAGGCGATTTTCGGCGGCAAGCTGTTTCTGCACGACTACGCGTCCGCCGGCCGCACCGACGGGCCGGCCGACGCGATCGCGCACGGCATGGTGATCGGCGACGTAGAGATCGCTGGCTCTGACGCCGGCGACGGCGAATCGTCGGTATCGATGAGCGGCATGTTCTTCTCGCTTCTCGGGGCGGCCGACCCTGGCACGTTGACCCAGTGGTTCGACGCCCTGGCAGAGGGCGGAAGCATCACAGACCCTCTGCAGAAGCGTCCGTGGGGCGACTACGACGGCACGGTCGTCGACAAGTACGGCATCACGTGGCTCATTGGCTACCAAGAACCCCAGACCACGCAGGGGCAAGGCGCGACAGCGTAGCCAAACATGAACGGGTGCAAACCAAAAGGATGCACCATGTTTACTTTTGCCCCTAGTTCTTAGTAGGTTTGAGTGTCACGCATGGGAGAGATGCGTGAAAAACAACACCGAACCCGAACTTGGGAGCCCCCGTGCCCGAAATCGACGTTGTCCCCGCCCACTCGCGGTGGTTCCGCCCCCTCGCCAGCCTGGCAACCGCAGCGCTCATCGTCGTCGGCCTGCTGGTTCCGTCGCCCGCAGCGGCAGCCCCAGGCAACCTTCCGTCGCCCGCGACTGCAACCCCAGGCAACCTTCCCGCGACCACAACCGCAGACAACACCCGCGCGACCGCCCCCTCTCAGATCACACAGGTCATGATGGACGGTCCTAACCAAGCGATGTATGGTGGGCCCCTGAGCTACGACGTGGCGGTTTACGGGGCCACTGCTGGTGGAGAGATCGAGCTCTGGATCGATGGCACGTTACGCGAAAAATTCGCCTTCAGCCCGAGCCAGCCACAGGTCATACCCGTGAACAACCTTCCTGCCGGCAAGCACCTCATCTCTGTGCTCTACCCCGGCGACTCGGTCAATATGTCCTCAAGTGTCACGAGGACCGTGACGGTGTACGAATGGAGCTCTGAGGTCGCCGTTCAGACGCCGTGGCCGGCGCCGACGAATTCTGACGCAGAGGTTTCGGTCGCTGTGCGCCTTTCGAACCCGCAGCACCCAAACGGCGGCAACACGCCACCGCATGCTGAAGGAACGGTGCGTCTTATTCGTGACGGCCTAGCCCCTATCGTGGCGACGCTCACGAACGGGCGCGCCACCCTCGCCGTGCCTGCAACGACAGCCGTCGATACGCCCTTCCAGGTCGTGTACGAGCCTCCAGCGGGCCAGTGGGTCTCCCCTTCGCGCGCAGAAGCCCACCTGCGTTTTCTGCCAACACTGGAGTTGACGGCATCCTCAGAAAAGGTCGTTCATGGCACGCCCGTTGTGCTGACGGCCGCTGTCACCAATAATCAGCCCGGCGGCTACGTTGAGTTCTTCGAAGACGCTCGTGGGGTCGGCTTCTTAAACCTCACGGATGGCGTGACTTCGTTGCAACTGATCGACCTTGCCGTCGGTTTACATAGTTTTTCGGCGCGGTACTCCTATTACTACAACGCCGGTTGGGCGAGTAGCGGTACCACCAACGTCGAGGTCGTGCCGTGGAAGAGCGTCGTCACAACGACACTCGCGCAGTCTGAGGTTGCGGTGGGTGATGCTACGACAGCGAATGTCTCGGTCGCGCTCGAAGCACCGGAGGGGGTCGCGGGGGCGCCGGCGGCGCCGATGGCGAGCGGAACCGTGGAGCTGCTTGTCGACGGAAAGGTCGTTGGTAGCCCGGTTGCGTTGGCCGCTGGCTCAGCTGAATTGAATGTGCCCGCACAGGCCGGGGGAGTTGCTCTCATCGCCGCGCGGTTCACGCCGGCAGGCCCGACGATGTCTGCGGAGGAGTCGGCGGCTGTCCGGCTTACGACGTCCCTCCCGCTACGTACGCTGACAGTGAGCCATCCGACGCGCGTTGACGCCGGGGCCGCCATACTTCTCGACGGCATGGTCACCGACGACGGGGGCAACCCGCTCGCTGTGCCCCATATCGGCATTAGGCTCTATAACGCGGTAACTGGTGAACTGTTGAGGACGATCCCTACCGGGTCCAATGATGTCGGAAAAATGCAGGTGTGGCTCGCCCCTGTGCCGGTTGGTAGCTATCGCCTGGAGTACCGCTCACCCGCAACGGCGGATTACGCTGAGCTCGTTACCGAGACGACGTTCACCGTCGTTCCCATCAGTACATTGTTCGCTTTGCAAGTATCGCCGCCGGCGCCCCATGGTTCTGAGCGCACTTTCACAGCGATCGTCGTGGGTCAATACCCGACCGGAACGGTCACGTTTACGACAAACGGTGGAGTCTCGGTGCCGGTGCCCGTGATAAACGGGGAAGCCACGTTCACCACGAGCGATTTGGCCGTCGGCGAGAACACCGTCACCGCGGTGTATTCGGGTGACGCGCGTCACGCGGCGGCTTCGAGCTGGATCGCTGTAACCGTGGCAGCGTGGAACAGCGCGGTTTCGATGACGCTCTCACAGACCGATGCGCGCGTCGGTGATGTGGTGACAGCGAACGTCGCCGTGGCGCTGGTTGACCCGACAATCACCACGATCGCAGAGGCCGTTGGTGCTCCGGTGCGGGCGGCGAGCGGAACCGTTCAGCTGCTTGTCGACGGCGCGCCGGTTGGTGATGTGGTCGCGCTGGTAAACGGTGTGGCAACGCTGCCGGTGCCGACAGATGCGGTGGGGGAGTCGTCGTTGTCGGCGCGTTTCATCCCGGCGGATGCCACGATGACTGGGGCGACGAGTGCAGCGCACGATCTGACAGTCCGCCTTATTGAGGCTTCGACGACTGTTGAGGTATCGCCGACCGCCGTTCATGGTTCCGACCGCGTGATCATCGCTCGTGTCACGGGTGATAAGCCGACCGGAAATGTCGAGTTCTCCGTCGACGGAGTCGTGGTTGCGATTGCCCCGGTGACCGCCGGCGTCGCGACAATCAGCACGAATACGCTCGCTGTTGGTAGCCATGCGATCACGGCACGCTACGTGGGTGACGCTCGCCACACCGAGGCGACGGCCTCAGCGACGGCAACGGTCGCGGCCTGGGCGAG
This sequence comes from uncultured Microbacterium sp., assembly GCA_947503655.1. Taxonomy (GTDB): domain Bacteria; phylum Actinomycetota; class Actinomycetes; order Actinomycetales; family Microbacteriaceae; genus Microbacterium. Next base: position 22,791 of record CANNEP010000029.1, read on the forward strand.
TACCGTCACAACGATTCTGTCGTCAGCCGATGCGGAGGTAGGCGATGAGGTTACTGTCACCGCAAACGTCACGTTGAGTGATCCGAACGCGAACCCGCTCATGCGCTCGGCTCGCGTCACGCCGCCGGTCGCGAGCGGAACCGTTGCGCTGCTGATCGACGGATCGGCTGTTGGCGACCCGGTTGCGTTGGCCGACGGCTCGGCGACGCTGACCCTGCCGACGACGTCGGCGGGTTCGCTCTCGGTGTCGGTTCGGTTCGTTCCGGCTGACGCGTCGATGAGCGCGGCGGAGTCTACCGCCGTCACAGTGACGGTTGACCCGGTGCCGACGCCGACACCCACGCCGGAACCGACGCCCACCGCAACGCCGGAGCCTTCGCCGACGCAGTCTGTGGTTCCGTCGCCAACGGCACCCATGGTTCCGTCACCGTCTCCGTCACCCGCACCACTCGCGGCGACCGGAACCGCTGACGCTGGCGGACTCCTGCTGACCGCGCTGCTGCTCATCGCGGGCGCGCTCGCGGCAGGACGGGTGGCACGCCGCCAGCGTAGCTAAGCGGTGGCCGACGTTTCGTGACTCATCGGGTCGGGGCTCCTCTTCCAGGGCCCCGGCCCGATGTCGTTGTGAAAGCTCTCGGCGCACGTTCGGTGTGGATCGCTACGATCGTGGGCAGGGGGCACGATGACCATTCGATTTCTCGGGGCGGTGGCGCTGATCGGCGGCGCGCTCATGCTGGCGGCGTGTGTGGGCGGTGGCGGTGTGGTGCCGACGCAGACGCCGATAACGGTTCCGGAGTCGTTGAAGCCGACGAATGTTCCCGAGCCCGTGCAGAAGGTTGACGCCGCGTGTGCGACGTCGTGGGTAAAGTTTGAGCGGCTGCTCACGCAGTACGACGCCGATAGCGCGCGGGCCGCGGTCGAGGCGCGGGTTGAGTTCGACCCGGATGATCCGTACGACATTGCGCGCGACGCCACCGGAGCCGACGACTACTACGCCACGCTCAGCGAGCTGACCGTCACGTTCGGCACCGATGTCGGGGCCATCGCCGACAGCGTGACGAACCCGCAAGTGAACGAGGCGCTCGCCGCTATTGGCGAGGGCCACGTTGACGCCGGCACGTTCTTGGCCGGCTACACCGACCTGTCAACGTCCGACGACGACATTGCCCAATTCGAAGACGACTACTTCGAGACGATGCTGCAGATGTCGCAATACGCCTCGCTCTGCGACGAAACCCTGAGCGGCGGAACCAGCGACAGCTGAGGTTGGTTGGTGCGGTTTCGGGTGGTGCGGGTTCGTGCGGTTTCGGGTGGGGCGGTTTCGGGTGGTGCGGCGCGCTGGTGCTTGCGCCGTGGTTCCGGAACCTACTCGATCGGCGCGATGCGCCCGCGGGTGTGTTCGACGGGGTACTTGAGGCGGGTTTTCTCGAGCTTGGACAGTAAAATCTCGTCGAGGTCAAAGTCCATCACGCGGGCCAGAGCGATGCAGTAGTGCAACACGTCGGCGAGCTCGTCGGCGACCTCCTGGCGGTCGGCGGTTTCTGTCCACTGGTACAGCTCGAGCAGCTCAGCGGCCTCGATGCTGATGCTCTTCGCGAGGTTCGCCGGAGAGTGAAACTTCTGCCACTCCCGCTCCTCAGCGAAGCGCCGCAACGTGTCGAGCGTGTTCTGATTCACCATGCCCCGACGCTACCAGCGCCCGGTGCCGGCGCCCACCCCGCGCGCCTGCCGGGGTTCCGTCCCCCCAGTCCAATCCCGTTGTGCACGATGACGCCCTTGAGCGAGCGCGTTTAGGCGGCGTGTCGCGTGCGGTTGCGAACTTGGTCGTGCAGAACAGAGTTGAGTGGAGGGCCGGAACAGCGGGGCACTGAAACCACGGGGCATCAGAATCACGGGGCATCAGAATCACGGGGCCGCCGTGAGAAATTTCGGAGGCTAGAGGCTGGCGGTGTCGAGGAGCATTGTGAATGGGCCGTCGTTCACCGACGAGACGCGCATCATGGCGCCGAACTGGCCGGTTTCGACGTGGGCGCCGGCTTCGCGGAGCAGCTCGACAACGCGATCGACGAGGGGTTCGGCGTGCGGTCGACCTGACGCGGCTGTCCACGACGGGCGCCGCCCTCGGCGCGCATCGCCATACAGCGTGAACTGGCTCACCACGAGAATCGGGGAGCCCACATCTGACGCACTTTTTTGGTCGTCGAGAATGCGGAGGTCCCAAATCTTGCGGGCGATCTTCGCGGCTTCGGCCTCGCCATCGTCGTGCGTGACACCCACCAGCGCCAGCAACCCCGGCCAGGGCAGTTCTCCCACAATGGTTCCGTCAACCTCAACCGACGCACTCGCTACCCGCGTGAGAACTGCTCGCATACGTCAAACTTAACCGCGCATCGCGACGCCCCGGCGCCAGTACCCCATGAACGCGACCCGTTTGCGGTCGATACCGAGATCTTTCACGAGGTGGCGGCGCAGCGTGGTGACGACTCCGGATTCGCCGGCGATCCAGAAATAGTGCGCCTCAGATGCGGAACCATGGGGTGCGGAACCAGGGGGGCCGCCGGGTACGGTGGGTGCGCCTTCGGAGGGTGCGAGTTCTTCACCGGGGCCGGTGAGCCCGGGTTCCAGGTGGAGTACGAAGTCGATGTCGATCTCCGTTTCGCCATCAACAACGCGAATATCGCGCGTGCACAAAAACACGCCCCGGTGCACGATGTGCCGATTCTGACGCGTCCGAACCCCCGCCCCAACTGCGTGAAAACACCCACTTAGCCGCGCCCAAACATCCACCCAGCTGCGTCCAAACACCCACCCAGCCGCGTCGAAACACCCACCCAGCCGCGTCCAAACACCCACCCAGCCGCGTCCGCATCCCTGTGCCGACAACGACCGTTATGCACGCACGGGTGTGACTGGTGTTACGGAAGTGGCTGGTGAGGCAATTATTTCGCGCATACCGTTTTCAACCGTGCATAACGGTTGTTGTGGTGGGGCGGAACCACGGCACGTCGGGGCTCAGAGCCTCGAGTGCGAAAGCAGGGGTGCGGAGCCTCGGGGTGTGGGACAGGGGTGTGGGGGTTACGCGAGGCGGGAGCTGGGGCGGGGGTCGCGGGCACCGAAGTTGACGGCGAGATCCCAGAGCCAGTTCGCGAGGCTGGGGGCGAAGGGGTGATCCTCGGTGTTGCGGAGCACGAGGCGCCCGCCGGCCACCACGAGTAGGTAGTTTCCGTCGTCGTCGGTCGCGACCACGGACATGTAGGTGGGCCCATCGTCACCCCACACCCACGCGGTTGTCGGGTCGGCGAGACGGGCCGCTTCGGTCGCGGTGATCTCGGCATCGGAGAGGAGCCGGAACGGATGCTCCGCACCCCACAGTGCACCGCTACCGGGTTCTTGTCCGTCATGCCAGCTGAGGATCTGCGACTCGCCGGAACCTTCACTCGCCTGTTGCGTCGACAGTGGGCGTCGTAGCGAGCGCCTGACATCGTCGGGCATGACCTCGTCAAGAGCGGCGAGCGCGCTGACGGCGTCACAGTCGTAGCGAGTCTCGTACATGATCAGCCACGCATATTCGCCGAGACCGGAGTCTCGCAACTCTTCGACGGTCGCCAAGCCTTCGCGTAGCGGCTGCGCCATCGCGTGTGCCATGGTGTAGCCGAACTGGGCCGACTGATCGGTGGGGTCTTCTCGCAGCACGCGGAGAATGAGGTCCTCCGCCTCGATCGGGCGATACGTGTAGAGGTACGCGAAGGTGAGCGTGATGCTGAGCATCGGCTCGGTCGGGTTGAGCCGGACTGCCTCTTCGATGACCGGCACGATCACGTCGGGCGGTGCCAGCGATTCGAGCAAGTGCGTGGCCTGGAGGCCGACAGCGTCCGCATACCTCTCCGGGGATGCGGCGGCAGCCTGAGCGACCGCCGCATCCACCACCGGCCAGCCAACACTGGGCGACTCGGCAAAAGTCAACGCACGCCCCAGGTCGAAGAGGTCACTCCAGCTCTCGCCCGGTTCTTCTTCGAGCACGATGCGCGCCAGGCGCACGGCCTCGTCGAAGTTCTCGGCCGAGTGTTCCAGGTCACGCAATTCGCGCGCCGCATTCGCGTACTGCCGGTCGCGCCGCCCCATCAGATCGTGCAGGAGGTCGCGCGCCTCGTCGACGCGGCCGACCTCTTGGTAGTGCCGGGCGAGCAGAATGATTTGCCCGGTCGATTGTGGCGAACGCGCCAGCACGCTCGCCACAATCTCCGGAATCTTGGGGTGATCCGGCTGCGCCTCGTACAGCTCCCACGCGAGGTCGCGGTCGCGAGCAATCGCCTCCTGCTCAACGTCTTGTTCTTCTGGACTCATGTCCCCTCATCCCTCGCGAACGTCCCCTTCGCGGGCTTAACTACTTCATCCCGTGTTTTACGCGGTATGCACGCAACTGTGCGAAGGTTCCGTCGTCCACCCCGTAGTCCAGCACCGGAGCGACCTGATCGAACCAACTCGTCGTTGACGGCGTGATGTCGGCGGCCGCTTCGATGAGTGAGTCGGTGGTGACCGGAACCACGGTGCCGGCTTTCATAGAGGCGCTCATGGCTTTCTGCAGAGCGACTTTGGCAACCTGTGCGATGTCGGCGCCGGAGAAACCGCCGGTCGCCGCGGCAACCTGCACGGTGTCGACGTTATCGGTCGGCTTGCCCTCGAGGTCGCCCTGTAAAATCGCGGCGCGGGCGACGGCGTCGGGCGGCAATACAACGACCGTCTTGTCGATGCGGCCGGGGCGACGCAGCGCCGGGTCAATATCCCACGGACGGTTCGTGGCAGCGAGAAAGTAGACGCCATCGTTGACGCTCTGCACGCCGTCGAGCTCTTCGAGCAGTTGTGTGACGATCATGCGCATCGACTGCGAACCACCGCCACCCGAGGAGCGGCGGCCACCGACCGCATCGAACTCGTCGAAGAAAATGACGCAAGGGGCGGCGGCGCGGGCATCGTGGAAGATGCTTTGGATCGCCTTTTCGCTGTCGCCGATCCACTTCGAGAGCAGGTCGGCGAGCGTGACGTGGATGAACGCGGCGCCCAGGTCGCCGGCGATCGCCTTCGCGATGAAGGTCTTGCCACAACCGGGAGGGCCGTACATGAGCAGCGAGCCGCCCGGCTTCTGACCGAAGGCGGCCGCAAGCTCGGGGTTGCGCAACGGCGCGAGGAACGTTTCGTCGAGGTGCTGCTTGACTTCGGCGAGGCCGGCGACGTCTTCGAGCGTGATGCTGGGGCGCTCGGCATCCCACAGGCCCGGCTGGTCGAGGTCGTCATTGTCGGCGTCGGTGGTTGCTGGCGCGGCGATCGGGGCGGCGGTCTTCTCTGTGGGCGGTGCCTGCTCTTCGCCGCGGCGTAGGCGGGCGGCCATGAGTCGGGCCCGCATCACGCGCACGCGTGCTGCATCACCGCCATCGGCCTCGAACGCGGTGATTTCGCTGCTGGCGCGATCCGGATCCTGCTGCAGTAGCAGCGCGATGAAGTCTTCGCGCAGCGCCAGGTTGTCGCGATCGGCCGCGACCTCAGCCGCAATGACCTCGAGAAAATCGTCTTCGTTTGCCACAAGCGTCCCCTTAATTTCGCCCTGGATTTTCCATAGTGGTCACGCACTTTTGAGTCGCCTGACAGCCACCCGCTTCCTCTCAGCGACGCCGCCTAAGATCGATAAGTGACTTCGCACGATGATTTCCCGATCAACCCCGCTGACGACGCTCCCCAGGAGACCCCCGCGGGTGCTGGTTCCGTCGACGACTCAGCCACTGGACCCGTTGAAGCCTCCATCGCTTCCGTGCTTGACGGCACGTTCACGGGCATCGACCCCGACGAATTGGCGATCGCGCTCAAGGTGCTCGGGCAGGTGCAGTTTCTCGAGGCTGACCACCCCGACCACATCACCGTGCGCCGCGCGACGAGCGACATGGTCAAAGACATTCGCGAGACTCGTCGCAACATTCGCAAGTTCGCCGCGCGTGCCGCCGATGCCGCCGTTATCGCGAACACCGCGACGGGTGCCGCCGACCGCATCGACGACGAAACCCGCGGCATCACGCTGACGACGTCGATCGAGACGCCGACCGCCGGTGAGCTGCAGAAGCCCCAGAACTGCTACATCTGCAAGCAGCCGTACACGCGCGTTGACGCGTTCTACCACCAGCTGTGCCCAGACTGCGCGGCGTCGAGCCACCGCAAGCGCAACGCCCGCACCGACCTCACCGGCAAGCGCGCGCTGCTCACCGGCGGGCGCGCGAAGATCGGCATGCACATCGCGCTGCGCCTGCTGCGCGACGGTGCGCACCTCACGATCACGACGCGCTTTCCGCGTGACGCCGTGCGCCGCTTCCAAGCACTCGAAGACTCGGCCGACTGGCTGCACCGCCTGCGCATCGTCGGCATCGACCTGCGCGACCCGGCCCAGGTGATTTCGCTGGCCGATTCGGTTGCTGCGCAGGGCCCGCTCGACATTCTGATCAACAACGCGGCGCAGACCGTGCGTCGTTCGCCCGGTTCGTACTCGCTACTCGTTGACGCCGAGCTGCAGCCGCTACCCGACGGCCCACTGCCCGAAATGGAAACGTTCGGCCACACCGCCGACCCGCACCCGCACGCGCTCGAGGCTTCGGTTGCCGAGAACCCGCTGCTGTCGGTGGCGGCACTGGGCGGAACCGTTGCTGTCGGCGCGCCGGCCATCACAGCTGAGGAGTTGACCCGGTTGTCGATGGCGGCTGGCGCCGCCTCGATCGAGAAGCACCGCGATGGCACCGCGATCGATGCGGGTGGCCTCGTGCCCGATATAGAACACTCCAACTCGTGGGTGCAGAACGTTGGCAACGTTGACCCGCTTGAGATGCTCGAAGTGCAGCTGTGCAACACCACGGCACCGTTCATTTTGATCAACCGCCTGCGCCCGTCGATGGCGTCGGTCGAGGCTGGTCGCGCGTACATCGTGAACGTCTCGGCGATGGAGGGCCAGTTCGCCCGCCGGTACAAGGGCCCCGGCCACCCGCACACCAACATGGCAAAGGCCGCGCTCAACATGCTGACCCGCACGAGCGCCGGTGAGATGTTCGAGACCGACAACATCCTCATGACCGCCGTCGACACCGGCTGGATCACCGACGAGCGCCCGCACTACACCAAGCTGCGTTTAGCTGAAGAGGGCTTCCACGCGCCTCTCGACCTCGTCGACGGTGCGGCCCGCGTGTACGACCCCATCGTGCGCGGCGTCGCCGGCGAAGACCTCTACGGCGTCTTCCTCAAGGACTACAAGCCCCACCCCTGGTAAGCACGGGGAACGGCAAAACGCCAGCACCGGATGGTGCTGGCGTTTTCGTTAGAGCTGGGGTGACTTAGAAGTCTGCGCCCTCAGCCTGGGAGGGGTGACGGTCGAACCATGCGGGGATCTCCGCGAAGTCCATGGCGTCTGCGTCAAAGGTTTCGGTGCTAACCATCATGATGTTTCCTCGAATTCTCATCGTCTTCGATGTGACGTGACCGGCGTGGTCACGGGCCGGGAAATATGCTCCTAGCCGGTTATGTATCTCCAGCATGCGCCTCATGCAAGAAACACAACCCCCAAATTCGCGGTAAGAGTCACTCGTTCTTACTGTCTTCGTTAAGAATCACCATTCTTGTCGACCGATTTGCCAATATGGCGCACATAATTTTCGTGCTGCTGGTTGTCGGCGACGGGCAACGGCCCGCACGCCGACAGGGTGATTCCGATGGCCAGTGCCGTCACGATGACGAAAGTGTGTCGTTTCATGCGACCACTGTTGTCGCGCGCGCCAACTCACGACAGGCACAGAAAGCTAATGGGGAGAACGCACCCCGAAAGCCGACCTGGGGAGGAAACCCGCGACGTTACTCTCCGTCGCCAGCCTCAGTCACTGGTTCCGCTGGCTTCATCGTGAAGGCAATCGAAACCGACTGGGTCGCGCTGAGAACATCGCCCACGCTCGTCGACGTGATCGCGTTGTCGTCGAGACGCGCCGTGTCGAACTCGGGGTTGTACGGCTCGGCGGGCAGGCCGCCCCAGTCTTGCGGCTGTTCCGGACGCGATTGAAAAAGTCCCATGCGTCCATTGTGCGCGCCGGCATGTGTATTGTCTGCGTGCCGGTCAAGAACCGGCGGCGAAGCCGGCCGCGAAACTACAGCTGCCCGACTGAGACAACTTCAATGACAGCGGCGCCAGCCTCGTCAGACGCGTCGAGGTCGACGGTCGCGGTGAAGCCCCAGTCGTGGTCGCCCTCGGGGTCGTGCCAGATCTGGCGCACGGTCCATGTGCGGGTGTCGACACCGTCAAAAACCAGCATCGCGGTCGAACGCGCGTCGGCGTCGGTGAGGATTTCGTCGTGCTCGGCGAAGTATCCGTCCAGTGCGTCATCCCACCCGGCGGCGCCGATATTCGGGTCAAGCTCTGCGAGCGCGTCAACGTCTTCACGCGCCGCCAATTGCACGCGACGGAACAATTCATTGCGCACCAGCACGCGGAAAGCACGCATGTTGGTGGTGAGACGGCGCGGCGCCGGCGGAACCACGACATCGTCGGCCGTGTTCTCAACGCCCGAGACGAGCTCTTCCCACTCGTCAAGCAACGACGAGTCAACCTGACGCACGAGCTCGCCGAGCCACTCGATCAGGTCGTGCAGCTCGTCTGTTTTGAGCTCATCAGGAATCGTCTGACGAGCCGCGCGGTAGGCGTCAGAGAGGTAGCGCAGTACGACGCCCTCGGAGCGCGCGATCTTGTAAAAACCCACGTACTCGCCAAAGCTCATCGCCCGCTCGTACATGTCGCGCACGACCGACTTCGGGCGCACTTCGAAGTCGCGAATCCACGGCTGGGCGGCGGCGAACGTCTCGAACGTCGCGGCCAGCAGTTCTTCGAGGGGCTTCGGGTAGGTGACCTGTTCGACGAGTTCCATGCGCTCGTCGTATTCGATGCCCTCGGCCTTCATGGCGCCGATCGCTTCGCCGCGCGCCAAGAACTCCTGCTGCGACAGCACCGCACGCGGGTCATCGAGCGTTGCTTCGACAACCGAAATCATGTCGAGCGCGTAGCCCGCATCATCCGGACTCATCACCGAGAACATCGCGAGCGCGTACGGCGACAGCGGCTGGTTCAGCGCAAAGTTGGCCTGCATATCGACGCGCAGACGCACATGCCCGTTAACAACCTCGACAATGTCGGCATCGCGCAGCGTGCGATAAATACCGAGCGCGCGACGCGCCAACTCAAACTGACGCGTGCGGGACTCGTGGTTGTTGAACACCAGATCGCGCACGGTGTCGAGCGCGCCATCGCCACGCGCCAGAATGTTCAGCAGCATGCCCGCCGTCATCTGCATATGCGACGTCAATGGTTCCGGCTCGCTGGCAATCAGCTTCTGAAACGACGGCTCACCCCACGAAACGAAGCCCGCTGGCGCCTTCTTACGCACGACCTTCTTGAGCTTCTTCGGGTCGTCGCCCGCCTTCTTGAGCGCGGCGGCATTCTCGGTTTCGTGCTCCGGCGCCTGCGCGACGACGGTGCCCGCGGTGTCGTAGCCGGCACGGCCCGCGCGTCCGGCGATCTGGTGAAATTCGCGAGCGTTGAGCTGACGCATGCGGGTGCCGTCGAACTTGGTGAGGCCGGTGAGCAGCACCGTGCGAATGGGAACGTTGATGCCGACGCCGAGGGTGTCGGTTCCGCAAATCACGCGCAACAGGCCGCGTTGCGCGAGTTGCTCGACGAGGCGGCGGTATTTCGGCAGCATGCCGGCATGGTGCACGCCGATGCCGAGGCGCAGGAGGCGACCGAGGGTCTTGCCGAAGGCGGTGGTGAAGCGGAACCCGCCGATGAGTTCAGAGATTTCGTCGCGTTGTTCGCGGGTCGCGATCTTCGCAGACGACAGTGCCTGCGCGCGTTCCATTGCCGCGGCCTGCGCGAAGTGCACGACGTATACCGGGGCCTGTTTCGTCTCGAGAAGTTCTTCGATCGTCTCGTGAATCGGCGTGGTTTCGTAAAAGTAGTGCAACGGAACGGGGCGCTCAACACCCGTGACCTCGGCAGTTTCACGGCCGGTGCGCTTCGTGAGGTCGGCCGCCAGCTCGGTCACATCGCCGAGCGTTGCCGACAGCAGCAAGAACTGTGCCTGGGGGAGGGTGAGCAACGGAACCTGCCACGCCCACCCGCGGTCGGGGTCGCCATAGAAGTGGAACTCGTCCATCACGACTTGGCCCACCGGGGCCTCGTCACCACCACGCAAGGCGATGTTCGCGAGAATCTCGGCGGTGCAGCAAATGATGGGGGCATCGCCGTTGACCGACGCATCGCCGGTCACCATGCCGACGTTCTCGGCGCCGAAGATGTCGACGAGCGCGAAGAATTTCTCGCTCACAAGCGCCTTAATAGGTGCCGTATAGAACGTGCGCTGCCCGCGAGCCATCGCGGTGAAGTGCGCGGCGATCGCGACGAGCGACTTTCCGGTTCCGGTTGGCGTCGACAAGATGACGTTGTTGCCGCTCATCAGCTCGATCGCCGCTTCGTCTTGCGCGGGGTACAGCGAAATGCCGGTCTCTTCGACCCATGTGACAAACGCCTCATAGATGGCGTCGTCGGTGACCGCTCCGGCGGCGCGGAGTGCGGACGGGTCAAGAGGTGGGGCAACAGACATGATGTATTGATCCTCCCACGCGGGTGATCTCGCCGCCGGGGGGAGGCGCCGTCGCGGCGGTTTTCGGGCGCAATCGTTGTTCAGATGTGCCTGAAACCGCGTAGAATGGCCATCAGCAATCTGTCATGCTCTTTTAAGAGAGCTCTCGGCCACGCAATCGCACGTTGGCTTAGAGTCGGCACAGATACATCACACAGAGGGGGACACTGTGAACGATCCACGCATTCTTTTGAATGACCCGAATACGACTGCAGCGCAGCTGGCCGAGATCGCGGGTTCGCACCCGGAACTTGCCGCCCAGATCGCGCAGCACCCGAACTGCTACCCGGCGCTTCGTGATTGGGCCGGCCAGCAGGTCGCCCGGATGCAGGCCGCCGCACCGCAGCAGCCTGCCGCGCCCGCGCAGCCCACGGCACCCGCCCGCCCGGCTCAGCCCGTGGTTCCGGGGCAGACGGCCCAGCCCACCTACCCGCAGCAGCCGGCCGCTCCGGCCCAGCCGCAGTACCAGGGCCAGCCCGCGCAGCCGCAGTATGGTGCGCAGCCTACGCAGCCGCAGTTCGCTGGCCAGCCCGGTCAGCCGCAGTTCGGTCAGCAGCCCGGTCAGCCGCAGTTTGGTCAGCCCGGCCAGTCTGCTCAGCCCGGCGGCTACGGACAGCAACCCGGCTACACCCAGGGCTATGGTTCCGCGCCCGCGGCACCAAAGAAGAAGACGGGCCTCATCGTGGGCATCGCGGCCGGTGCCGTGCTTGTCATTGGTGGCGGAACCATTGGTGCTGTCGCGCTCAGCGGTGGCTTTGGTGGTGCGGGTGGCTCTGGTTCGCCGCAGGCGGCCGTGACCAACCTGTTTGACTCGGCAAAGTCGGCCGACGTCATGGGCTCCATTGGCGCGATTGCGCCGAGTGAGGCTGAACTTTTCGCTGACACGTTTGCTGAGCTTTCTAAGATCAAGGGCGAGGGCGACGCACGCTCGTACGACGAGATCATGAAAGAACTGCAAGACGCGATGCAGATCGAGATCGCTGACGTCGCGATGACGGAAGAAGAGATCGCCGAGGAGATCGTGCGCGTCACGCTCACCGACTGGACGGTCACGATCGACGGCGACGAAGAGAAGATCGCCGACCTGATGACCGAGCTCACGTCGGCGTCGATGCGCGAGCAGATGGAACAGTTCGGCTACACCGAGTCTGAGATCGACGAGATGCTCGAGTCGCAGCGCGCCGAGGTCATCGAGGAGATGGACTTTCCGCAGACGATGACGGCCGAAGACTTCCGTGCGGAGTCGGGCGCTGACCTGTCGGTTGTTTCGGTGAAGGAAGACGGTCAGTGGTATGTCAGCGCGCTGATGACCTTCGCTGACGTCGGATTCCAGCAGTCGCCGGATTGGGATGAGTCCAAGCTCGGCGAGAAGGTTCTCGAACCGACCAAGTACGACACGCCTGAAGACGCCGCTGTGGGTCTCGCTGAAGCGCTCGAATCCGCCGACTTCGAGGCGATCACGAAGTCGCTGTCGTTGCCGGAGCGTCGCGTGCTGTCGATTTACGGGCCGCTGTCTGCAGACATGCTTGAGGGCGGTTCTGGTCCGTCGTTTGACCCGACCGACTTCTCGTCGGAGATTGTCGACGGCAAGGGTCGCATCACGATCGACGCGCTCGGCATCGATGGTGCTGGCCTCATCGAGGGCCTCTGCTTCACGCCCGCCGACGGTTACAGCGAGAAGATGTGCCTCGACGACATTCCGGTGCTCGAAAAGCTCGGTATCGCTGATGTC
>CANNEP010000030.1 GCA_947503655.1 uncultured Microbacterium sp.
GAGCAGCACATCGATGCCGCGCACCTGCGCTGCCAGAATGTCGACCCGACCGGCGAGGGCGGGCTGCGGCCACCCGTTCAGAATGTTTTCGTCGCGCTCGGCGTTTGAACCCGCGCTATCGGTGAGGCGAATCGTGATGGGTGCGGCACCTTCGTGCTCGCGCTCGCGCGCCCAGGCCGCGAGCTGACGCACCGCATCGTGACTGTCGGCGAGCGCAGCCGGCACGCTCATTCCTGCCGACACCATGGTTCCGGTGCCCTCCAGCACCTCGGCGAACACCGCAATCGCGAGATCCAGCTCGCGCAGTTCGCGCACATCGAGCAGAAGCCGCGTTTCGTATACGGCCGCGGCAACATACAGCTCGGTGACGGCGGCGACGGCCGAATCGACGAGTTCAGCGAAATCCCACAGGTCACCGAGATGCGCGGCATGACCGAGTCGGTAGCTCACGGCGGTGACATCGTCGCGTTCGATGAGCGCCATGATGCGCTGATGATGGGCCCGCGCTTCGGCATCACTGCGCGCGTTCGTTGCCGGTACGGCGAGTTCGAGCCGCGCACCACCCGCGGTAGCAGCGGCGATCGACGCATCTATCTTTTTGGGTCGGGCATCGCACGTGATGTCAGCGATCAGCGTGCGCATGGCTGAGCGGACGACCGGAACCACGGGGCTGGGTAACACGGGAGCCATCGCTCCGCTCGCACGGATGGCCGAGCGCACATGCCAGGGCAGGTCGGCGGGTGCTGACGGCGCTAGTCGGTGAAAGTGGGCAGCGGCGGCAGCCAGGCTGTCGGGGCGGAGCACGGAGTCCACCGCTCCAAACGCAAACGCACGGCTCTGCGCATCAGCGAGAAACGCGCGCAATCCGCTCGGCGGTGGCGCGTCATCGGCCGGGACGCTCGCGCGTACCCATGCGGCCGCACGGTGCGCGGCGCGGTCGTAAACCGTCGTGAGGGGGGTCGAGGCATCTTCCGCCATGAATCGAGCCTAGATTGCCCCGGTGTTAGCGAGTGTCACCACCCCGCAGAACCCGCAACCCCGCGTGTCATGATGCCCTCCCCGCAAATGCGTGCGGGCGCATAAAATGGCCGGAGGGCGACATTTGTCGCTGCTCTTGCTTCTCTACGGGAGCTGGAAAATGGCGCTGCCGGATGACTGGGAGACTCATCCTCGAGTCTGGCCCGACCGAGACACGGTCATTCAACGCGCCTGCGACAGCCTGCAGGCGCGCAAGCACGTGATCGTTGCGGGCGATATTTTGCTTGATCGCCGCACCATCATCTCCGACATCGTGAGCAGGCTCCGTGACGTCGGTGTTGCCGTTCTCGATACCTCCGCGTCGGAGACCGTCACCAGCCCCGTTTCACCGGACACGGTCGTTGTCGTTGATCTCGGCATCATGACCCCCGAACTTGAACAGTGGTGCACGACGCTCATCGCCCGGCGCGGTGCCACGGTGTTGGTGGCGACGCCTTCAGCTGACCCACCCAGTACGTCGGTCACCCTCGCGCAACGCTTGCGCGTAGCGCAGGCCGACGAGCTTTTTCTCGCGCCACTCACGACCGATGAGGCTCATGCGATCGTCGAAGATGTCGCGCGGCAGCACGCCATGACGCTCACCCCCGTCGAAGCGAACTGGATGGTCGCGATATGCGCCGGCAGCGCGCCACTGCTACGTGCGCTCGTCGATGATTACGCCGAAAGCGACGAGTCGTCGGTCGCGGCGTTTGGTCGCCACTCGCGCGCTGTCGCGAACGAAGCTCTCACCGAAATTCCGGCCGCGCTACTGCCGACCGCGCGCCTCGTCGCTTCCCTCCCCGGTATCGGTCGGCGGCGGCTGCGTCGTTTTGTCGACGGCCATGCCCTTGATCTCCTGACAGAAACGGCCATCGCGACGCGCGCTGACGACACGATCGTCATCAACCAAGCCATCGTGCTGGCGTTGCACCTCACGACGCCGCCGCACCTCGACAATGCCGCGATTCTGGTGGCGAATGATGTGATGACGTCTCTGGCCCTCGGAACCACGTGCACTGAAGCTGAAGTCTTGCTGGCCTCCACGATGCTGCGGGAACACCCGCACGAATTCGCCGATGTTCCATGGGTCGACCGGTCGCGTTTGCTGTTCACCACGATGTGGTTGCAGCGCCGCGCCGGGGCTACCGACCACGCCGCGTTTGCCGCTCGCCAACTCATGTCGCAACCCGGATGGGAAGACGTCTCCGTACTGCGCAGCATCGCGCGCGGTCTTAATGAAGATCTCGAGGCGCTCTCCGCCGATATTCGTGCCGCCTCTTTCCCTCCGGAGGCCTACGACCTCACGCTGCCGTGGGTGCAGTGTCTGTCACTCCCCTTGACCCGCGACAGCGAAGCCACGCGCTGGGCCATGGACCTCACCGACGGCCCGATCGCCTCGCCCGCCGATGCCGCCGTTATCACGGCCCTGCGAACCGTCATGCGTGCCGCTCGCGCCCTGCAAGAACAAGACCTCTCGTTGGCACGCACCCTCGTCACCGACGTCTTGCTCGCCGAGGGCGCCCCCGACGCCACCCGGCTGCGCGGCATCATCATCCTCGGTGCGGCGGCTAGCTTAGATGCCGACGGCCCCAATATCGCTCGTTTCGTCAAGCACGTCTTGGGCATAACACTCTCACAGTCTGAGCCCGGCCTGACACACGACCTTGCCCGCCGAGGTCTGGACGATGCGCTCCTGCTGTGCGCACTGACCCTCGCATCCGTCGGCGCTCCCACTCCGCCAGGACTGTTCGCTGCGATCGACCAGCGTACGCATGCGGCGGCAGTGACAGAGGATCATCCCGCACTGATTCGCATGGCACTCACCCGGTTGACGACAGAGCGCGATGAGGCGAACACCACCGGAACAATGCGGTTTCTGCGCCACCTCAACCGCACGGACTTGAGCGCGTGGGTGCTCGGTCGGTTTGGCGGCGATCCGGCAGAGCCGCCCCGGTATTTGGTGAGCGGAACGTTCATGGAGCATGCGCTGAGTTCGTCACGACTGCTCAGCACGCTCGCCACGCGCGGCCCCGAGAGTCTCGCCGCGCGCTGGAGCACTTACCCGACGGCCGGTACGCCGTTTCGCACGATCTGTGAGGCGTACCTTGACCTCACCGTGCACAAGACCACGCCAGACATCGACGCCGCGACGATCGCCGGCCTTGACCTGCCCGAGGGGTCAATCCTGGCTGCCGTTCGCGATCACACCGTGGGCTTGTTGCAAAACGACCCGACGACACTGACGAAAGCGCTCCACGCCTTCATCGCGACGCACGCGTGGGAGTGTGCGCGCGTTGTTAATCGTGATTTGGCCACAGTCACCGCCGACGACCCGTCGTGGGCGAAAAAGGTGAAGGCTGGCCAGCGCCTGTTGCAGTCTGAAATGCGTTCGGTTGCGGCCGCCCAAGCTTCGCTCACGCCACGCGAACGCCAAATCATGCGGCTCGCGTCACAGGGACTGCGCAATAAGCAGATTGCCGAAGAACTGTACGTCTCCGTGCGAACAGTCGAAAGCCACCTCTACCGCGCCCTCCACAAGCTCTCCGCGGTGCGCGAGGAGCTCACCGACGGCGTCGAGGCCTCCTCCTCCTAGTCGCGCCACTCGCTCGGAGCCGGCTGACGGGTCGACGGTAGCGCCGACGCGACCGCCCATTCGTGCACCCAGTCAGCAATATCCGGAATCATGTCCGGCTCACCCACCGCAGCAAACAGCTCCTCGTGAGTGACGGTTCCGCCGCCCCGCTTCAGCATGCGGGCACGCACGATAACGGAGGCATAAATCTCGCCGTTCACGACGGCACGGTGTTCCATGTAAATCGCACGGTCGTCGTGGCCGAGCAGGCGCGACTCGACGTCGAAGCGCTGCCAGAGCTCGAGAGACTTGCGGAACGTGATGGTTTCGGCTGACACCACGGCGTACCAGTTCTGCTTCTTCATGACGTCAGACATGCCGGTACGCACCAGCAGATCCCAGCGCCCGAGATCAAACAACGACAGGTAGCGGCCGTTGTTCATGTGGCGCAAGATGTCGATGTCAGTGGGCAACGTCGTGAGACGAATTGTCGTCACCGCACGCGGTTCCACGCGCCCTTCGCGGCGCACTCGGCGCCTGGCCAGAAAGAAGAACAACAGCGTTCGCCACATCACGTTCACGAGGGGTGATGCTATCCGGGTTTCGCGGAATGACGCGAATTACTGTGTGGGAATGGCCACCGATTTCACGTTCTGGCACCTGTCGGTTTAGAGTCTGGCCATGGAAGCCGAGCTGCAGACCAATGTCGTTGTTCGTCCCGTCCGTGTCAGCGACGCCGAGGCTATTGGGCGTGTGCACGCGACCACGTGGCACGAGACGTACGATCACCTGATCAGTACCGCCGCCCTGGAGAACGTTTCTCCTCGGCGCCTCGCGGAGCTTTGGACGTCGTGGGCCGCACAGGGCCCGGAGTACGTTCAGTGCGCCGCACTCGTTGACGGAGAAGTTGTCGGTTTTGCCGGCTCAGGTCCTGCGCGTGATGAAGACGCCCCGCGCGAACGTGAGCTGTACTTCATCTACCTCCTTCACGCTTATCACAGCACGGGAATCGGACAACAACTGTTCAATGCGGTCGTCCCCGACGGGCAACCGCTCTACCTGTGGGTCGCCGAGGACAACCCTCGCGCTCACCGGTTCTACCAGCGCAACGGCTTTACCGCCGATGGGGCCAAGCACACCGAGCCCTTCCTTGGTGAGAGCCTGACCGAGGTGCGTCTGGTTCGTTGATGCTCCAGATTTGGGCACTCGATAACATCGGTGAGATCACGCATGGTGCAGGTCGGCGTGATTGTTTCGGACACCCTGGGCCGCGCGTGGCGTGAGGGGCAAACCGACCAAGCCATTGGCGCAGCCGGTATCTATGTTTTTGAAGACCTGCGTGGTTCCGTCGACGCCGAAGGCCGCCCACTCGTGGTGACGATGCCGTGCGTTGCCGATGAGCTCGCCAGCGCAACCGATCTCGTGAAGGGCAAGACGTCACGCAAGCCGGTTGCGATTGTGCGTGGCCGTGGTGACCTCGTCGGCTCGCTCGACCTGCCCGGTGCGCGTTCGATTGTGCGGGCGCTCGAGAACGACATGTTCCACACCGAAAGCGCTGAGGCCTACGCCGAAGGATTCGACGCAGGCCTCAAGGCTTCTCAAAGTGACGCTGACGCTTAGCGGGCGCTGACCTTTCCGAACAGCTTCGCGATCGGGGCGATCACGAGCGGTCGGGCCGCGAACCAGGCGCCAACCATGACGCAGAGTCCGGCGAAGAACAGCCAGAAGCCGGTCCAGCTGATTTCATCCGTGCCACCGAACATGTGGTTCAGGTTGCGGAGCGCTCCGGTGGCGAACACCAGGAACACGTGAATGATGATGAACAGCACGAAGAACAGCATCGTCGGCAGGTGCAGCGCACGCGCCACCTCAACCGGGTAGAGCTTGTTCAGCTTCGCAGCGTTCTTGGGCCACAGGTTGCTCATGCGAACACCGGTGATGATCGCGACCGGAGCTGCGATAAACACGACCGTGAAGTACATCAGCTGCTGGATGCTGTTGTAGTTGACCCAACCGTGCTCGGTCGGCCAGTCCAGCGAAACGTACTGCAGGATCGCCGACAGCGCGTTCGGGAAGACTTCCCAGCTCGTCGGCACGATGCGTACCCAGTGGCCACTGACGAACAGCAGCACCACGAATACGATGCCGTTGATGACCCACAGCAGGTCGAGCGACTGGTGCAGCCACAGCGTCAGGCTGATCTTGCCCTTGCCGTCGGTCGAGCGCTTGGGTGTCCAGAAGGCGCTCGGACGGCGGTCTGTGCGCACCGTCCATCCGGAACGGATGATGAGCAGCATCAGGAACATGTTGAAGTAGTGCTGCCACTGCGCCCACACCGGGAAGCCCGGCTGCGAGCCCTCAGGCAGGTCGTACTCACCCGGGAACGCCGTCATGAAGTCTTGCATGAACGGCAGGCTGAGCAGCAGGCGCACGGTGATCACGGCCATCGCCGCGGCGCCGAGCAGGGCGCCACCGGCGAGCACGACGATGCCCGCCCACTGCCAGAACGTGAACTTGCCGTAGCGACGCGCATCGCGCTTCACGACCGGAACGTTCGCGTACTTGCCCGGGAACACCGTCTGCTTGAACGGCAACGGCGTGGAAACGTCGTAACCCTTTGCCGAAACAACAGCGGCTGCCGGAACCTCGGCTGCAGCGGGTGCGCCAGCTGCGGGCTCGGGGGCTTCCGTTGCGAGAGTTGCGGGTGCGGTGCCTTCGGCCGCGGGAGCAACGACCAGCGGTCGTGCAACCGAGCCTGCGGGCGGCCAGCCTTCGCCGGCGGCAACGCGCGGGAGTCCGCGACGGAGCGCAACGGCCTCGCGCTGGATAACAGCGGCGGCGGGAGCGGACGTAGCGGGAGCTGCAACAACCGGAGCAGCGGCGGCGGGCACCTCAGCGGCAGGAGCCACGGCCTCAGCAACCGGCGCAGCCGCAGCGGGCACCGCACCTGCGGGCGCAGAGCCTGCGGGCGGCCACGGGTCACCACCGGCAACGCGCGGGAGTCCGCGACGCAGCGTAGCGCCACCGGCAGCAGCAGCCACGGGCGCCGCGGCAACCGGAGCCGCAGCAGCTGGAGCCGACACAGCCTCAGCAACGGGAGCTTCCGCAACCACAGCGGCAGCCGGAGCTTCCGTAGCAGCCGCAGCCACTGGTTCCGCTACCGCCGCCACCGGCGTTTCAGCCTCAGCAACCGGCACCTCAACACCGACGGGAGCGTCGCCCCCGGCGGGCCAGGGGGCTCCGCCGGCCACGCGGGGCAAGCCTCGCCTGATCGAACGGCTATAGGTCGCCATACTTACTTCTTCCGGGCCTCGAGCGCGGTGATCAACTGCGGAACCACGGTGAAGAGGTCACCGACGATGCCGAAGTCGGCGATGTCGAAGATCGGAGCTTCGCCGTCCTTGTTGATCGCGACAATCGTCTTAGCCGTCTGCATGCCGGCGCGGTGCTGGATGGCACCGGAAATGCCGAGTGCGACGTACAGCTGCGGCGAGACCGAGACACCGGTCTGTCCGACCTGGTGCGACTGCGGGATGTAGCCGGCGTCGACAGCGGCGCGCGAAGCACCGATCGCGGCGCCCAGGGCGTCAGCAAGCTGCTCGACGAGAACGAACTTCTCTTGCGAGCCGAGGCCACGACCACCGGAGACAACCTTCGCGGCGCCACGGAGTTCGGGGCGCGACGACTCAACGACCTCTTCGGCAACCGAATCGATCGTGGCGGCAGGCTTACCCGACGCGGTGACCGCGAGGGTCTCTGAGGCGAGAGGCTTCTCGTCAGCGCGAGCGTCGATGGCGCCCTGGCGTACGGTCACGACAAGCGGACCAAACGTTGCGGCCGACGACGAGTTGAACGCGCCACCGTAGACCGAGTGCTCAGCGACGACGCCTTCGCCATCGCGCGAGACACCCACGGCGTCAACGGCGATTGCGGCGTTGGCACGCACGGCGAAGCGACCAGCGATGTCGCGGCCGTCGATCGAGTGCGACAGCAGCACGGCGTCGGGCTTCACTGCGTCTGCCGCGGCAGCCACGGCGTCAACGGCCGCAACGTTGAGCGCCTGCGCGTCGGAACCTTCTGTCACGAGCACGTGTGCGGCACCGAGGCGTGCGGCCTCGGCTGCGGCGTCAGCGGAACCGTTCACGATGAGTGCGACGGGGGTTCCGACGCCGGAAGCGGCGCCGAGGAGTCCGGCGGCTGCACCCGTGAGGGCACCAGCGGTCGTCGTCTCGAGAACGACAAGAATGGAGTCTGCGGGATAGTTCGTCATTGCTCTCGTCCTCACACCAGTCGGTTCTGGATCAGGAACTCAGCAAGCTTGGTGCCTGCGTCGCCCTCGTCCACGATCTTGACGCCAGCATCACGCGGCGGGCGCTCGGCGACCGTCAGCATGATGGAGTGTGCCTGCGACAGGTCATCGGCATCGACGTTGAGGTCTGCCAGCGACAGCGTCTCGAACGGCTTCTTCTTCGCCGCCATGATGCCCTTGAAGTTGGGGAAACGCGCGTCGGGCAGTGCCTCAGAAATCGAGATGACGGCGGGCAGTGCTGCCGAAACCGTCTGCGAGCCGCCATCGATCGGGCGCGTACCGGTGACACCGGAGTCGCTGATCGTCACCGTCGACAGGCCCGTCGCCGAGACAGCACCGAGGATTTCAGCGATCATGGCCGGAACCATGCCGCCGGAGCCGTCCGTCGACGTGTTGCCGGCGATGACCAGGTCGTAACCGGTCTTTTCGATAGCGGCAGCAAGCACCTGGGCCGTCAGGCGCAGGTCGGCACCAAGAAGCTTCTCGTCTGCGATCTGCACGGCGCTCGCAGCACCCATCGCGAGACCCTTGCGGATCGTTGCGGCGGCACCGTCGTGCGACATCGACAGCACGACAACGTCAGTACCAGCGTTGGCGTCGGCGTAGGAGAGAGCAACCTCAAGGGCGCGTTCGCCAATCTCGTCGAGCACCGCCTCGCTTGCACCGCGGTCGGCGAGACCAGTTTCTAGATTTAGCTTGCGGTCACCATAGGTGTCAGGGACTTCCTTGACCAGGACGATGATCTTCATCGATAGCTCCTCCTCGTTCGTCGCGAGTCTAATAGACGCCCGTTGAATGTAGCCATTCGCTGTGGGCTATCGGAACGATAGGCCACCCAGTGGACATTTATGTATACATTGCGCACAACCAAGCAAATGTTAGGTCGAATCTAGCACGGTCTCCCGATTCGCGGAAAGCCCGATCCGACCCGCTAGCGTTGGTCTATGGCAGGGCAGAACCCACATCGTGTTGATCCGATCGCTGAAGCGCGGCGGCAATGGCACGTTCACGGGTGGGATGACGCAGCCGCCGGAATGACCGCGGTGACCAGTGTGATGCGTGCGCAGCAGCTCATGCAGGCGAGCGTCGATGCCGCCCTCAAACCGCACAAGCTGACCTTCGCGCGCTATGAGATGTTGCGGATGCTGGCATTTACTCGTGCCGGCCGGTTGCCCCTCGCCAGTGCGATCGACCGTTTACAGGTGCATCCGACGAGCGTCACCAACACCGTGGACCGCCTCGTCAAGGACGGCTACATCGAACGCGTGAAGCACCCCGCCGATGGGCGCGCGGCAATGCTGCTGTTGACCGATGCTGGTCGCGCCGTCGTTGAGGAGGCCACCGTTGCCCTCAACACCGAAGTATTTGAGCGCATCGGCATGAATCACGCCGATACCACCGCCCTCGTCGCGATCGTGGCGCGCTTCCGCGAGGGTTCGGGCGACTTTGTGAATGACCCGGAGTCGACGCGCGAGCCAGACTAACCGGATCGACGCGAAATCTACCCCGTCCCTACCGGTTCTCGAAGTTGGGCTGGCGCTTTTCGCGGAACGCGGCCATGCCCTCCTTCTGATCCTTGGTGTCAAACAGTGACGCGAACAGCGCGGCTTCGTGACGCAGACCCTCGGCGAGGGGCGACTCGAGTGACGTGCGAATAAGCTCCTTCGCAGCGATAACGCTCGGTAGTGACTTCGACGCGATCACTTCGGCCATCTTCTGCGCTTCGTCAATAAGTGCGTCGGCGGCGACGACGCGGGATACGAGCCCCGCACGGTCGGCCTCGGCGGCGTCGATCATGCGGCCGGTCAGCACGAGTTCGGCTGCCTTGTACGCACCAATCGCACGGGCGAGACGCTGGGATCCGCCCATGCCCGGAATCACACCGAGGTTAATCTCGGGCTGCCCGAACTTCGCGGCATCCGACGCCAGAATGATGTCGCACATCATCGCGAGCTCGCACCCGCCACCCAGCGCGAAGCCGTTGACGGCCGCGATGACGGGCTTGCGCACGGCGACCAGCCGGCCCCAGCCCGCGAAGTAGTTGCCGAGGCGCATCTCGAGGCCCGAGCGGTCTTCCATTTCCTTGATGTCAGCTCCCGCGGCAAACGCACGGCCGGCGCCGGTGATGACGATGGCACCGACCTCCGGGTCAGCATCGAACTGCTCAGCGGCGATCACGACGTCGTGCATCGTCTGGGCATTCAACGCGTTGAGTGCTTCGGGCCGGTTCAGCGTGATCCAGCCCACGCGGCCACGGGTTTCGGTCAGGACGGTCTCAAACTCAGTCATGTCAGCCTTTCGCGCGGATGGTGTTGATGATGCCAGAGAAATCCTGGTGCGCGCCGTCGCCAGCGGCAAATTCGGCATACATCTGCTGTGCGTGACGGCCCAATTGAGCGTCGACACCGGTCGCTTCGATCGCCGCGAGCGCGAGCCCGAGATCTTTTGCCATCAACGATCCGGCAAAACCGGGCTGGTACTCACGGTTTGCGGGGCTCGTCGGCACCGGCCCCGGAACGGGGCAGTTCGTCGTAAGCGCCCAGCACTGCCCGGAGGCGTGCGCGGCGACGTCGAACAGCGCATTGTGCGTGAGGCCCAGGCGCTCCCCCAACACGAAAGCCTCAGACACCGCGATCTGGCTGATCGCGAGAATCATGTTGTTGCACACCTTCGCGGCCTGACCGAGCCCGTCGCCACCGCAGTGCACGACGCGTGCGCCCATGATCTCGAAGAGCTCGCGAGCCGCCGCGACGACTTCGTCTGCTCCGCCGATCATGAAAGCCAAGGTTCCGTTCTCCGCGCCAACGACGCCACCCGATACCGGCGCATCGAGGCTGCGGTGCCCGGCGGTAGCCGCCAGGTTGTGCGCCTCTTGTGCCTCAGCCACCGAAATCGTCGAGCAGTCGATGAACAGCGTGTTCGGTGCCGCATTCGCGAGCAATCCGTCGGGTCCAGAGTACGCATCGATCACGTGTTTGCCGCTCGGGAACATCGTGATGACGACCTCTGCGCCGGGCAATGCCGCAACCCCGGACTCGGCAACCGTCAGGCCAGCAGCACGCGCCGCGTCGATGGCGGCCGGAACCAGGTCAAAAGCAGAAATGGTGTGGCCCGCTTTGTGCAGATTGATCGCCATGGGTAGTCCCATGTGACCGAGCCCCAGGAATGCAATGTTTGTCATGCGATTCTCCTCACGTCATAGTCGAGCCCCAGCGCTCGACCGAAAATTCTTACCGCTTACCCTCGAGCACTTCGCGTCCGATGATGACGCGCATGATCTCGTTCGTGCCTTCCAGAATCTGGTGCACGCGCAGATCGCGCACGACCTTTTCGATGCCGTACTCCGAAAGGTACCCGTAGCCGCCGTGCAATTGGAGGGCGTCGTTGGCGACCTTGAATCCGGCGTCTGTCGCGAAGCGCTTTGCCATCGCGCACAGCATGGCGGCATCGGCGGAACCATCATCAATGGCGCGCGCCGCCTCCCGTACCAGCGCGCGAGCGGCGCGCAGTTCGGTCGCCATGTCGGCGAGGGTGAACTGCACGGTCGAGCGCGCGGCGAGCGGCTCGCCAAACGTGAAGCGCTCCTTCACATACGAGGCCGCCTTGTCGAGTGCCCACGCTGCACCGCCCAGGGAGCACGCAGCGATATTGATGCGGCCGCCGTTGAGGGCGCGCATCGCAATCTTGAATCCGCCGCCCACTTCGCCCAAGACGTTCGATGCGGGCACGCGCACTTCGTCCATGATCACTTGGCGGGTCGGCTGCGCCTTCCAGCCCATCTTCTTTTCGTTGGTGCCGAAGCTGAGGCCCGTGGAGTCGGCCGGAACCAAGAAGGCCGTGATGCCCCGAGCGCCCGGTTCGCCGGTGCGCGCCATAACGACGTACACGCCGGCCTCGCCGGCACCCGAAATGAACTGTTTGACGCCCGTCAGCACGTATTCGTCGCCCGCGCGAATTGCTGACGTCGTAATTGCCGCAGCATCAGAACCAGCCCCTGGTTCCGTCAAGCAATACGCACCAAAGATACTCATCGACGTGAGCTGCGGCAGCCACTCGTGGCGCTGCGCGTCGTTGCCGAATGTGTCGATCATCCAGCCGACCATGTTGTGAATGGTCATGTAGGCGGTGACGGTTGGGTCGGCGTACGCGAGGGCTTCGAAGATTGCGGCGGCGTCGGAACGGCTGAGGGCCGCGCCTCCGACGTCTTCGGCAACGTAAATGCCACCCAGCCCCAGCTCTCCGGCACGGCGCAGCGTGTCGCGAGGGAAGGTTCCGTGCTCGTCCCACTCGGCGGCGTGCGGTGCCAGCTCGGAAGCGGCGAAGTCACGCACCGCGTCGAGAATGGCCGAGAGCTCTTCCTCGGTCGTGGTGGTCATACTCATGGGTGTCTCAATTCATTGTGGGAATGACGAAGCTGGCACCTTCTTTGATGCCCGACGGCCAACGACTCGTGATCGTTTTGGTCTTGGTGTAGAAGCGGAAGGAGTCGGGGCCGTGCTGGTTGAGGTCACCGAAGCCACTTTTCTTCCAGCCGCCGAACGTGTGATAAGCAATCGGCACCGGAATCGGCACGTTCACGCCGACCATGCCGACCTGCACGCGGGTCGTGAAGTCGCGGGCGGTGTCGCCGTCACGCGTGAAGATCGCGACGCCGTTGCCGTATTCGTGGTCGGTGGCCATCGCGAGCGCTTCTTCGTAGCTTCCGGCGCGAGCGATCACGAGCACCGGGCCGAAGACCTCTTCGCGGTAGATCGCCATCTCGGTGGTGACGTGGTCGAACAGCGTCGGGCCGAGGTAGAAGCCATTTTCAAAGTCATCGACAACGAAACCACGGCCATCGGCGAGCAGCATTGCGCCCTCATCAACACCCTGTTGGATGTAGCCACTGACCCGGTCGACGGCCTCGCGCGTGACGAGGGGGCCGTAGTCGACGCCCTCGGTGTTCCAGGGGCCGATCTTCAGGTGTGCGACGCGTTCGGCGAGCTTCGATGACAGCGCGTTGGCTGTCTCTTCACCCACCGGCACGGCGACCGAAATCGCCATGCATCGTTCGCCAGCAGAACCGAAGCCGGCACCGATGAGGGCGTCGGCGACCTGGTCGAGGTCGGCGTCGGGCATCACGATCATGTGGTTTTTCGCGCCGCCGAAGCACTGTGCCCGCTTGCCGTTCGCCGTCGCGGTTGAGTAGATGTATTGCGCGATGGGCGTCGAGCCGACGAAGCCGACCGCCTGAATGCGGTCGTCGTTGAGGATCGCATCGACTGCCTCTTTGTCGCCGTTGATGACGTTGAGAACCCCGTCGGGGAGCCCTGCTTCTTGGAAGAGCTCGGCAAGGCGAAGCGGAACCGAGGGGTCGCGTTCCGACGGCTTGAGGATGACCGCGTTGCCACAGGCAAGTGCGGGGCCGATCTTCCACAGCGGAATCATGGCGGGGAAGTTGAACGGGGTGATCGCAGCGACTACGCCGAGTGCTTGGCGCATCGAGTAGACGTCGATGCCGGTGCCGGCACCGACCGTGTATTCGCCCTTCAGCAGGTGCGGAGCCCCGATGCAGAACTCGATGACCTCGACACCGCGCTGAATGTCGCCCTTCGCGTCGTCGAAGGTTTTGCCGTGTTCGCTCGCGAGCAGACGTGCCAGTTCGTCGCGATCGCGGGCGATGAGTTCGACGAACTTCATCATGACGCGGGCGCGCACCTGCGGGTTGGTT
The DNA here is from genome assembly GCA_947503655.1 of uncultured Microbacterium sp. GTDB lineage: Bacteria > Actinomycetota > Actinomycetes > Actinomycetales > Microbacteriaceae > Microbacterium. The sequence continues at coordinate 13,609 of CANNEP010000030.1, forward strand.
GCCGCCCACTTCACCTGCGCCTGTTCGGCGGTGTCAATGGCAGCGGAGACCTCGGCGGTGCTTGCCAGGGTGACGTGCGCCTGGACTTCTCCGGTGGATGGATCGAACACATCGGCGTATCGGCCCGATGTTCCTTCAGTGCGCTTTCCGCCTACAAAATGCGGGATTTGACGTACCAATGTGACACCCCTGTCTGTGCCCTCGTTGGCACAGTGCTCAGATTACATGGATGTCCTAGTAAAAGGAATACCCCCTTCCGGCTCGTCACCTGGACCCACCAGTCACAATTTCAGGCAGGTCTGGCATTCTGGATTACACAAGCCGTACACCGCGGCCCACTCTCGTCGGAAAGCTCGCATGACTCGCTTCGCCTTACGCCGCCGCTCGCTCGCCGCAGTGCTCGGGCTTTCTGCCGCGCTCGTGCTCGCACCTGTCGCCACCGCGCCTGCCGCGAGCGCCACCGAAGTGTCGACCGTGTCATCAGTCATCAAGCCCACCGAGGTGTACGACTGGGCGGAGGTTTACTTCGGTAACGGCGAGATCGCGCAGGGCCAGACGCTGCAGGTCACGGTCTCCGACCTCCTCACCGGCCGCGTCATTACCGCGACCCTCGGCGACGGCGCCATCGTGGTTCCGGATATCCCCGCCGCCGACCACTACGGCGACACCGGCTTCGCGGTTGTGATTCCCGCCGACTTCCCGGTGGGCGTGCATAACCTCACGATCGCGACCAATGAGTTCGAACCCATCGTCATTCCGATCACGGTCATCGCGGGTGATGCCCCCATCGTCGACCCGACCCAACCGGCACCCACCGCGACAAACCCGGGTACCGAACAGCAGACGCTACCCGGCGACGAAACCGAGCCCGCTGGTTCCGCCACCCCCGGCACCCCGGGCGCCTCGCAGATTGAACCGCCCGTGCCCGTCACGGCGGTGTACGGCGTGCTCGGCGGCATCGTCGTCATCATCATCGTCACCGCGATCGTGCGCCGCGCCCGCAAGGATGCCGCGTAAACAGAGTACGGTCGAAGGGTGTCTCTCACGCTCACCGATGCCCGTACCCGTTCCGCTCTGATTTCTGATGTGGACACTGTCGTCCACCTCGACCTCACCCCTACTGACCGCTACGATCTGACCGCGACGATCACGTTTGCGTGCCAAACCCCGGGCGCCTCAAGCTTTCTCGAGTTGACCGACGCGAGCGACCTCGTCGTTGAGACGGCTGACGGAACCACGTGGCAGTACGACGGCAAGCGCATTACGTTGAGCGGGTTGGCGGCTGACAACTCCGTGACCATGCGCGCTCGTATGCCGTATGTCACCGATGGCGACGGTATGACGGTCGTTATCGACCCTGCCGACGATGAGCGCTACGTCAGCGGCTTCACCGCGATGGACATTGCGCAGCGCGTCATCCCCTGCTTTGACCAGCCCGACATCAAGACGTCGTTCACGGTGTCGGTGACGGCGCCAAGCCACTGGACGGTGCTTGCGAACGGCCTTTTCGACCGCCGTGAGGACGACACGTGGTTCTTCCACCCGACGCCGCGCTTCTCGACCTACATCTTCTTCGTGTGTGGCGGCCCGTACGTTTCGAAGACGTGGGATGAGCCGTACGCCCTCGCCGAGGGTGGCACGCTGCCGTTCGGGTGGCACGCCCGCGCTTCGCAGGCTGAAGCGCTCGAGCGCGACTTTGAGAACCTCAAGTTTGTGACGTCGCGTGCGTTCGCGCACTACACGTCGACGTTCGACGAGCCCTACCCGTTCGCCGACTACCAGCAGGTATTCACGCCGGGCCTCAACTGGGGCGCGATGGAGTTTCCGGGCTGCGTGGCCTTCCGCGACGAGTACCTCACGCCGGGCGAACCGACCGCGATGCAGCGTCACGCGATGAGCTCGGTCATCGCGCACGAAATGGCGCACATGTGGTTCGGCGACCTCGTCACGATGGCGTGGTGGGAAGACACGTGGCTCAATGAGTCGTTCGCCGACTACATGGGCTACGAAGTGTCGGGCCGGGCGACCGGCACCGACACGTGGACGGCCGCGGCCCTCGGCCGCAAACTCAGCGCCTACTCGGCTGACTCGCGTCGCTCAACGCACCGCATTGCCGAAGACGCTGAAAACCTCGTCGACGTCGACACCGCATTCGCCAACTTCGACATGATCACGTACGCGAAGGGCAACGCGGTATTGCGTCAGCTCGTGACCTGGCTCGGTGAAGAAGACTTCATTCGCGGCGTCAACACGCACCTGTCGGCGCACCCGTTCGGCACGGCAACGCTCGCCGACTTCCTCGATGCCCTCGACGGCGCGACCGACCGCGACGTGCGTTCGTGGGCCGAAGCGTGGCTGCGCACGACCGGCTTTGACACCATCACGGTGACGCGTGACGGCGATGTTCCGGTGCTGACGCGCACCGGCAGCCGCCCGCACCGCTTCACCGTTGTCGGCTACGGAACCAATGGTTCCGTCGTGCGCGAAGAAATCGTTGATCTCGCTTCCGAGCCCGTACGCCTCGAGGCGTTCGCGGGCCTCGCGGTGTTGCCCAACGCGCTTGACGAAACCTACGCGGCACTCGACCTTGACCACCAGTCGAAGGCCGTTCTCGACGCAGCCCTCAGTCGCATCGAACGTTCGCTCACGCGCGGCCTGCTGTGGGCAACCGCCGTTGCCACCGTGCAGCGCGGCACGCGTTCAATCGAGAGCCTCATTGCGCTTGCCCGCACCCAACTGGTCGACGAAGACGACGCGACCGTGTTCGAAGGCGCGATCGGCCTGGCCCTGCGCATGGCCGCAACTTACAGCTCGGTTGACACGGTCGGCACCCACCTTGACCTGCTCGCGGAGCTTGCGCGCATCGTGCTCGACTCCCCCAAGACCCACCTGCACGCAGCCGCCGAGCGCATCTTCGCGCACTCCGCAAGCGACGCGGTTGAGCTGATGCAGCGCCTCGACGCCGCAACCGACCCGGCGGTGCGCTGGATGTACGTCACGCGCCTCGCCGAGCTCGGCCAGGGCGCCGCGATCGCCGCCGAGGCCGAGCGTGACCGCACAACGGCCGGCGCTCACGCTGCGCTACGCTCGACCGCCGCCCTGCCGACGCCCGAAGCCAAGGCTGAGGGGTGGGCACGACTGACGAGCGGAACGCTGTCGAACCGCGAGTTCAGCGCGATGGCCGACGGCTTCTGGGGCATCGAGCAGGGTGCGCTTGTCGCCGAATACGCCGCGCGCGCACCGCGTGAGTTCGCCGCCTTCGCTCGCACGCAGGGCCAGGCCATGGGCCAGCTCATCGGACGCGCGCTGCCGTCGATTCCGCTGCCCGATGGTTCCGCCGCCGTCGTCAGCGAACTGCGCGCGGTCGTCGAAACCGACGTGCCCACCGTGGCACTGCGTGGTTTCAACGACCACCTGGATGACTTGGAGCAGATGCGCGCCGCGACGGCGTAGCCGAGCCTGCGTAGTCCCAGCCGAAGAGTAGCGCCGAACCTTTCGGCACCGTTTCCGCTCTGTTTACGCGGGCGACACCCTGACCGTCGACGGTGGAGGAGTCCTGCGCGTGCCTTCAGCATGCCGCGAATCTCCGACAGATCAGGAACACTCCATGCTTTCGCGACCCCTCCGCCGTGCCGCGGGAACCGTCGCGGTAACGGCCGTGGCGTGCACGCTTGTGCTCACCGCGCCGCTGCCCGCGACCGCCGCTATCGTGGCCGACCCCGTGGTGCTCTCAACACCCGACCCCAGCATTACCCTCACCCCGATCGGCACGTTTGAGACGGGCGAGTTCGACTCGTCTGCGGCGGAGATCGTCGCCGCCTACAACGGCCGCCTTTTCGTCGTCAACGCACAAGCTGGTTCCGTCTCAGTGCTCGATGCCACGAACCCCGCCGCTATGACCGAACTGTTCTCGATCGAGGGCGCGGGCATCGCGAACTCGGTGGCGGTGCGCGCCGATGGCCTCGGCGTGATCGCTTTCGAGGCGCCGGTCAAGACCGACCCGGGCACGCTGCTGTTCTTCGACGCCAACGCTGACACCCCGGCGGTGCTCGGCGCGGTGACGGTGGGCGCACTGCCCGACATGGTGGCGTTGTCGGCTGACGGAACCACGGCTGTCGTTGCGAATGAGGGCGAGCCCGCCGACGACTTCTCCCGCGACCCGGAAGGTTCTGTCGCGGTCGTTGCCCTGCCGGCAACCGTTGCCGCAGCCGCACAGAACGACGTGCGCATCGCTGACTTCCACGCATTCGAGGGCAACATTCTGCCCGCGGGCGTGCGCGTTTTCGGCCCAACGCCGGAGGCTGACTTCCCGGTGAGCCGCAACCTCGAGCCCGAGTACGTCACGATCGACGGCGGCACCGCGTACGTCACGCTTCAGGAGGCCAACGCGATCGCAACGGTCGACCTCGCGAGCGCGACCGTGACCGACATCGTGGCGCTCGGCTACAAGGATCACTCCCTGCCGGGGAACGCGCTCGACCCGTCCGACAAGGACGACCGCTTCGAACAGCGCACGTACGACAACCTGTTTGGCGTCTACATGCCGGACGGCATCGCGTCGTACCAGGCGAACGGAACCACGTACCTCGTCACTGCAAACGAGGGTGACGCCCGTGAGTGGGGCGACTACGCCGAGCCGTCACGCGTCAAGGATCTGGCCGATGACGGCTACGGCCCCGCCTGCGCCAACTTCGATGGCCTGATCGGCAACGCTGAGCTCGGTCGCCTCAACGTCACGCGTGAACTCGGCTTTAACGCCGAGGCCGGTTGCTACGACGAGCTATACGCGTTCGGCGGCCGCTCGTTCTCGATTTTCACGACCGACGGCACGCTCGTGTTTGACTCGGGCAGCGCGCTCGAAGCGCTGACCGCTGAAGCGGCCGGTGACTTCGCGAACTCCAACCACACCGAGGCGAACTCCGAAGGCCGTAGTGACGACAAGGGCCCCGAGCCGGAGAGCGTCACGGTCGGCACCGTCGGCGACCGCACCTACGCCTTCGTGGGCCTCGAGCGCGTCGGCGGCATCGTCGTCTATGACATCACCATGCCCACCAACGCGACCTTCGTCACCTACGTTAACAACCGCGACTTCTCGGCAGACCCCGAGACTGATCTGTCAGCCGCCGGCGACCTGGGCGCCGAGGGTGTCACGTTCATTCCCGCAGATGCATCGCCAACGGGCGAGCCACTGCTCGCCGTCGCGAATGAGGTAAGCGGAACCACGACACTGTTTGCGATTGATGATGGACTCACCGAGGTGCAGATTCTGAACGTGAACGACTTCCACGGTCGCATTGAGCCCAACCTGGGCAGTGGCGAGCCCGGCGCGGCTGTCGTTGCCGGCGCTGTTTCACAGCTGACCGCAGAAAACCCGAACACGCTGTTCGTCTCAGCCGGCGACAACATCGGCGCGTCGACCTTCACGTCGTTCATCGATGATGACAACCCCACGATCGACGCACTGGTCGCATCGGGCCTCGTCGCATCGACCGTCGGCAACCACGAGTTCGACCAGGGTATGGATGACCTCGTGAATCGCGTTGTTCCGCGTTTCGGTGGCTCGCAGTACGCGCTCGGCGCGAACGTGTACGACCGCGCCACGGGCGAGCCTGCGCTCGACGAGTACAGCATCAGCGTTGTCGACGGTGTGCGCGTCGCATTCATCGGCACGGTCACGGCTGAGACGCAGGCAATGGTTTCACCGACCGGTGTTGCTGACGTCACGTTCGGCGACGAGCTCGATGCCGCCAACCGTGTAGCCGGCGAGCTTGTTGCCGCCGATGCGGCCGACGTCATCGTGTTGCTCACGCACAACGGTCAAGCGACCGCGAGCTGCGCCGACCTCGGTGACACGTCAACGACCTACGGTCAGCTTGTGAACGGCGCCTCCGCCGATATCGATGCGATCATTTCGGGTCACACCCACCAGGCGTATTCGTGCGAGGTCGACGACCCCGCGGGCAACGCGCGCCCGGTGATTCAGGCACACCAGTACGGCACGACGCTCGGCCAGATCTCGGTCACGGTCGACTCGGAATCGAAGAAACTCGTCTCGATCACGGGCGCTCTGCTCCCGCTGACCGCCGACGGTGCCGCCCTGTACCCCGCCGACGACGAGGTCTCAGCCATCGTGGCTGACGCCGCCGAGCTCGCCGAGGAAGAGGGCAACGTGACGGTGGGCGCCATTAGCGCAGACATTCTGCGCGGCGGAACCAATGGTTCCGATCGCGGTGTGGAGTCGTCGATGGGTAACCTCATCGCCGACGTGACGCTGTGGGCAACGTCGGGCCAGGGTGCTGCGACACTCTCGCGCATGGCAACGACCCCCGCGCCCGCCGCGCCTGCTGTGGCCGACATCGCATTCATGAACCCCGGTGGCCTGCGCGCTGACCTGCACTACGGCACTGATGGTGCCGTCACCTACCGTGACGTTGCCAGCGTGCAGCCGTTCGCCAATACGATCACGACGATGACGCTCACGGGCGCGCAGATCAAGAGCGTGCTTGAGGAGCAGTGGCAGCCCGAGGGCGCGTCTCGTCCGAAGCTTCACCTCGGTGTTTCGGAGGGATTCAGCTACACGTATGTTGAGGAGGCCCCGCGCGGCGAGCACATCGTGTCGATGACGCTGAACGGTGTGGCCGTTGATCCGGCAGCGAACTACACGGTGGCGGCGAACTCGTTCCTCGCGGGTGGTGGCGACAACTTCACGACGTTTGCCGCAGGCACGAACCGTGCTGACGCCGGCCAGGCTGACCTCAGCGCAACGGTCGCGTACTTCGCCGCGCACCCGGTCGTTGATCCGGCCCCGTTGGGACGCGCGACGCTTGCGGTGACCGAACCGACGCCCGAGCCGACGCCGACACCGACGCCCGAGCCCACGTCAGAACCGACTCCTGAGCCCAGCGACCCCAGCGACGGTTCCACTGGTTCCGACGGCTCTGCTGGCTCCGGAACCACGGGCGGTTCGACCGGCTCGAACAACCTCGCGAACACCGGTAGCGAAGCCCCGTACGCCGTCATGCTGGGTGCTTCGGTGCTCGTCGCGGGCGGTCTGCTGATGGTGGCACTGCGCCGACGCCGGGTCGAAAGCTAATTCGAACTCAACACAAAAGAGCTGCCCCGACCAATCACGGTCGGGGCAGCTCTTTTGCTTGTCAGCTCTTCAGCTACTTACTCTGCTTCAGCCTCACGGTTGGCAGCAGCGATCTCAGCTTCGGTGGCAACGTAGCCGTCGATGTGACGCTCGTCGGGGCCGACGTACTCCGACAGCGGGCGGATCAGCGCGTTGGACGCAAGCTGCTCCATGATGTGCGCGGTCCAGCCGGTGACGCGAGCAGCCACGAACAGCGGCGTGAACGTGAGCGTGTCGAAACCGATCAGGTTGTATGCCGGACCCGACGGGTAGTCGAGGTTCGGGTAGATACCCTTGCGGCTCACGAACTCGTTCTCGAGTGCGTCGTACAGCTCGGCGACGTCGGGGCGGTTGTAGTGTGCCACGAGCGTGTCGAGAGCTGCCTTCATCGTGGGAACACGCGAGTCGCCACGCTTGTAAACGCGGTGACCGAAGCCCATGATCTTGCGCTTCGCGCCGAGAGCCTCGTCCAGCCACGGCTTCACGTTCTCTGCGGCGCCGATGTCGTTGAAGATGTGCAGGACGGCCTCGTTGGCACCACCGTGCAGCGGGCCCTTCAGGGCGCCGATGGCACCGGTGACAGCCGAGTACAGGTCGCTCAGCGTCGACGCGATCACGCGAGACGTGAACGTCGAGGCGTTGAACGAGTGCTCTGCGTACAGCGTCATCGAGCGGTTGAAGGCGTCAACGACGACCTCGTCCTGCTCTTCGCCGAACGTCATCCACAGGAAGTTCGCCGAGTAGTCGAGGTCATCGCGCGGGGCGACAAGCTCTTCACCACGGCGGCGACGCTGACCGTAGGCCACGATGGCCGGCAGCTGTGCCCACAGACGAATCGAACGCTCTTGGTTCTGCTCCGGGGTTCCGGCAGCGTCCATCACGTCACCCGTCGCGTCGAGGGCGCCGATGACGCTGACCGCGGTGCGGACCTCATCCATCGGGTGTGCGCTCGTCGGCAGGATGTCGATCGCGGCCTTCACCTCGGGGGCGAGGGCACGGTAGCGACGCTCCGTCGCACGAAGCTCAGCGAGCTCGGCGTCGGTCGGCAGGTTTCCGGTCCACAGCAGGTGCGCGACAGCCTCGAACGGCTGCGTTGCGGCCAGCTCCTGCACGGGGTAACCGCGGTACAGCAGGCTGTTGGTTTCCGGGTTGACCTTGGAGACGCCCGTGACGTCAACGACGACGCCTGCGAGACCCTTCTTGATATCAACTTCCGTCATGAGTAACTCCTTCTTGGCTTACCGCTCAACCCGGAAGTTGAACACGCTGGTGTCGAAGTGGTTGTACGCCTCGTAGTCGATGAGGTCGTACAGGTCAGCACGGTGCTGCATCTCGCCCAGCTTGCCAGTCAGGTGACCAACGTTGTTGAGCTCGTCCAGGGCGCGACCGGTCGCACCCATCGAGATGCGCAGCATCGAAACCGGCCAAATGACGATACGAATACCGACATCAGCCAGCTGCTGCGTGGAGAACAGGTCGCTCTTGCCGAACTCCGTCATGTTCGCGAGAACCGGAACATCGACAGCGTTCACGACAGCTTCGAAGTGCTCGAGGCTGTGCATGGCCTCCGGGAAGATTGCGTCAGCACCGGCGTCGACGAGTGCCTTGGCACGGTCGATTGCCGCCTGCAGACCGTCAACCGCTGCAATGTCGGTGCGCGCCATGATGAGGAAGTTCTCGTCACGGCGGGCGTCGACAGCAGCACGGATGCGCTTGAGCGCGGTGTCTTCGTCAACGACGGCCTTACCATCGAGGTGACCGCAACGCTTCGGGTTGATCTGGTCTTCGATGTGCATGCCGCCGAGGCCCGCGTCTTCCATCTCCTGGATGGTGCGAGCGACGTTCATCGGCTCACCGAAGCCGGTGTCGGCGTCGATGATGGTCGGCAGGTCGGTCATGCGAGCGATCTGCTTGCCGCGGCCAGCGACCTCAGTCAGCGTCGTCAGGCCGATGTCGGGGAGCCCCAGGTCTGCCGACAGCACGGCACCCGAAATGTAGACACCTTCGAAGCCCTTCTGCTCGATGAGTCGAGCAGAAAGCGGGTTGAAGGCACCCGGGAAACGCAGCAGCTCGCCGGAGTTCAGCCGCTCACGGAAAAGGCGACGCTTCTCCGCTGCGGGAACCTGTGAGTACAGCATGTGCTTTTCTCCGTTCCGGCTTAGAACAGACCGCGCGGCGACTCGATGCCGCTGAGCAGGCTTGGCTTGGCAACGATGTTGAGCTGGCGAACCTCGTCAACGGTGAGCTCGGGCAGACGCTCAGCGAGGTCGAGGAAGCGCTCGATCTCAGCAGCCTCAAGAACCGGCTCCGCGAGGATGCGGAACTTGCGGATGTAGTCAGCGCGAGCGAACGGACGGGCGCCGAGCGGGTGAGCGTCAGCAACGGCGATCTCGTCGACAACGGTCGAGCCGTCGGTCAGCGTGATTTCCACGCGGCCACCGAAGGCCTTCTCGTCGGGGTCTTCCGAGTGGTAGCGGCGCGTCCACTCAGTGTCTTCTGCCGTGGTGATCTTGTTCCACAGTTCAACCGTGTCAGCACGACCCGCACGCTCGGGAGCGTAGGAGTCAACGTGGTGCCACGTGCCATCCTGCAGTGCAACCGCGAAGATGTAGGGGATCGAGTGGTCCAGGGTCTCACGCGATGCGGTGGGGTCGTACTTCTGCGGGTCGTTTGCGCCCGAGCCGATCACGTAGTGCGTGTGGTGGCTCGTGTGCAGCACGATCGACGCGATGTTTGCGGGGTCGCGCAGTGCCGGGTTCTCGTTGCCGAGCTTGCGAGCGAGGTCGATCCACGCCTGTGCCTGGTACTCAGCCGAGTGCTCCTTGGTGTAGGAGTCGAGGATCGCGCGCTTTGCTTCGCCTGCGGCGGGCAGCGGAACCGTGTAGGAGGCGTCGGGGCCGTCCAGCATCCAGGCGATGACTCCGTCTTCGCCTTCGTAGATGGGGCTGGGCGAGGTCTGGCCGCGCATGGCGCGGTCGACAGCCTCGACGGCCATCTTGCCGGCGAATGCGGGGGCGTGTGCCTTCCACGTCGAGATTTCGCCCTTACGCGACTGACGCGTAGCGGTCGTGGTGTGAAGGCCCTGGCCGACGGCCTGGTAGATCGTCTCAGCGTCGAGGCCGAGGAGCGTGCCGATACCGGCCGATGCCGACGGGCCGATGTGAGCGACGTGGTCGATCTTGTGCTTGTGCAGGCTGATGCCGCGCACGAGGTCCATCTGGATCTCGTAACCGGTTGCGATACCGCGAACGAGCGCGCGGCCATCCTTGCCACAGTGCTGTGCAACGGCGAGGATCGGCGGGATGTTGTCGCCCGGGTGCGAGTACTCGGCTGCCAGGAACGTGTCGTGGTAGTCGAGCTCGCGAACGGCAACGCCGTTTGCCCATGCTGCCCACTCGGGGCTGGTGCGCTCTTCGTCAAGGCCGAAGATGCTGGCACCTTCGCCGCCGCGCGATACGGGGTGGTCGAGGGCCTGCGAGCGAGCCGAGACGATCGGGCCACGGGCCAGCGATGCTGCGGCGACCGAAGCGTTGTCGATCACACGGTTGATGATCATGTCGATGACGTCGGCTTCAACCTCAACCGGGTCAACGGCGACCTGAGCGATCTTCCAAGCAAGCTGCTCTTCGCGGGGCAGGTCTTCTGCGCTCTTGTAGACGCGCACGTGGTGCTGAACAGTCATGTTTCTTCCTTTACTTCTGGAGGGTTTTGACGGCACCGACGGGAGCAGGCTCCGGGAGAGCAGCCAAGATGTTCGTTAAGGCGTTGTGCAGGTGCACGTGGGTGGCGTGCGCTGCGAGGTCGGCGTCGCCTGAGGCGATTGCCGAAGCAATGAGGCGGTGTTCGGCGATCGACTGCACGAGTCGTGCCGGGTTGTCACGCGCGAGACGGCGCACACGCACGAGGTGCGTACGGATCATGCGTAGGGCTGCGGTGAGGTAGTCGTTGTTGACGGCCGCGTCAAGGCGTTCGTCAAAGCGGGCGATAACGGCGTAGTAGTCGTCGAGCCCTTCGGCACCCTCAATGTGGGTGTGCCCGAATGCCGTCGCGAGCGCCGCGAACGTTTCGTGGTCGCCGCGGTGGGCGGCGAGGCGTGCGGCGGTTTCTTCGAGTGCGCGGCGCACTTCGAAGAGTTCGCGGATGTCGTCGGCGTCAATGTCGGTGACGACGGTGACGCGTGGTGACTGCTGAGCGACGAGACCGTCAGCGGCGAGGCGGCCAATGGCTTCGCGGAGTGGGGTTCGGCTCACGCCGAGGCGTGCGGCCTGCTCGACTTCACCGAGCACAGCACCGGGTGCCAACTCGCCGGATTGAATCTCGCCGAGAAGCGTTTCATATGCACGATCACTCGCCCGCATGGCACCTCCTTGTGATTGCTAGTGTATACAACGAACCGGCAATCACAAGCCAGAGGGAGAGGTTCTGGGCGTTAGCGTATACATAAGGCCCCTCTCCCCGCTTACGCGAGCGCGTCAACCTCTTTTTCGCCGAGCTTGACGATGACGACACCCACGAGCACGAGCACGCCGCCGATGATCTCGAAGCGCCCTGGCACCTGGCCGACCAGGAGCCAGCCGTACAGCACGGCGGCCACGACCTCGCTGAGCGCGACGAAGGATGCGAGCCGTGAGCCCAGCATGCGCGTGGAGATGATGCCGAGCGCGTAGGCGAGCGCGGCCGACACGAGACCGAGCGCGAGCAGCGGAATCCAGAACGGCACGGAACCAAAGACATACGTGACAGGGTCGGTGGACGAATTGAGGGGCAGGATTCCGACCAGCCCAGCCAAGCCGAGGCCGGTGCCGCCGACGAAGAGGCCGAAGCCGGCGAGCGCGATCGGCGGAAGCCCGGTGTCTTGTCGTGCCGACAGGATGAAGTACGCCGCGGCACCGACCATGGCGCCGAGGGCCCACAGCACACCGACCGGATCTGCCGTGACGCCACTGAAGACGTTCAGCATCACGGCGAGGCCGAGGAGGGCGATGGCTGCTCCGATGAACGTCGCACCCGACGGACGCACTCGAGAGCGCACCCACACCCACACGATCACGAGGACGGGGGCGGTGTATTCGATCAGCAGTGCGATGCCGACGTCGATCGTGACGACGGCTTGGAAGTAGAACAGCTGCGTCGCGGCGACCGCGAGGGCACCGTAGAGCAGCACGATCGGCCAGGCCTTGCGCATCACCGACCACTTGCCGCGCATCGCGATGATCGTCGGGATCGCGAGGGCGATGGCCGCGATCCAGATGCGGGCGAGCACGACGGATCCGGGCGTCCATCCCGCGTCGATGAATCCCTTGGCGAGTGCTCCCGACGTTCCGAAGCTCAACGCCGTGGCAATAGCCAGCACCAAGCCCAGCCGCGTGTGGCTCTTCTTCGGCGTGGGTGCAGGGATGAGGAGGGGTCCGGTCACTGTCTGACGTTAGCGCTTTGGCGCTCAGCTACACATTCTCCGACGCTCGGGCATCCGCTGAGCTCTCCCCGCCCTCCCCGAACACCGCGGGCGGCGGGGCGGCGGCGTACGCCTTAGACAGGTTTCGGTACGGTCTCGACATAAACGCGAGCAGCACCGCAATGAGCATGATGAGGCTTGCGAGCACAAACACGAGGGCGACGCCGCGCGCTTCACCCTCACCGAGCAACCATCCCCACGTGTCTTGGCCGGCGTCACTGTTCATGTATGGCACGACGATGAACTCGGCGATCGGTCCGATGAGAAACGCCGTGATCGGTGCCGCCGACACTTCGACCGTCATCGCGAACCCGAATACGCGACCCTGCTTCTCGTACGGAATCACACGCTGCAAGATTGTCTGCTCAGCGGCCTCGGCGGCCGGCATCAGGGTCGTGAACAGCAGGAGCGCCAGCAGCCCAGGCACCGCGAGAATCACCGGGATCGCACCACGGAAATTCACTCGCCCCTCCCCGCTTCGCACCTTCACTGGTTCCGGAATCGAAATCACCAGCAGATGCACAAGCGCGACCGCCGTCGCGATCACGGCGATCAGGATTGTCACGTGCATTCCGAGCAGGCCAACGGAGAGCCCCGAGAAAACGCTCGTCACCAAGAACCCGATGCCGCTGATCGTGCCGACAAGCCCATTGGCTTTGTCGCGTCTATCGGGCGGCACGAGGAGCGTGACCGTCGTTGACAGCGCGATATTGCGCATGTTTTCGACGACGCTGCCGATCAGGACGATGATGACGAAGATCCAGAACCAGGGGCCCCGCCAGTCCAGCAGTGTCGCTTCGGAGAACAGCGAGAACATGACCAGGCCAATGGCGTACGTGGTGAGGGTGGTGAGGCTCGAAATGAGCATTGCGGTCTTTTTGCGGAGGTGGTCAACGATCGCGCCGAACACCATGCCGAATACGGCGACCAGCAGCATGTAGGCGCCGCCGATGACACCGGAGGCGAGGAGTGATTTCGTCTCCAGATACACCCAAAACACGAGCGCAAACCACTGTACTCGGGGGTTCCGACATCGAAAAGAGTTCGTTCAAGAGAGCATTCGTCGCAGGCTTCGAAGCCCGAAACACGAGCTCCCCGAGCGCTTATCGCGCCGGGGAGCTCGTGTTGTTTGCCGTACTCGCGCGCTACGCGCTCACGCCCACCGTGGTTCCGGTCGCGATATCGGCACGGTCGCGGAACGCGTTTGCCCGCACACGATCAGACTCGACCTGGCGTCGCGCCTCGGCGGTCTCTTCATACAGCGACGGCTGGCCATGGCTCGTGAGGACCTTCACGAGCACGGGCAGCAGTTCGATCATGAAGAACAGGGCCGCGATCATCCAGTGCGCAAAGCCGAGCGTCGGCTCCTTCTCGGAGAGGCTGTTGAGTGCCGTGATCTGGCTCAACAGGCCGCTCGCACCGGCGTTGCCCGAAGCGACCGCGTCGGCTCGCTCGTTGTAGGCGACGAGTGCCGCGTCGTACGTCGCCTGCGCGGTCGGCAGCTGGGCCTTCGCGGCTTCGCGGTTGCGGTCTTCGTTGGCGCTCGTCGCACCCGCGCTCGACTCCTGCGCCGTGGTGAGCTCTTCGTTAGCGGTGCGCAGGTCAACAGCGAGGGCGTCGTAGGTGGCCTGGGCCTGGTCGAGCTGAGACTTCGCGGCGGCGGAGCTTGCGCCTTCGCCGGAGATTCCGGTGCAGCCTTCGACGGTGCCAGCACCCGCGCCGGTCAGCTCACACTGATAGATGAGGCGGGCCTGATCGATGACGCCCTGCTGGGTCGTCATCTGGGTCGTGATGCCGTCGACCTTCGCCTGTGCCGCCGTGAGCGTCGCAGAGTCTGTCGTGGTTCCGACCACCACACCCGTCGCCGCCTGGTTTTCCAGGTCGGCGAGGCGCTGAGTTGCGGCGTCGAGGGCCTGCTTTTCGGGGCCGGTGGCGACGGCCTCTTGGTCACCCTGCGCCTGCACGATGTTGGTGGCGTTGACTTCGCGCTCAATGTCATTCGCGAAAATCTGCAGCACGAGCGGCTCGGCCACGACCACACCGATGATCGCGGCCATGATCACACGCGGCAGCGCGAGGGCGATGAGCTTGCCGATCTTCGTCGACGACCGCATGGTAGAGGTGAGGAAGCGGTCGAGGTTAAAGATGATGAGCGCCCACACGATCGCGAGCGGAATCGCCAGCCACACGGCCGCCTTCACACCCGTCGTGAGTGCGAACACCATCGAGATGCCCGAAATGAGGGCAGTGCCAGCGATGACGAAGAACATCTGCACGAAGCGTCCGGTTTCGGCGGGCACCTGGTCAAGCACGTAGCCGTCAGCGCCGCCGAGAATCGCGAGGCGTCGCATCGGACGGCGCACCTTGCGCGGGCGTTCGCTGCGCCGAGTCGGAACCGTGGACTCGGTTGCGGGGTCTTCTTCAGAGGCCGCAACCAGGGGCTCGGTTGCGAAGAGCGGCTCACCGGGGTCGGTGGTCTCTTCGACGGCTTGTTCTTCCGTCTGTTCCGCAGCTAGTGGTTCTGCTTCATCCTTACGTCGCGGAACGACGAGAGGTTCAATGTCGAACTCGGGCTCGGGTTGCGGCTCGGTTTTGGCGCCAGCGTTCACGGGTGCCTCGTCGTGGTCTGCGGCCCGCTCGTCGGGTACGCCCCCAAAGGGGTCGGTTGGCCCGTCGGCGTCGTAGGTTTCGAGGCCTTCAGCTTCGCGGCGTTCGGCCTCGCGAATGTCTTGAATGTAGAGGGGCTCGTCAGCGTTCGGGGTGGTCACATCGAACTCGATCTGGCCCTGGGACCCAAATCGTCCGGGCCGGTGTTCGGAATAGGACATCCCTCCAGCGTACGAAGGTGCGCCTGGGCGCAAGGTGCAAGCGGCCTGGATGAAACCCGAGCCAGACCTATGCGCGCCCGATGTTTGACGCGCTTAGGAATGCCTGGCTAGTGTGCATTTTGGGGTTGCGCAGGTTTCTCAACCCGCACAACGCAACCCCATGGTTCCGGCCCCACACCCGTGGTTCCGCTACTCGCTTCTTACAGCGCGTCGGCAGCAACCTTGTCTTCTTCGGTTGCCACGAGCTGACCGCAAGCGCCGTCGATTTCCTTGCCGCGGGTATCGCGGATCGTCGTCGGGATGCCGGCGTCGTTGAGGCGGCGAACGAACTCGTTCTGCACGTCTTTTTCGCTCGACGTCCATACGGAGCCCGGCGTCGGGTTCAGTGGAATCGGGTTGACGTGCACCCAGCCGCGGCCGCGCTCGTTGAGCTTCTGCGCGAGCAGGTCCGCGCGCCAGGCATGGTCGTTCATGTCTTTAATGAGCGCGTATTCGATCGAGACACGGCGGCCGGTCTTGTCGAAGTAGTTGCGGGCGGCGTCGAGGGCCTCGTCGACCTTCCAGCGCGAGTTCACCGGGATGAGCTCGTCGCGAAGCACGTCGTCGGGCGCGTGCAGCGATAGCGCAAACGTGACGGGGATGTCTTCGTCGGCCAGCTTCTTGATCGCCGGAACCAGACCGACGGTCGAGACGGTGATGCCGCGCGCGCTCATGCCGAGGCCGTCGGGCTGCTTCGCGACGAACGTGCGCACAGCCTGCATGACACGGTTGTAGTTGGCGAGGGGTTCACCCATGCCCATGAAGACGATGTTGGAGACGCGCTCTTCGGAGTGGTCGTCGTGGCGCTTGCCACCGAGCTCGCCGTTAGCGATCGCACGGTTGGCGCGCACGACCTGGTCGATGATTTCGGCCGCCGACATGTTGCGCGTGAGGCCCGCCTGGCCGGTGGCGCAGAACGGGCAGTTCATGCCGCAGCCCGCCTGCGACGAAATGCACAGCGTGATGCGGCCGACGTAGCGCATGAGCACGGATTCGACGAGAGCGCCGTCGTGCAGACGCCACAAGAACTTGATGGTGTCGCCGTTGTCGGTCTCAAGGCGACGCACTTCGGTGAGCAGCGGCGGCATGAGGCCAGCGACGAGTTCTTCACGGTTTTCAGCCGGCAGGTCAGTCATGTGCGCCGGGTCTGACGTGTAGTGCGTGAAGTAGTGCGTGTTGAGCTGCTTGGCGCGGAAGCCCGGCATGCCGAGCTCCTTGACGCGCTCAACGCGCTCTTCTGGCGTGAGGTCTGCCCAGTGCACAGGCGGCTTGCCGCGCTTCGGGCTCGCGAACTGAAGCATCGGACGCCCTTCGGCATCCTTCTTCTGCGACCATCCCTCGGTGCGGGGACGGACCTGCCGCACGGGCGTCATCTCAGAGTTGTTCATTGTTCCAGGGTACGGGTTGGGGGATGTATAGACGAT
The DNA here is from genome assembly GCA_947503655.1 of uncultured Microbacterium sp. Taxonomy (GTDB): domain Bacteria; phylum Actinomycetota; class Actinomycetes; order Actinomycetales; family Microbacteriaceae; genus Microbacterium. The sequence goes on from CANNEP010000030.1 coordinate 30,487, forward strand.
GGGAGCGGGGACGGAACCGTTGCTACAGTCGTGAGCGCTGGTTCCGGAACCATGTGCGCGGTCGTGTGTGGTGGTTCCGCTCCCGGGAATAGCAGTGGGGTGAGCGGATTTCTCCGCCCACCCCACTGCTGTGGTTACTTGACGATTACTTGATGATCGCCGAGCAGCCGAGCTCGTTGCCCTCTGCGTCATCGAAGCAGATGACGAGGTCTTCAGCGACTGCCTTGTCAGCGGGAACCTGGAAGGCCCACTGGAAGGAGTACGACTGGCCTGCGGTTGCGAGGGGGATTTCGGTCTCGCGCGGCGAGACTGCGAGGTACGAAGCGGTCTCGTCCGAGGTGGAGCGCAGAACCGGAGCGACGTCGGTGTCGACGAGGTCGGTTGCAACTGCCTTGGTTGCGGTGGTTGCGCTGACCCAGACGTTGCCAGCCTCAGTCGCGCCGAGCGCGCCTGCGACGGTCTCGTCGTTGACCAGTGCCGACCAAACCTGCATCGAAAGGTCTGCGGTACCGAACGATTCGGTGAACGCTACGGGAGCATCGAAGGACGATGCTGCGATGGCAACCGTTTCCTTCTCCGGAGCGGGGGTTTCCTTGGCATCGGTTGCAGCGGTGGTTGCGCAGCCGGTGAGGAGTGCCGCGGTGGCGGCGAGGGTCAGAATGCCAGAAACACGGCGCTTCATGAGATTCCCTTCGGTTTCGTATGTTTTACAACCTTCAACTGTACTCTTGGCCAGTTGAGCGAAACCTGGGGAGGCTGGGGTGCGCCCGGAAACGTTACCGAAGGGAAATTCCTTCGTTCGGTATCGAAGAAACGAGGCGCTGCGATAGCGCGATTTTGGAGATTTGTTGGGTTCTGAGTTGCAGCCCGAGCTCTGACCTTGGCACCGTGGCTCCGTCTTAGAGCCGTAGCTCCGTCTTAGAGCCGTAGCTCCGCCAGGGGGCTAGTTCTGCCACCAGGTGTCGTCGGGGGTGACCGGGAGGTGGCGCTTGTGTCGCGACCCGAGGTACTTGCCCTCGAGCTTTACTGCTGCCTCGGGGGCGATGGTTCCGCCTTCGAGGTAGGTATCGATGTCGACGTAGGAGAGGCCGAGTTCGTCTTCGTCGGGGCGGCCCGGGGTGCCATCGAGGAGGTCGGCTGTGGGCTCTTTGTAGACGAGGCGGTCGGGGGCATCGAGTTCCAGGAGGAGGGCACGGCCCTGGCGTTTGTTGAGTCCGGCGAGCGGGAGGATGTCGGCGGCACCGTCGCCAAACTTTGTATAGAAGCCGGTGACCGCTTCGGCGGCGTGGTCGGTGCCGATGACGACGAGGCCGAGTTGTCCGGCGATCGCGAACTGCACGACCATGCGGGCGCGGGCCTTGATGTTGCCACGCTGGAAGTCGCTGATTTCGTCGCCGGATTCTTCGATTCCGGCTTCGATGCCCTGCACGCCAGCGGCGATGTTGACGGTCAGTTCACGGTCGGCGGCGATGAAGTCGAGCGCGGCTTGGGCGTCGGCTTCGTCTTTCTGGAAGTTGTACGGCAGGCGCACGGCAACGAACTGCGCCTCGCCACCCTCTGCGCGGCGGCGCTCAACGGCCAGTTGTGCGAGTCGGCCGGCCAGGGTGGAGTCTTGACCACCCGAGATACCGAGGACGAACCCCTTCGCGCCGGTCGTGCGCAGGTAGGCGGTGAGAAACTCGGTGCGCCGTTCGACCTCGGCGGCCGCGTCGATCGTCGGCTGCACTCCGAGGGCGGTGATGATCTCTTGCTGAAGCGTCATGTTGTACTCCGTTCGTCGTCTCTTCGCGGGCTCGCCTTACAACCAAGCTGGCTCGTCTTGCAGCCAGCGCGCTCGCCATGCAACCAGTATGCCGTGCGGCGTTCTCACACTTCGCCCTCACCATTATTCGAGCAACTCCCAGGACGGAACGGATTCATCTGATTCATCGGATTCATCACCATCAGATTCATCGGATTCATCTGATCCCCGCCGTCCGCCTGCATTGTCCAGACTCACGCCATCGACAGCTCCGTCAAGATCGGCTGACCCACCCGGCCCACCTGGCCCACCCGGCCCACTTAGCCCACTTAGCCCACCCGGAGCATTCTTCCCATCCAAACCACCCGGATCATCGGGATCATCCGAACCATCCGGATCACCCGGACCATCCGGATCATCGGGGTCGGGCCCGGCGGGGAAGAATCGCAGGGTCGACGTGGGTGTGTCGATGTAGTCGCGGCCGCTGGGGCTCGTCCATCGCAGCACGCCATTGCCGAGGTGTGCGATCGCCCAGGCGCAGTCATGCTTCATGCCATGGTGACGCCGACACAGCAGCGCCATGTTGTCGATGCAGGTGTCTCCGCCATCGACGGCCGCCAAACTGTGGTCTGCATCGCACCGATGCGCCGGCTGCCGACAGCCGGGGAATCGACAGTGCTCATCACGCACACGAAGCGCGCGCCGAATGTCTTGCGACGGACGATACCGATCCACCGCCAGAATCGCCCCCGAAATCGGGTGCGTCATCACGCGATCCCATCCGCTCGCCGCGCCAGCCAGGCGCCGCGCCGTCTCGGCATCCATGGGACCGGAGCCGTGAAGTTCGGCGCCGTGCTCCGAAACACGCGCAGCGGTCAACACCGGGACGGTGACCTGCACCTGCGCTTGGATCGCTTCGAGCCCGTCGCCAACGGCCACCGGACCACCGCCGAGCACCAAATCGCTCAGCGCATCGGCGCGAATCTCGTCACGACAGCGTTCGTCGCCCTCTTCAGCACCCTCGACGGCCTTCGCCATGGAGGTGAGGCGGTCGTACATGCCATGGGCGAGCACCGCCGGGAGCACCGCGAGTAACTCAGCCATACCGTCTTCAGTGTCGCGCACCTCAATTCGCCGCCTCTTACGAGCCCGCTGGTGACGCTCAGCAAGGGAACATTCGTGGATTTGTGCGGCGATGCCGGGCAAGATCGCGCCCAGCCGACCCGGCGACAATTGCTCAGCGCGCTCAATTGCGATGCCCTCATAGGTCTCGCGCGCCTCGCCGGTCGGGAGACCCTCGCTCGCCTTCACAATCGTGCTCACGTGCGAAGCGGTAATGCGGCCTTCGCGGAGCGCCTCAAATGTCTGCGGGAAGCCAGCAGTCACATCAAACGCATGCGACATGCGCCGTTGCACAGTACGGTCGCTCACGCGGAGTGCGGCGCCAATCTCAGCACTCGCCGTGCGGATGGCTTGCTCACGATCGATGATCGGATGCGCCATCTCGGCCGTGATTGCCTCTGCCTGCGCGAAGACCGCCGCATAGAGCGCCATCTCCATCGCGGCAAGGCCCGCCTGCGCCGACTGAATCTCGCGCAACGAATCGACAGCAAACAGGAAGGCACCAACCCGATCGACCGGTGCATCGCTGATGTTGTCGAGTGTCATGTGAATATTCTTGCACACTTTTCGTTGCTTTGTTCGAGAAAGATGATATTCTCATGAAACAGTTTTCGAAAATCAAAACGATCAACGGCGAGGAGGCAGTAGCGTGAGCCAGCATCGAAGGCGTCACCGCACCCGCAGAAGACCGCTGCGGTTCCCGCACACGAGCCGACGAGACGATGCGCGTTCAGCACAATAGGCACGGGCACTGACAGCCACGTGTGCGTGCACCTTAATCCGCGGCCACGCCTACTCAAGGTCACTGGGCATGCAGAAGCCCCGGGGCTGATAATTCTCAGCCCCGGGGCAATACGCTCCGAAACCTCCCCCGCAACCGCGGAAGTTGGTTCCGGAACCAGGTGCTTAGGTCAGAAGGGTGCTTAGTCCAGGAAGATGTCCGGGAAGAGGCGGTTGTCGGGAGTGCCCGGAATCGCTGCGTAACCGGAGAAATCGGTGACGCCCTCTTCGGCGAGAACATCCTCGACGATGTAGGTGTTTCCGGTGGCTTCACGCGACGGGCGGTTGAGCACGGCGTAGGCAGCGTCCGCGTAGACCTCGGGTGTGCGCGATGCGGCCATCACCTTGTCGCCGCCAAGCAGGTTCTGTACGGCAGCGGTGGCGATGGTGGTGCGTGGCCAGAGCGCGTTGGCGGCGATGCCGTCCTTGGCGAACTCAGCAGCCATGCCGAGCGTCGCCATCGTCATGCCGTACTTCGCCATCGTGTACGCCGTGTGAGCTCCCAGCCACTTGGGCGAGATGTTCAGGGGCGGCGACAGCGAAAGGATGTGCGGGTTGCTGGATTCACGAAGAATCGGCACGGCCGCGCGAGAGAGCATGAAGGTTCCGCGCACGTTGACGTCTTGCATCAGGTCGTACTTCTTCGCGCCCAGATCCTCCGAGCCCGACAGGTCGATGACGCTCGCGTTGTTCACGACGATGTCAATGCC